>JAIXPK010000039.1 GCA_027486335.1 Verrucomicrobiaceae bacterium | reverse complement strand
TCAAACACAGCCCAGTCTCTCATTTCATTCCCTTCATCGCTTCCCTCCACCGCTCACCAGTCGTCACTCCGGAACGGCGACGCCGGCAATCCCGCACGGTTGTACAGATTCGCCCCCTCAGGATTCATCCGGTAACCATACCGCACCGCCACCGGTTCCTTCACCTCCGCCGCACTCACCACCACCGCGTCCCCCTCAATCACCGCGTCCGCCCACACCCACTTACGATCCGCCCCAGCCACCGCAAACCCCTTCAGCTTCGCCCCCGCATCCTCCGCCGCCACCGCCAGCCCCGCCTTCTTCCCTGCCATCAGCCCGCCCCCCGTGTGCTCGAAACTCAACCGCACTTTCCCACCGCTCGCCTCCATCCCCTTGAACAACGGCCCCGACACCACCGTGTCCTTCATCCCGTAATCCCGACCCAGCGCCCACTGCGCCAGCCGCATCCCCACATCATACTTGTTCCGCGGATGAATGTCATCCCGCTCCGCCAGCGGCACCGTGTCCGTGATCACCGCCATCCCCGTGTTGGGAATCGTCAGGGCCTTCCGCTGCGCCTCGCGCAGCTTCGCCCATCCATTCCCGCCCGCCGCATCGTCCGTCACCGCCTGGAAACTCGCCAGCTGCACAAAATAGAACGGAAAATCCCCCTGCGCCCACACCTTCCGCCACCCGCCAATCAGCGCATCCATCTTGTGATAGTAACTCTCGCCCTCCCCACCGTTCGATTCCCCCTGGTACCAGAGCGCCCCCTTGATCGGCAGCTTCACAATCGGATGAATCATCGCATTGTACATCCCGCTCCACCCCGCATCCGGTGGCCCCGGCACCGCCGGCTGCGCACGCACCGGCGCACCACTAGCCAGATCCTTCCGCGTCTGCGCCACCCACGCCTCCACCGCCCCCAGAGCCTTCGGCAACTGCTCCCGATACCCACGGATCGCTTCCTGCTTCGCCTCAAACTGCGGCTTCAACGCCTCCACCCCAGCCAACCCAGCCGTCGCCACCCACGGCTCAATCGCCGTCCCACCCCAGTTCGCATCCACAATCCCCACCGGCACCCCCGTCCGCTTCACAATCTCCCGCGCAAAATAAAACCCCACCGCCGTAAACCCAGGCACCGTCTCCGGCGTGCACACCTGCCACTGCGTCGCCGTCGGCGCATTCTCCTCCTCCACCCCCGAAATCACATGGTTGAACTTGATCCGCCGAATCGTCGGCAGATTCGCCCCCTTCGCATCCTCCGCCGCACCCACACACCCATTCAGCGCCATCTCCATGTTCGATTGCCCCGAACACACCCAGATGTCCCCCACAATCAGATTCTTCAGCGTCACCGTATTCCCAGCCACCACCGTCAGCTCCAGATTCTCCCCCGACTTCATCGCCGGCAACTCCACCACCCACACCCCCTTCGCATCCGCCGTCCCCTTCGCCACCGCCCCAGCCAGCTTCACCTCCACCGCCTCACCAGCATCCGCCCAACCCCACACCCGCACCGGACGATCCCGCTGCAGCATCATGTTGTCCGTAAACACCGTCGGCATCCGCACCCCAGCCATCAACGGCGTCACCCCCATCGTCAGAGTCGTCATCACCATCACTCGGGCCGCGCCGCGCGCAGTCGCTGTCTTTGCTGTGTTCATGTCAGGTTTCTTGCTGGTTGATTTGTCGTCGCCGCCCGGTTCTCCCGATCTCTCGGCAGCCCCTCCGTAATGACCCGCTCCCCCCAGAGCAAGCCCCGCAAACCACGGATCCACGGCACCCCCACACCACGCTCTCGTCCTTTCATTCTTTTCCCCCGTTCTCCCACCCCAAGCAGACCACTTTCCACCCCGGTCCACCCCGCCCTCGCCCCCCCCACCACCGTAGCAAGGGCGTCCCGCCCTTGTCTCCGACCAAGCCATCCGCCCCGCCCCAACGTTAACCACCAGCCATCGCCAGTCACCTCGGCACATGCCAACGTAGCGCGGACTTTCCAGTCCGCGTCCCCTCTCACCAAGGCCGCCCCGGCCTTGCCTCCGCCCCGCCCCAACACCAACCACCACCCAAATTCAAACTCCCAAACCCCAGCCCGCGATTGGCCCGCGCCCCAACAAGCAAGGTGGCACAGGCATCCTGCCTGTGACCCCTCCCCAAACAAGGCCGTCCCGGCCTTGCCCTGCGTACCAGCATCCCCCCAATCCCAACGGGATTGCGCCCCCCAGCCCAGGGTTGGCCCGCGCCCCAACAAGCAAGGCGGCACGGGCATCCTGCCTGTGACCCCTCCCCAAACAAGCCCGTCCCGGCCTTGCCCTCCGTACCAGCATCCCCCCAATCCCAACGGGATTGCGCCCCCTAGCCCACGATTGGCCCGCGCCCCAACAAGCAAGGTGGCACGGGCATCCTGCCTGTGACCCCCAATGCCAAAGCCTCACCATGTAAACCCACCAGGCAAATTGGCATGGCCCCCCCAATCCCAACGGGATTGCGCCCCCCAGCCCAGGGTTGGCCTGCACCGCGGGCCTACCCTGGGTTGATTTTGATTTCATGCCATTAATTTCGTTCCGCTTTCTAATTCTCCGACATCAGAGTTTTGAGAATTTTATTCGCGGACATGTCCACGTAGCACTCGTTCCTAAGCCTATCTGCCAGAACGCGGGCTTCAGCATTTGGTAGAAATTGCGAAATCCGAAATGCTTTGAGGTTCAAATCCTTCGCTCTCCATCCGAGTGCAGAGCTCTTACCCAAAGCCTCATAATACCCATCTGATGGAGCTGACTCGATCCGCAGTTGGGAAATAACGTCTACTCGGTCGTTACACAGTTCGCGGAAGCCTTGGGTGAATGCATTCACCTCACTACGTTGCTCCTCGCTCAAACTCATTGGCAATCTCGTCGATCTGCAGCTGGAAGCAATCACAACAATCAGGAAAACAATCAGGAATTCAATTCTTTTCATTGGAACATCTTTAATCATCAGTTTCAAGCTGCCACCCACATGCAGCATCTCACCGCTTTGATGGCTCACCAGGCGTCCATCGACCACCACCAAAAATGAGAGTCTTGCCCGTCATGTCCTCGCAGTATACCTGCGGCGTCGTTAAACTCAGTCGCCTCACATCCAGCCGCTTGCCTTCAATCAAAACGAACTTTTCAGTCTTGCGCCCCTTGAGTTTTGCTGGCGTCGTGTTCACTTCAAAGTCCCACTGACCGTCGAAATCAAGATCAACCAACTCCCTGCTGCCCTCGGCATTATCCAGCGAAAGCCACAAAACATCGCGCTTTGCATCAGCATACCGCTCAATCCTCACACTCTTCTCAAGACCCGCCATCATGCCAACATGCAGGTCCCCATTTGGTTCAACGGTCGCGGATCCGCCAAAAAGACTGCCTGAATGCTTGAAACCGATCCCGTCCGCCGACTCGACCACCTCAAACCGGGACATCTTCGACACAGCAACCGGGTCCTCGTTTTGCGCTCTTAATGAAATGCACACAAAGAGCGTTATAAGTATGGCCAAGGTCTTCATGGTCTTCATGGTGTTGTTCGAATGATGAGAATCGTCACGCGATGACGGGATTCCGCACTCTGATGAAACCAAAGCTCCTGAAGTGCTTCTCATTGCCGGTTGCAAAGTTTCGGGAAACCTAACTCAACTTCATTTCGAAATCGTCACTGGTGGAACCTTGGGGGTGAAAATATACATGTCTCTTCTTCGTGGGAATGCAAGTCCAGAAAATTCCCCATAAGTCTCCACATAAACCGGTTGACCTTTTGAAAGCGAAACCGGCAATGTAACAGTCATTCGATCTCCGGAGGCAAGGAAGAGCACACTATGCGGAATCCCATCGATGGGTTTGCACAACTCCACCCATTCCACCGAACCCGGAATACTGATTGATTCGCTCTTGCTGGTGAAAATGTGCCTTACTGCATCAGTCCCAAGATAGCGAAGGACCAGCGGTGGAGAGGAGGGAACCTGATTGTCAAGTTCAACAACCCTCGTGCGCTGACCTTTGTATGCAACAAGTCGAAAAGCAAGAAGCGTCAACAATCCGGCCACCAATACCGCAGTAAAGATGTTTACTTTAACAGTGGAAGGACTCATGAGCTACTTTCGCTTATGTGGAATTTCAAGATCTCCCTCTCCACCAAAGGCACTTGCGTTCAGACTCCCATCAAATTTCGTCTCTTGACTGGACTTTACGTCCAAGTATTCCCATGCACCGTGCTTCCTTGTGGGTTTTTCGAATGTCAGATCCCACGCCCACCAACTGCCATCGCCGCACTCACACGACCAGAGTTCTGTTTCCCAA
Source organism: Verrucomicrobiaceae bacterium (assembly GCA_027486335.1). Lineage (GTDB taxonomy): Bacteria > Verrucomicrobiota > Verrucomicrobiia > Verrucomicrobiales > V1-33 > V1-33. The sequence goes on along the minus strand of JAIXPK010000039.1, from coordinate 2,167 downwards.
ACCCAATATTCATATAAATCACCCTTCTCAAAGAGAAGAAAACTAAACGGCAACCCAGACAGCCCGACAACGTCAATCTTGTTGACCGAGTCATTCTGATCTTGCCGGGTCTGATTCAAGGCTTCACTCTGAAAGCTCAGCCAGTTGACCGTGACGTCGTGATGCCATGCCTGATTCTCGCATCTTCCAAACGGGGCCTGTGCTTTTTTCGCGTTCCGCGGCGTCGACACGGTAGGTTGCGGCCACTCCTCGATCGGCAGCCCCCGGGAACGGCCGACACGCCGCCCTGCATGGCAGGACTTGCCGGCGTGAATGCGGTTCATGACCATGGCGGTGCGGGAGCGCGGGAGGAGTCTGGCGGGTTTCCGTGCTGGCGTCCAGTGGATTGTCAGCGGGCGTGTGTTCAGAAAGCGACCTCCAGCGAAGCCCCTGACGCGCTCACGGAATCCGCCTCTCCCCCGGACGTGTCGGCTTTCTCTTCCAGAGGTCTGTCCGCTTGTCGCCGCCAGCATTCATTTCTGGATGAGGGCATCCAAGCCTTGCGGCGCAACTTCGGCTTCTGGGAAACTGTTGATATGCTCGATGATATCAGGAAGGGCGGCCGCATCTGCGGGACTCATCCTGAAATTCAAAGGCCCACCCTCGAATCCACCCTTGAAATCAAATGAACCGCACGATACCCCTGCGACCGTAATCGTCCAACGGGTGGATGACTCCGTCGAACTCGCCTCTTTCAGGCGAATGAGATCGTCCGGCGCGAACAAAATTGACACTTCGCCGGACTTTCTGTCATACCAGCCTTCCTGGAGCCGGAGGCCGAGTTCCTTTCCGGACCCAAAGACGAACAAAACATACTGCGCGGCAGGTACGGATTTGCTCACCTCGTCATTCGAGCGTTTCCCGCAAGCGGAAACGTGAATGACGAAACACAATGCCATGAGAGATTTTCCATTCATACTCTGACTTCACATAAATGATTAACATGCATGCTTTTGAACTATTTTGCTGGAATCGAAGATGCCGGGGTGAAATGCTTGGCTCGGATCTTTCGGGCACGGCGCAGGAATATACTTTGCACAAAGCCAAGCGACCCCGGTCGGAAATGCCACACCTCCAATATGGCGTAGATCAGACCAAAGTCAGCAAAGCCCTCAACAACCATGCCGATATGGCACCAGGGACCGTCGCGCTCTTGAGATTTGCGTTCAGAGGATGGTTTCATTGAGCCCCCGAAACTAGCAGCTCCGCACTCTCACCGCAAGTGACCAAGCACGGAAAGTCGATACCCGGCTCGATCCATCCAAGCCCATCCTTGCCATCACTGACACCCCTTCAAGATCCGCTCATCGAACCCGGCCTCGTACCACGCGAACCATGCAGGGTGCCGCGCATGAACCCGCGCCCAGAGGTTTACCTCCCAGGTAATCTCACCATTGGCCACCAGGTGCCGGACTTGCATCAGAACCTCGCCCGCGAATTTCAGCAGCAGTTTCGGTGGTCCGGCGAAGAAGCCGCCACAGAAGCACCATTCAATGCCGCGCATGCAGTCCGTCGAATCCGAAGATCCAGGGGGTCGCAGTCCGGCGATTCTGATCGCATCGCTCTCTGAGCGTATGGCTCCTGAGAGCCATTTACCGGTGTCGATGCCAAGCCCGGGCACATGGCTGATCCCGAAATCAATCCACCCCGATTGCATACCCTCGGGGATATCGCCCTCGCAGATGCTCCGGGCCACCAACTCTGTCTTGAGCAATCCCACTGCGAGGTAACCCGCGCTGTCCTTGCAGAGATCCCGCTGCTTCGGCAGGATGAGCCGCCCGGCGCTTGCCACGGCTCTCCATGTCTCGGTTTCCTCCACACGGAACTCTCGCACCGTGATGTTCGTATAGGGTGCGGCGGCCTCGCGGATCTGTGCTGTCAGGTCGTGGCCACAGTCGAGCCACACGATCAGGGGCGGATTCCCGGCAAAGAGATGGCGGGCATGCTCAATGTAGGACGCCGCATCCTTGCCCTCCGGACGACGTTCGCGCCGGTTCAAGTCCACGAAGGCCGTCACCAGCTTCACGCAGACCTGCCGCTCCGGCACCGCAGCCCGGGGAGGTTCCATCCTGAATCGCGTCACGCAGGGCGTCTGGCCGGGAAGGGTGGCCGCCACCGGGGGTAGTGT
>JAIXPK010000273.1 GCA_027486335.1 Verrucomicrobiaceae bacterium | reverse complement strand
TTTGCGGCGCTGGGGAAGAAGCCGGAGGATGGCGAGGTGAAGCCGGGAGGGCCGTTGCCGCCGCCGCCGTTGCCGGGGGCTGGAGCAGGGGCGGCTGGGAGCGGAGTGGCGACGGCTCCCGCTGTGCCTGCGGCGAAGGATGAGATGGAAGTGCGTTATCCGATGCCGCAGTTCAAGGGAATCGAGGAGATCACGAAGGAGTGGACGAGTGTGCCGTCGCGGGCGTTTCCGCGGAAGGTGAAGACGAAGGTGCCGGTGATGTTTGATGTGGCGGCTGGGAAGGTGGAATTGCCAGCGGGGTCTGATGCGCGTGCGGTGGCGATGACGCAGGGGATGCTGATTCTGATGAAGGAGGGGGATGATACGGCGAGAACGATGGTGCCGCTGGCGAACACGGACCTGAAGGAGACCCTGACAAGTCTATACGAGAAGTTCAAGGAGTATAAGCGGAACACGGTGATCAAGCAGCGGGAGCATGCGCGGACGGTGAAGGCTAATGCGAATGGGGCGAGTGAGGATCAGATGAAGCTGGCGGGGCCGAAGCCGAAGCAGGATGGTGGCGGGGTGGTGGGATTGATGCTGGATAGCCTGCGGGCGTCGAAGTTCACAGAGTTGAAGGAATCGGCGATCACGTCGTGGGGCGAGGTGAATTTCGAGATGATTGATGGGAAGCCCTACTGGACCGGGACGGTGCAGTGCATGGTGGAGAATGCGATTTTCGGGCCGCAGCCGACGGAGGTGATGGCGCTGATCCGGAATGACAAAGTGGAGAAGTGGATTTATTCCGGGTCGCGGGAGGATGTGCAGTGAGCGCGGGTGGATTTCTGCGCTTTCGGATTGGCGGCTCGCGTGCAGATGAGAAGGTATGCTGACGATACCGGAGGGCCCGTTTGAGGCTTACATTTTTGATTGTGATGGGACCCTTGTGGACTCAATGCCGCTGCATCTTGAGGCGTGGCGAGCGGCGCTGGAGAAGCATGGGTTTGATCCGGCGGCGTTTACTTATGAGATGCATCACCGGTATGCGGGGATGCCGGGGGTGGCGATTGTGAGGGATTTGAACGAACGGTTCGGGAGTGAGTTGGATGCCGCGGCGGTGGAGGCGGACAAGGTGGTGTGGTATCTGGCGCATCATGGGGAGGTGCGGGGGATTGAGCCGGTGGTGGCGGTGGCGCGGGCGGGGCGCGGGGTATTGCCGATGGCGGTGGCGTCGGGGAGTGATGCTGGCATTGTGAGGGATTCGCTGAAGGCGATAGGAATTCTTGACTGGTTTGAGACGGTGATCACGCCGGTGGATGTGGAGCGAGGGAAGCCGGCGCCGGACATGTTTCTGCTGGCGGCGGAGCGGATGGGGGTGGATCCGGCGAAGTGCCTGGTGTTTGAGGACGGGCAGTTGGGGATTGAGGCGGCGAAGGCTGCGGGGATGGCGTGGGTGTATGTGCCGACTGATTTATCTGCGGGTTGATAGGGTGCATGAAGCTGACGTATCCTGCTGATTTGCCGATCACGTCGCGCCGCGGTGAGATTGTGGAGGCGCTGCGGCGGCATCAGGTGATCGTGGTGGCAGGGGAGACGGGGAGCGGGAAGACGACGCAGTTGCCGAAGATGTGTCTGGAGGCAGGGTTGGCGGAGCGCGGGAAGATCGGGTGTACGCAGCCGCGGCGGGTGGCGGCGATGAGTATTTCGCGGCGGGTGGCGGCGGAGCTGGATGTGGTATGGGGGCGGGAGGTGGGGTGCAGGATGCGGTTCAGCGATGACACGTCGCGGGAGACGGTACTGAAGTTCATGACGGACGGGATTCTGCTGGCGGAGATCCAGGGGGACCGGGAGTTGCGGGCGTACAGTGCGATCATCATCGACGAGGCGCACGAGCGGTCGCTGAACATTGATTTTCTGCTAGGTCATCTGAAGAATCTGCTGGTGCGGAGGCCGGAGCTGAAGCTGATCATCACGTCGGCGACGATCGATACGGGAGCGTTTTCTGCGGCGTTCGGGGATGCGCCGGTGATAGAAGTATCGGGGCGGACGTGGCCGGTGGAGATTCGTTATGAACCGCCGATGGATGATGACGGGGAAGGCGGGTGGCTGCATGGGGCGATTCGGGCGGTGGAGGATGCGGTGACGGAGCCTGAGAGTGGTGATGTTCTGGTGTTTCTGCCGACGGAGCGGGACATCCGGGATGCGCTCGACGTGCTGACGGGGCGGCTAGGGTCGGGCTTTGAGGTGTTGCCGCTGTATGGGCGGATGGCTGGGGCGGATCAGCAGCGGGTGTTCAATCCGGGGGTGAGGCGGCGCGTGATTCTGGCGACGAACATTGCGGAGACCTCGCTGACGCTGCCGAGGATTCGGAGGGTGATTGATGCGGGATTGGCGAGGATCAGCCGGTACCAGCCGAGGACGAGGACGCGGCGGCTGCCGGTGGAGCCGGTGGCGCAGAGCAGCGCGAATCAGCGGGCGGGTCGGGCCGGGCGGGTGGAGGCCGGGGTGTGCATCCGATTGTACAGTGAGGAAGATTTTCTGAAGCGGCCGTTGTTTGCGGTGCCGGAGATTCAGCGGGCGAATCTGGCGGAAGTGATACTGCGGATGAAGGCATTCCGGCTAGGAGAGGTGGAGACCTTTCCGTTTCTGAATCCACCGGCGGGTGCGGCGATTCGGGCGGGGTATGGGCTGCTGCATGAGTTAGGGGCGCTGGACGAGGAGAATCAGCTGCTGCCGGCGGGGCGGGAGCTGGCGAGATTGCCATTGGATCCGGTGCTGGGTCGGATGCTGCTGGAGGCGCGGCATGAGCGGGTGCTGCCGGAGCTGCTGGTGATTGCGGCTGGGTTGAGTATTCCTGATCCGCGGGAGCGGCCGGACGATGCGAAGGAGATGGCGGCGGCGGCGCATCGAGCGTTCGGGGTGCCGGGGTCGGATTTTCTGTCGTTGCTGAGGATGTGGATGGCGGCACCGCCGCCTGGGGGGAGCGGCAATGCGTTCCGTAAGTTCTGCCGGGTGAATTTTCTGTCGTTCACGCGGATGACGGAGTGGCGGGATCTGTGGAGACAGTTAGGGGATGCGGTGCTGGATGATGATGCCGATCCGCCGGCGGTGCGGGAATTTCCTGACAAGGTTCGGGCGGAGGCGATTCACCGGTGTGTGCTGGCGGGGTTGCTGGGGCACATTGCGAAGCGTGAGGAGAGGAATGTGTACAAGGCGTCGGGGAACCGTGAGGTGCAGGTGTTTCCGGGGTCGGTGGTGCATGTGAGGCGGGAGCGGAGCGCTCCGGGGCCGAAGGTGGTGGAGGGCGGGAAGGAGAAGGGACCGGGGCAGCCGGCGTGGATCATGGCGGCGGAGATTGTGCAGACCTCGCAGTTGTTTGCGCGGACGGTGGCGGCGATTGAGCCTGAGTGGGCGATCGCGGTGGGGCCGCATCTGTGCGAGCACCGGGTGAGTGCGCCGGAGTGGGATGAGAAGGGCGGGCGGGTGACGGCGCTGGAGCGCGTGCTGATGCACGGGCTGGAGCTGCGACGCGGGCGGATTGATTACGGGCGTGTTAGGCCGGAGGAGGCGACGGAGATCTTCATCCGGGAGGCACTGATTGAGGGGCGGGCGGACATCACGCATGGGTTTGCGGCGGCGAACCGGAAGTTGCGGGACAAGCTGGAGATGGCGTTGAGTCGGGCGCGGAGTGGCGGCGTGTGGCAGGTGGCGGAGCGGCTATATGATTTTTACCGGGCGAGGCTGACGGGGATTTCGTCGGTGCATGATCTGAATCGATATGTGAGGGCGAGCGGGGATGGGGTGCTGACGGCTGGGGAGGCGGATCTGGCGTCTGGGAAGGCGGACGATCACCATGAGAAGTTTCCTGACAGTGTGACGCTGGGGAACACGGTGCTGCCGGTGGCGTATGCGTACACGCCTGGGGAGGAAAGGGATGGGGTGACGGTGCGGGTGCCGGCGGAGGCGGCGGAGCATCTGACGACTGGGCAGCTGCAGTGGATGGTGCCGGGGTTGCGGGCGGAGATTGCGGGCGTGCTGCTGCGGGCGCTGCCGAAGGTGCAGCGTCGGGCGATGGAGCCACTGGAGGCGAAGATTGCGGCGGTGGCGGCTGGGTTTGATCCGGGGAGGAGTGATTTTCTGAGTGCGCTGGCTGCGTTTCTAACGAGTCATTTCGGCGTGAAGGTGGCGGCGGGCGACTGGCCTGCGGGGAGCCTGCCGGATTATCTGCGGCCGCGGGTGGAGGTGGTGGACCGGAAGGGCGGGGCGGTGGTGACGAGTCGGGAGTTAGGGGAGATTCATGCGGCGGTGAAGGGGAGCAGTGCGGGATCGGATGCGTGGCGGGTGGCGGCGGAGCGGTGGGAGAAGAAAGGGTTAGTGGCGTGGACGATCGGGGACGTGCCGGAATGGGTGGCGGCGGGACAGGCGGCGGGGCGCGAGGTGCGGGCGTGGCCGGGATTGAAGAAGGATGGGGAGGCGGTGGCGTTGGTGCTTTTTGGCGGGCGGGAGGAAGCGGTGGCAGCGACGCGGGAGGGAGTGCGGCGGCTAGCGGAGCTGGTGATGGCGAAGGACGTGGTATGGTTGAGGCGGGAGTTGAAGAGCCTGACGGCGGCGGCGGCACCGGCGAAGAAGGTGGCGAGTCTGCAGGATGCGTTGTCGGCGGTGAGTGCGCGATTGGCGGTGGCGGAGGCGACGGGATTGCCGAGTCCGGAGCAATTGCAGATGCACGCGGCGGAGCATGTGATGCGGCAGTCGTTGCGGCTGGAGCCGGAGTTGCCGCTGGAGCGGGCGAGGTTTGAGGCGATGGTGGAGCGGGCGCGGCGGGAGTGGCCAGCGATGGTGCGCCGGGTGATTGAGTTGACGCGTGCGGCGTTTGCGAAGCGCGCGGCGCTGCTGAGCGGGGGCGTGGTGTTTCCCGGGATGGAGGCCGAGTTGCGGCGATTGCTGCCGGCGGATTTTCCGGCGCAGTTTCCGTATGAGCGGTGGCCGCATCTGGGGAGGTATCTGGAGGCCTTGGGGATGCGGGCGCAGAAGGCGAAGCTGCAGCCCGGGCGGGACAAGGAGCGGGCGGCGCTGGTGGATCGTTACCGCGACTGGCTAGTGCATGTACCTGCGGAGCAGCAGGAGGAATTCCGGTGGCTGCTGGAGGAGTACCGGGTGTCGGTGTTTGCGCAGGAGTTAGGAACTGCGGTGCCGGTTTCCGAGAAGCGGCTGGACGGGTATTACCGGACGGCGGGGTGAGATGTCAGGATGGGGGTGTGCGGCGGGGAAGTGGCGGGATGAATGGGCTGTGCTTGAGGAGGCGGGTGGTTCAGGTGATTGCCGCGGCCTGTTCGCTGACGCGGAGACAAGGGTGGGACGTGCTTGCTACGGGGTGCTGGCGTGGGTGGATGACTTGGGTTGAGACAAGGGCGGGACGCCCTTGCTACGGGGGGGGCGACGGCTGGCGGCAGGCGGACCAGAGGATGCCGGCGCCGCCGGCGGCGAAGATCATGGGCCACCAGAGTGTGTAGATGGGGGCCTTGGACTGGTGTTCGAGGACGGCTTCTGCGGGGTCGAGCGGATTGACGTGGCAGGTGGTGGCGAGGCCGACGGGGTATTTGCGGGTGAGGTCTTCGGCGACCTCGCGGTGGGCGGATTTGCGGGAGACCGAGGCGTCGTCCGGGTTGAGGAAGGAGACCCTGCGCCAGCGGGTGCCGGTTAGGTTGGTGCCATTGACGGAATATTGATAGGCGAGGAGAACGCGCCATTCCGGGGCGGCGGAGTCGGCGATGCGGAGCGGTTGGAGGTCGCTTCTGGTGATGGTGCAGGGGACGGCGGGCCACGAGCGGGTTTCGATGGCGCGGCGGTAGGGGATGAAGAGGAGAGCGGTGACGGCGAGGCCGCCGGAGAGGAGAAACGCGCCGACTGCGCCTTTGATGAGGCGGGCGGCGCGGCTGGGGCCTTGAGGGTTCATGGGGTGGGGTCTGCGCCGAGCCATGTGGCCCATTTGGGGAGATCGGTGCCTGCTAGGACGAGGCAGATTTCGCCTTTGGCTGGATGTTTGCGGTAATGGTCGTGGATGGCGGAGGCGGCGCCGCGGCGGAATTCCTCGAATTTCTTCGTGAGTTCGCGGGCGACGCAGATGAGGTGGTCTGGGGCGAGGCGGGCGAGGAGTTCGAGGGTGCCGTCGATACGGTGGGGGCTTTCGAAGAAGACGGTGGTTTCGGGACGGGCGATGGCGGCGAGGAGGGCGCGTTCGCGCTGACCGCTTTTGACGGGGAGGAAGCCGCCGAACATGAAGGCGTCGGCAGGGAAGCCGCTGCCGATGAGGGCGGTGAGGACGGCGCTGGGACCGGGGATGACCTCGACGCGGAGGTTGGCGCGGCGGCAGGCGTTGACGAGACGCTGGCCTGGGTCGGAGACGCCGGGCATGCC
>JAIXPK010000353.1 GCA_027486335.1 Verrucomicrobiaceae bacterium | reverse complement strand
GGTGGGAACACGTCGGTGAAGAGCACGGTGCGGGATTTTTTCGGGGCGGCGGTGGAGGTGCTGTATATCAAGGGGAGCGGGGGTGATCTGGCGACGATTGAGGCGAAGCATTTTCCGGCGGTGCGGATGGAGACGCTTTTGAAGCTGGGGGCGCTGGAGAGCCTGAGTGATCCGGACATGGTGGCGCAGCAGCGGGCGGCGCTGCTGGATCCGGCGGCACCGAATCCGTCGATTGAGGCGATTGTGCACGCGGTGCTGCCGCAGAAGTTTGTGGATCACACGCATGCGAATGCGGTGATTGCGCTGACGAATCAGCCGGACGGGGAGGCTCTGGTGAGGGCGACGTGGGGTGAGCGGGTGATTGTGATTCCGTATGTGATGCCTGGCTTTCTGCTGGCGAAGGCGGTGGCGGCGGCGACGGCTGGGGCGGACTGGGGGAAAGTGGAGGGTCTGGTGCTGATGCAGCATGGGATTTTCACGTTCGGGGCGACGGCGAGGGAGAGTTATGAGCGGATGATCCGGCTGGTGAGTGAGGCGGAGGTGGCGCTGGAGCGTCGCGGGGGCGGGGTGGGGGCGGTGGCGCGCGGGGCGGGGACGTTTGTGAAGGAGGATTTGCGGGAGCTGGCGGCGATCCGGCGGGAAGTGTCGAAATTGCGGGGTCGGGCGTGTCATGCACTGTTTGAGGGAGGGGAGGAAGCGGCTGGGTTTGCGGGTCGGGCGGATGTGGACGGGCTGGCGACGCGTGGGACGCTGACGCCGGATCACAGTATCCGGACGAAGCGGATTCCTGCGGTGGTGAGTGGTGCTAGTGATGTGGCTGGGTATGCGGCGGCGTGCGGCGAGTATTTTGCGCGGCATGCGAGCGGGCAGACTGAGTTGGATGGGGCGCCGCGTTGGGCGGTGTGGCGCGGGAAGGGCGTGATTTCGTTCGGGGCGACGATGGGTGAGGCTGGGATTGTGAGGGACATTGTGGAGCACACGGTGCGGACGATTCAGCAGGCGGAGTCTGCGGGCGGGTGGTGTGCGCTGCCGGAGAAGGATTTGTTTGCGGTGGAGTACTGGGATCTGGAGCAGGCGAAGTTGAGGAATGCTCCGGCGGCGTTGCCGTTGCAGGGGAAGACGGCGATTGTGACGGGAGCGGCGGCGGGGATTGGTCGGGCGATTGCGGTGGCTTTGGCGGCGCAGGGTGCGGTGGTGACGGGGATGGATTTGAATCCGCAGACTCCGGAGCGATTGAGTGGCGTGCCTGGGTTGAGCGGGAAGATCATCAACCTGACGGATTATGAGCGGGTGAAGGAGGCGGTGGAAGAAGTGGTGCGTGCGAGTGGTGGCCTGGATATTTTAGTTAGTAATGCGGGGATCTTCACGGCGGGGGCGAACTTCGAGGACATGGATGCGGGGAACTGGGCGAAGAGCCTTGAGGTGAATCTGACGAGTCACATGAGACTGCTGCAGAGTTGCGTGCCTTATTTGAAGCTAGGGGTGGAGCCGACGGCGATTTTTGTGGGGAGCCGGAACGTGAAGGCACCGGGTGCGGGTGCGGGGAGTTATTCGTGTGCGAAGGCTGCGGTGACGCAGTTGGTGCGTGTGGCGGCGCTGGAATTGGCACCGGCGGGGGTGCGGGTGAACATCATTCATCCGGACGCGGTGTTTGACACGGAGTTGTGGACGCCGGAGGCGCTGGCGCGGAGTGCGGAGCGTTACGGGGTGACGGTGGAGGAATACAAGACGCGGAATCTGATGAAGACGGAGATCCGGAGTGCGGATGTGGCGGCGATGGTGTGTGCGATGGCGGGGCCGGTGTTCGGGAAGACGACTGGGGCGCAGATTCCGGTGGATGGAGGCAACGACCGGGTGATCTGAGGGTGAGGCGGAGACGGCTTTGACGACGATGAAGCCGCCGAGCACTGCCCTGACTGATTTTTCGGACCGGTGGTCGCCGGTGCTGGTGAAGGAGCTGCGGCAGGGGCTGCGGTCGCCGATGTTTGTGCAGCCGTTTCTGCTGATCCACTTGTGTGTGCTGGTGGCGCTGATGGCGGAGATGACGGCGGCGGGTGAGAGCGGCGGGTCGCGGAGCGGATTGGGGATGGTGTTTAGGATTGGGGGGAGCCCGTTCTGGGTGGTGACGGCGCTGGTGACGGCGGTGGTGATGCCGTTGCGGAGTTTTGGGTCGCTGTTTGAGGAAGTGAGGGCGGGGCAGTCTGAATTGCTGCTGCTGGGCGGGTTGTCGCGGTGGCAGGTGGTGGGAGGGAAGTGGTGTGTGCAGATGCTGTTCTGCGGATTGGTGCTCCTGTCGCTGACGCCTTATCTGATCGTGCGGTATTTTCTGGGAGGCTTCAATGTGTGGGAGAACGTGATGACGATGCTGAATGTGGTTGGGGCGGCGTCGGCGATGAGTGGCGGGGTGATTGGGGCGAGCGGGTATCGGTCGGTGACGATGCGGTTGGTGGCGGTGGCGGTGTGCGGGTTCTGGGTGCTGGGGGTGGGGTTATTCAATCAGCAAATGATCAACCTTGTGGCGACGGGAGGAGGGATGGTGCTGTATGGGGTGGTGTCGGGATTGAGTTTTTATGTGGTGTATACGGCGACGGGGCTGCAGCTGGGGAGGAGCCATCTGAAGCTGAGCTTGCTGCCGTATGAGATGAGTCCGCGGGGGAACATGATGGCGCTGCTGTGTTTCCTGCCGATGATGATGATTGCGGGGGTGGTGGTGACGTGTGGGTTCGGGGCGCTGCCGGTGCTGGTGATACTGGGGGTGGCGATGTTCCGGCACGATGCGCCGTGGCGGCCGGGGAAAGGGCGGCGGCCGGAGACGGTGACGGGGTTCGATACGGGATGGCGGCCGATGTATTGAGGGCGTGGGGGATGTCAGGAGGGAGGAGAGGCGGGAGGGAGCGGGTGGTTGGCCTTGACCCATGCGGTGGCTTCTTCTGGGGAGGTTAGACGGCCTTCAAGCTGAGCGTCCTGGATTTCTGTGAGGATGACGGCCATTTGGGGGCCGCCGGGGTAGCCCATGGCGAGGAGGTCGCGGCCGGTGAGGAGTCTGGGTGGGAGGGAGGCGGAGGCGGGGGCTTCGTTGAGGGCCTTGTGCATGAATTCCCAGTTATCGAGGAGCCCGTTGCTGCCGAGACAGTCGACTCGGTGGAGTTCGAGTTCGTCTGGGAAAGTGGGTTGGACCACCCAGCGTTTGACCTTGGCAGTGCGCATGTCGCGGACGTGCATGAATTTCATGTGATTGGCGACGGCGGTGACGGTGGCGTCGATGACCTCGTTAGGGAAGCGGAGACGGCGGAGGATGTCGGCGGACATTTCTGCGCCGAGTTTGTCGTGGCCGTTGAAGCGGATGCGGCCTTCAGCGGGGTCGCAGGACCATGTGGCGGGTTTGGCGATGTCGTGGAGGAGGACGGAGAGGACTAGCGGAGGCGAGACGACGTCGGGGAGGAGAGAGAGCATGAGTCTGGTGTGGGTCCAGACATCGCCTTCCGGGTGGTATTCGGGTGGCTGGGAGCAGCCTTTGAGGGCTTCCATTTCGGGGAGGAAGACCTTGAGGAGACCGGAGGAGTCGAGGAGATCGAAGCCGCGGACCCGGTTAGGATGGAGCATGATTCTGAGGAATTCGTCGCGGATGCGTTCGATGCTGATGGAGGCGAGGGAGTGTGCTTCGGAGCGGAGGGCGTCCCATGTGAGGGGATCGATGGAGTAGTCGAGGGAGGCGGCGAAGCGGACGGCGCGGAGGAGGCGGAGCCGGTCTTCGGAGAAGCGGAGGGAAGGGTTGCCGATGGCGCGGAGTGTGTGGTTTTTGAGGTCGTCGCGGCCGCCGACGAAGTCGATGAGGTGACCGGAGAGCGGGTCGAGGAACATGCCATTGACGGTGAAGTCGCGGCGTTGGGCGTCGGCTTCCGGGGAGGAGAAGACGACGTGGTCTGGGCGGCGGCCGTCGAGGTAGGTGCCGTCGGAGCGGAACGTGGCGATTTCGAAGAGGTGGCCGTGGAGGTGGACGACGACGACGCCGAAGTGAGCGCCGACGAGCTGGGCGCTTGGGAAGAGGGCGAGGACCTGGTCTGGGGTGGCGCTGGTGGCGATGTCGTAGTCGTGGGGCTGGCGGCCGAGGAGTTCGTCGCGGACGCAGCCGCCGGCGAAGTAGGCGGTGTGGCCGGCGTCGGAGAGCCGCCTTGCCAGGTCGGTGGCGGTGGTGCGGAGGCGCAGCGGGTCGGCTGTGGCGTTCATGGGGGAACGCTGGCACAGGGTTGGAGGCGGGCAAGGCGGCAGCGTGGTGCTGCGGGCGGGGGATCAGCGTTCGAGGAGGCCGAACATGAGTTCGCCTTCCGAGGTGGTCTCGCCATTGACGGTGCAGCGGCAGCGGGCGACGCCGATGTTGCGTTTCACCTTGAGGATTTCGGCTTCGATGAAGAGCATGTCGCCGGGGACGACGGGGCGGCGGAATTTGACATCGTTGGCGCT
>JAIXPK010000362.1 GCA_027486335.1 Verrucomicrobiaceae bacterium | reverse complement strand
GAATAGATGCCGTTCATGCCGGGGATGCGTTCGGCTTCGAGGAGGGTTTTGCCGTCTTTGGCGTTGAGGATGGAGAGGTAGGCGTCGTTGCCGGAGTGGAAGTAGAGACGGCCGTCGGTGAGGAGCGGGGAGGGGACGTAGGGCGTGCGTTTCTCGTGTTTCCAGAGGACGGATGGTGAGTCGGTCAGGTCGCCGGAGCCGCCGAGGCGGATGGCGAGAAGGGCCGCGCCGCGGAAGCCGCTGATGGCGTAGAGGACCCCGTCCTGAACGATGGGCGTGGGGATGACGTTAGCGGTCATGCCGCCGCAGGACCAGATTTCCCTGCCGGACTGGAGGTCGTAGGAGCGGATGCGGTTAGTGGCGGTGACGATGACCTGCTGGCGGCCGTCGTGGGAGACGATGAGCGGGGTGGTCCATGTGGTTTCCTCTTCGCGTTTGGTGCGCCAGAGTTCGGTGCCGGTGAGTTTGTTGAAGGCGGCGATGAAGTCATCACCTTCGTGGTCCCAGTTCACGACGATGGTGTCGCCGCTGAGGGCTGGGGAGGTGCCTTCGCCGAAGGCGTTGCGGGTCTGCATGCGGCCGAGGTCTTTGGACCAGATGACCTTTCCTTCCATGTCGAGGCAGTGGAGTCCGCGGCTGCCGAACCATGCGTAGACGTGGGTGCCGTCGGTGACTGGGGAGTGTGAGGAGAAGCCGTGGTCGCGGTGGTGGCCTTCGTGGGGGAGTTCTTCGCGGAGGGATTTCTGCCAGAGGGTTTTGCCGTTGGAGCGGTCGAGGCAGAGGAGGACGAACTGGTGGATTTCGGAGGGGGCTTCGCCGCGCATGGATCGGGGGGCGCCGCGGCCGCGCTGGCGTGGTGGGCCTTGAGGGGCGGGTGCGGGGGGAGCGGCGGGAGGTGCGTCGGTGGCGGCGCGTTCGGTTTTTTTGCCGGTGGGGATGGCGGTCTGGATGAAGATGCGGTTGCCCCAGACGATGGGGGAGGATGCGCCGGAGCCGGGGAGGGAGGCTTTCCAGCGGAGGTTGGTCTTTTCGTCGAACTTGGTGGGTGGAGTGGCGTCGGGTGCGGTGCCGTTGTGGGCTGGGCCGCGCCATTCGGGCCAGTTGGTGTCGGCCGTGGCGGTGGCGAGGAGGGCGGAGAGGAGGGACGAGGCGAGCAGGATGGACTTCATGGCGGGGATGATGGGGTGGATCGGGGGGAGGAGCAAGGCGGGTGGGGGGTGTGATTGCGTGGATTTCCCGCTGTCCGGAGCGGTGATGTGATGGAAGGGAGAGGGGCTATGAAATTGCCTGCACTTCCTGAAGATCCTGGAACGAGGGGAGGAGGAAGGTCGCGGATGGATGAATTCGGTCATGCGGTGAGGGACGACGCCATGGAAGCGCTGGGGGCCATCGCAGATGAAGTGGGTGACATGAAATGGGTGACACGCCGGCGTCTATGCGTACGATTGATAATGCTTGCCCAATGAACAGGCTGATCTGCATTTTTCTTGTGGTAGGCCTCGTGGGATTTCGCTTCTCGGCGAGCGGCGCGACGCGCACGACAGACCGGAGTGATTGGGCAGCTGTTGAGATTCGCCTGACTGCAAAAGAAACCCTGAAAGATCTTTTCGACGCGGGGTTGAGACCTTATCGTTTTCCTACGTTTGAAACAACGCTCCTCGAGGCTAAGCACCTCAGAGTCCGTCTGGACCAAGCCGATGGTGTGGCGCTTCCCGAGTTTCAAGCTGAACTCGCCAACATCGAGGTTAAAGCTGATTGGCTGATCGCGGAGCTGGAGTTGGCCAACGCGCCGATGACCATTTCCGAGGCCAGAACGGAGATGCTTCGGTGGATACAGTTCGGAACCAGACCCAAATGGAGTGAGGCGGAACTGGATTCGTTTTTGGCTGCGGTGGCTGCGGACTATCTTGACTACAATTTCGGCCCGAACGCGATCCGCCATAGTTTCAACATCCGTTGGTCGGACGTTAGCAACATTACGTACGAGGTGTGGTTTCAGCAGGCGAGTCATCCTGCAACGCCGCTCGCAGTTCGCATGAAGATCAGGTTTCCCCTGACTCCGGCTCAAGCACGCAAGTCGTTCGATATTCCGATTCCGCCGCCGCCGGGCTATGAGAACGTAGACATGAGGGCTCCAAAGGACTTTGGCCCGGATAGCCCGCCTGAGGACCCCGAGATTGAACGCGTCCGCAGGGCCGGAGTGATGCCGGACTATTCCGGTCTGCCTGAGAAAAGAATCCGTTCGGGCGCCTTGCCGCGAGGCCACATGGAGCAGGCGGTGGAAGCTGCCGCAGCCAGACCCTCGAGGGTTTCATCGGCGGTTTGGTGGCTTGTAGGCATGGCAACGGTGGTGATCGCGATGGGTGCTTATGCATCCCGTAAGGGCAAGAAGTGACCCGGGCATTTCAAGTTCCAGAATTGAAGGGGACGGACATCTTGCATTCAGACGATGGGGGAGGCTGCGCCGGAGCCGGGAAGGGAGGAGAGAGGAGTGGAGGCGAGCAGGGGGAGTTCGTGCCGGGACTGTGGGGTGGAGTTGGGGGTGAGTGAAATTCCCGCTGTCCGGCGCGGTGAGGTGATGGAAGGGAGAGGGGCTATGAAATTGCCTGCACTTCCTGAAGATCCTGCTGAGTTTGCCCGTCGCGTGATGGAGGGGGCGAAGTTCCCGATGCTGGCGACGGTGGATGGGGGGCAGCCGAGGGTGCGTCCGGTGTCACCGGTGAAGGTGGATGGATTCACGGTGTATGTGGCGAATCTGCGGCGGTATGGGAAGACGGCGGAGATCGAGGCGAATCCGCTGGTGGAGTTATGTTATCTGGACGGCAATCACGACCAGGTGAGGATCACGGGTCGGGCGGAGGTGCTGAACGATGCGGCGGTGATGGAGGAGATCTGGAGCGGGAATCCGCTGCTGCGGCGGTATCTGGGGAGTCCTGACAATCCTGAGCTGGTGGTGTACCGGATTGTGCCAGAGCGGGTGCGGTGCATGAAGGAATGGGCGCTGGAGTATGCGGAGGTGCCGGTGTGAGGGGGATGAGATGTTGGCGTAGTGGGCGATTCGAAGTGTATTGGTTCAGTGATGTTTATAAATGAACTGGAGCATAAAGATATTGTATTCCCAGGATGCCGAGGATGTGCTTGGTTCCGCTGCGTCATACGGTGCTGTGATATTGGACCGCCGTTTGTTCGACATCTTATCCGGCCTACTGGGTCAGAATATCGACCCGGCTTTCCCTAGAAGCTCCCGTGTGCTTGACGTTCAGATCGACGAATCGGCACCGGAACTGCGGCAGGCTCTCGATCTACTTTGTGGCGCTGGGTTGAAACCCGTGTTTCAAGCAATGGTGTCTCCAGAACAGCGCGGCAGATTCTTCCCGGTGAGACGTGATCGTGCTGATTTCGAGTTGGATAGTTCGAACTGGTTGCAATTAATGGATGCAGGAAGCGACGGCGGAATGATATCCTCCTTGCGGGACGGACAATTGGTGGTCAAGGCAGATAGGGAGAAGCTGCGAAAAGCAGGACATAGCTTGAATCTGCTGTGGTGCGAATTTGCAGTGTCGGAGGATTTCAAGAAGGCATTTGAGGATGAGGGACTTGTCGGAGCTGTGTTTCGCCCCCTCGCTTACGATCCACCCGCACCGAAATGCAAACGCCAGTATTGGATGGATTCTGATAAGATCGCGCCTTGGAGCACCGACCGTCGTCGAATCATTCGGACCAGCTCCAAGGATATGGCAGGAGTCGAGATCGGGGAGACAAATGAAGCATTGGAAGCCCTCGATGATGGTGACGTGCTGACAGACGCCGAGGGGTATTTAGGGCGTGGGGCTACCTATCGAAAAAAGGACATGGTTCCGTACGAAGGGGTGGACTACATGCGGGCAGCCGAGTGGCACCGAGTGCGCAATGGAGTCTGGCGTTCTTACCATCTAGTCAGTCAACGGTTTCGATCATGGGCGAGGAAGTTCGGGTGTCGTTTTGTGATGAATGGGGTCAAACTGGTGGACTGATAGCCCAGGGCCCCGATTTTCTCATCCCGCTTTCAAGTGTCCTGTCCCATGATCCCCCAGTGATTGTCTGAGTATTTCCTCGCCACCCCTCCATGACTGACTCGCATCGATTGCCAACGTGGTTCTTCCCCATCCACTATCGCCCCAGCGATATGGAGTGTCCGCCGAACCTTAATGACTTCGACTATCATCCGATGATTGTGGGTGACTTTGGGCTGTTTACGGAGTTGGCGGCGATGGCCGGAGATTCCATATCGCCTGCCAATCAAGGCCGCTACTGCTATTCAAGTTTTAGGGCACCTGAAGGCAGTCCTGTCCTCGCCCGGGCTCTTGAGCGACTGGACCACGCGGGATGGAAGCCGGTCTTGCGAGGTCGGCGCGCCAACGAGCAGCGTCCTGGCGAGTTCAGGGTCACGCGCTACTTTCCAGATCCCACCGCTGACGAGCTCGATGCGGCTCCTTTTCTAACCAAGGACTTGTGCTTGGAAGGAGGTTGGGGGCTGCGCCTCGAAGGCGATGTCCTGCATGCCAAGTGGGAGGACGACATCGGGCACCCAAAAGCCCCGGTGGTGGATGTACGTGGGGATGTTCGCGACTACCCTACCGCCTGGACCTTGGAAGCGCAGCGCGCTCTCGCGGATGCCGGAATGGTGGGGGCCGACTTTGCGCCTATCGTCTGGTACTATGACGACCCCCTGGTGAAGGCGCACACCCACTACCTGCGAGCGAAGCATGCCTTCCCTCGCTCAAAGACACCTCGCTGCGTTGGCCCACTGCTGGTGGATGAGGCCTATCTTACGGCTCATGGCGAGCCCGAGGAATGGGACTGGGACGACGGTGGCCGATTGTACGGCCAGGCCCGCATGTTTTACACGAAAAATGATGTGGACCGGATGGCGGGCATCGACATCGCGCGAACGATGGAGACCTTCCCGACCGTGAACGGCATTCGAAGTTCACTGCCGGCCAAAACAATTTACAGCCAGCGGTTTCGGCGCTGGGCGGATGCAATGGGGTACGGCATGGAGTGGCTTCCTGTCGTTGTGATGGATGATTGACGCTGGCATCCAGTTCCCGGATCTGCTTTACCGGCGCTTGAAGGAAGTGGCGGCACAGGAGGATTGGTCGCTGGCGGAAGTGATGAGGAAGGCGGCGGAGCAATTCGTGGCAAGGTTCCCCCAGACGCCTCCGCAGGCCGTGGGCTGGAGCTTCCCTACACTCGATTGTGGGGGCGAGTTTCTCGAAGATCCCGAGGGCCGTGCCGAAGCGGACGCCATCCTTCGGGAATCCCAGGGCGTTGATCTGGGCTGGGATGCGGTGTCCTGTTGGGATGCGGGGGTGGGGTGAATGGTGCGAAGTGGAGGCGGGTCTTGGGGTGGGAGGTCGAATCAGGCCCGGTTCAGATCTGGCGAGCAGGCCGTCTTGTCCTGGCGGCAATCAGGAGAGGGCGCTATCAATACAGATGCGCGGGCGGATGGTGTTTTGCTGGTGCGGAGACAAGGCCGGGACGGCCTTGCTACGGTGGCTTGTGCGGTGCGGGAGGGAGTCAGATGTTGGCGCCGTGGGCGAGGAGGCGGCGGTATTCTGTGAGGATGGTTTGGACGGCGATGATGGCGGCGTCGACGCGGAGGTGGAGTGGGGCGAGGCCGGGGGTTTCGAAGACGATTTCGAGGGCGCGGGGTCGTTGTTCTGGTGGGGCGCTGAGGATGCCTGGGTAGCCTTCGCGGATGATGCCGCGGTCGGCGCGGAAGCCGTCGATGACTTGGGCGTGGTTGCGGGGGAGGAGGGAGGAAGCGGCGTGGAGGGCTGGTTCGAGGAGGTGGGCGCTGAGGAGGGCTCCGCTGACAAAGCCGTAGAGGCCGTCGGAGGTATCGTCTTCGTGGAGGGCGATGATGACGTCGTAGCGTTCGGCGCGGAGTTCGGCTTCGAGGTGCTGGACTTCTGGTTGGGAGGAGCCGTTCCAGAATTCGCGATTGAGGTCGAGCCCGGCGAGGGAGTGTCGGGTGCCGGCGGCGAGGCCGGTGGGGTTGCATTCCGGGAAGAGGTGGAGTTCGAAGCCTGACAATTCTGGCGGGCTGCGTCGGGCCCAATTGGCGAGGGCGTGGCAGGCGGCGGTGCCTGAGGGTTCGTCGCCGTGGATGCCGCCGAAGACGCCGGCTTTGAGGAGATCGCCTGCGCCGTGGACTGGGGGGCAGGTGATTTTGGGGAGATGGGGTGTGTGGGGGGAGGCGGGCAGGGGGTGACGGGCACGCTGGGGGCGTGCCGGCCACGCGGGTGACCGATCCTTGTATTCCATGACGGGCGCGACCATGGGATGGGGAAATTGGGTTGTCAGCCGGAGACCTTGGCGCGAGCGGCGTCGGCGAGGGCTGTGGAGAGGTAGCGTTCGCCGGTGGAACAGCCGATGGTGACGATGAGTTTGCCGGCGTTTTCGGGTCGTGCGGCGACCTGGAGGGCGGCCCAGACATTGGCACCGGTGGAGATGCCTGCGAGGATGCCTTCGGAGGAGGCGAGTTGCTGGGCGGTGGCGATGGCGTCTTCGTTGGAGACCTTGATGACCTCGTCGAGGATGTCGATGTTGAGATTGCGGGGGACGAAGCCTGCGCCGGTGCCTTGGATTTTGTGGGGTGCGGGGATGACGGGTTCGCCGGCGAGCGTCTGGGAGATGACGGGGGAGGCGGCGGGTTCGACGGCGATGGAGTGGAGGGAAGGTTTGCGGGATTTGAGGACCTCGCTGACGCCGGTGATGGTGCCGCCGGTACCGACGGCGGCGATGAAGATGTCGATGGCGCCGCTGGTGTCGGCCCAGATTTCTTCGGCGGTGGTGCGGCGGTGGATTTCGGGGTTGGCCGGGTTGTTGAACTGCTGGGGGATCCATGCGCCTGGGGAGGCGGCGGCGAGTTCTTCGGCTTTGGCGATGGCTCCTTTCATGCCGAGCGGGCCGGGGGTGAGGACTAGTTCTGCGCCAAGGAGAGCGAGGAGCGTGCGGCGCTCGAGGCTCATGGTTTCGGGCATAGTGAGGGTGAGCTGATAGCCTTTGGCGGCGGCGACGAAAGCGAGGGCGATGCCGGTGTTGCCGGAGGTGGGTTCGATGATGCGGCCACCGGGTTGGAGGACACCGGAGCGTTCGGCGTCGGCGATCATGGCGTGGCCGATGCGGTCTTTGACGCTGCCGAGGGGGTTTTTGAATTCGCCTTTGAGGGCGACGCGTGCGGGGAGGCCGGCGGTGAGGTGGTTGAGGAGGACGAGCGGGGTGCGACCGACGGTGTCGAGGATGGAGTTGTGGAGGGGCATGGTGGTGAAGGGGGTGAGGTTTGGGATCAGGAGCCGGAGGGGCGGGGGCGGGAGTCGGGGCGGTCCTGGCCGATGCGGGTTTTTTCGTTGGATTCGACCTGGGTGACGCGGCCGTCGTGGACGGTGATCTGGACGGAGCCGAAGCGGATGGCGCGGACTTTTTCCCGGACGACAGCGAGCCAGAGGGCTTCTTCGGAGGCGGCGGAGGGCTGGGGGTCGGTGCTCATGGCGAGAGGGGCTGGTGGGATTGCATGGCAATCGAATGTCCACTTGTCAAATGGGGATTGAGCGAGAGGGTTTTGGCGGGGAAAAGGGGCAATGGGGGTTTGGGTTGGGGGATGGGGGTGGGTGTTTGGGGTAAAGTCCTCGTTGTGTTTGGGGTTTTCGGGGTTAATTTGCGGGCTCATTTTTCCGAGTTACAACTATCTGCCAGCCTGAACATTCCCATGAGCACGAAACCGAGCGACGCCCCGAAGACAGCAGCCACGAGTGGAGAGGGCACGAATGTTGGAGACGTGATGCCTGGAGCGGAGGTGCTGGTGAAGTGTATGGAGAGGGAGGGGGTGGAGTTGATTTTTGCGTATCCGGGAGGTGCGTCGATGCCGATGCATCAGGCGCTGACGAAGTCGCAGCAGATTCGGACGGTGTTGCCGCGGCATGAGCAGGGAGGGAGTTTTGCGGCTGAGGGGTATGCGCGGGCGACTGGTAAGGCTGGGGTTTGCATGGGGACGAGCGGGCCTGGGGCGACGAACATGGTGACGTCGATTGCGGATGCCTATCTGGACAGCACGCCGCTGGTGGTGATCACTGGGCAGGTGCCGACGTTCATGATCGGGCGTGGGGCGTTTCAGGAGACGGACTTTTTCGGGGTGACCCTACCGATTGTGAAGCACAGTTATCTGGTGACGGATTCGAATGAGATTCCGCGGATTGTGAAGGAGGCGTTTCACATTGCGCAGAGCGGGCGGCCGGGACCGGTGGTGATTGACATGCCGAAGGATGTGCAGGAGCGCGCGACGAAGCTGTGGTTTGCGGAGAAGGTGGAGTTGAAGGGGTATAATCCGAAGCGGGTGCTTGATGAGGCGGCGATTGAGGAGGCGGTGGCGATGATCATGAAGGCGGAGCGGCCGGTGATTTACTGTGGTGGCGGGATTATCAGTGGTGAGGCGAGCGGGGCGCTGCTGGAGTTCATGGAGCGGACGGGGATTCCGGCGACGTCGACGCTGATGGGCGTGGGTGGATTTCCGGAGACGCATCCGTTGTCGATCAAGTGGCTGGGGATGCACGGGTCGGTGGCGGCGAACAATGCGGCGAACGAGGCGGATCTGCTGCTGGCGCTGGGCGTGCGGTTTGACGACCGGGTGACTGGCAAGGTGGAGAAGTTCTGCGAGCACGGGACGATCATTCACGTCGACATCGACAATGCGGAGATCAACAAGAACAAGTTAGTGCGGCTGCCGATCGTGGCGGACATTGGTGAGGCGCTGAAGCGGGTCAATGAGCTGCTGGAGAAGGCCGGGTGGACGCGGAAGACGTCGGGTTGGCCGCAGTACGGGGCGTGGCGGGAGCAGGTGGATGCGTGGAAGCGGGATCAGCCGATGACTTATGAGGAAGAGCCGGGGCGGATTGCACCGCAGTGGGTGATTGAGAAGCTGTATGAGGTGACGAAGGGGGATATTTTCATGACGACTGGGGTGGGTCAGCACCAGATGTGGGCGGCGCAGTGGTTCCACTTCGACAAGCCGCGGCGGTTGATCACGAGTCTGGGATTGGGGTCGATGGGTTATGGGTTGCCGGCGTCGCTGGGGGTGAAGTGTGCGTTTCCTGAGACCGAGGTGGTGAACATTGACGGGGATGGATCGTTCCTGATGAACGTGCAGGAGCTGGCGACGGCGATCGCGGAGAATATTCCGATCAAGTGCATCATTTTGAACAACCAGCACCTTGGGATGGTGGTGCAGTGGGAAGATTTGAAGTACAAGTCGAACCGGGCGCACACGTTCCTTGGGAAGCTGCATGCGCCGACGGACATTTATCCGGATTATGTGAAGATGTGTGAGTCGTTCGAGGTGCCGTGCGAGCGGATTTTCCTGAAGGAGGATGTGGTGCCTGCGATCGAGAGGATGCTGGCGTCGAAGACGGCGTATGTGCTGGACGTGATGGTGCCGTACACGGAGCACGTGCTGCCGATGATTCCTGGTGGGATGACGTACAAGGACATCATCACGAAGCCGATCCGGAATGCGGATGGGACGAAGGGCTTTGGCGACATCAAGGTGGCGACGGCGCTGTGATGGGAGCAGGCGGATTGCCTGCGATGAGTTATGGAATCTGACACTGCGAAACCGACATCAGTTGCTGGTGGTGTGGCACGCACGGCTTTGACGGGCATGCTGCCTGACGAGCTGGTGGCGGAGCTGGAGTCGTGGGGTGAGCGGAAGTACCGTGCGGCGCAGATTCTGGAGTGGGTGTTCGAGCGTCGGGTGGGTTCGTACGAGGAGATGACGAATCTGGGGAAGGAACTGCGGGCGAGGCTGGAGGCGGCGCACCCGCTGCAGACGCTGACGGTGGCGAAGGTGCAGGGGGCGCAGGATGCGACGCAGAAGTTTCTGTTCCGGCTGCGGGATGGTCGGTACGTGGAGAGCGTACTGATTCCGGCGAACACTGGTTATGACGGGACGCAGAGCGACCGGCGGACGCTGTGTGTGAGCAGTCAGGTGGGTTGTGCGTACGACTGCAAGTTCTGCGCGAGCGGGCTGGCGGGGTTCACGCGGAATCTGGAGGCGGATGAGATTGTGGAGCAGGTGCTGCTGGCGGAGCGGCACGCGGGGAAGCGGATCGACAATCTGGTGTTCATGGGGATGGGGGAACCGCTGGCGAATTTCACGCGGCTGACGAAGGCGCTGAGGATTCTGAATGCGCACTGGGGATTGAACATCGGGGCGCGGCACATGACGGTGTCGACGAG
>JAIXPK010000479.1 GCA_027486335.1 Verrucomicrobiaceae bacterium | reverse complement strand
GGAGAGTGTGGGCCATGATAGTGAACGTGAATGAATTGGGGGGACGGTACGCTTCAGAGAGCGGGATGGATGATGGATGGGGAGGCGAGACGTGCAAGCGCGGGGCGGGTGGTTTGCGACATCAGATTCAGAGAGGGAGTTCGCCCTGGATGGGGGGAGCGGGTGTTGGGGAGGTGGTGGCGCGGGAGAATTCGGGGCGGACCGGTTCCTTGCGGCTGCCGTGGCGGAGGTAGACCCGTTTTGCTTCGGACTGGACGGAAGAGAGGCGGCGGAGACGCTGGAAGGCGTCGACGGCGTGGCGGCGGGCGGAGGTGTGGTCGACGATGGGAGCGGGGTATTGGTGGCCGATGCGGCAGTTGGCGCGGATCTGGAGGGAGGCGGGCATGAGGTGGGGTTGGGTGATCCATGCGGCGGGGACGCCTTCGAGTTCCGGGATCCATTGGCGGATGAAGAGACCGTCGGGGTCGTGGGTGGCGGCTTGTTTGGCGGGGGAGTAGACGCGGAGCGTGTTGATGCCGGTGGTGCCGCTCTGCATCTGGAACTGGGGGAAATGGATACCGGGTTCGAAGTCGAGGAAGTGGCGGGCGAGGAAGACGGCGGAGGGACGCCAGTGGAGCCAGAGGTGATAGGCGGCGAAGGAAGCGAGCATGGCGCGCATGCGGAAGTTGATCCAGCCGGTGGCTTTGGTGGCGCGCATGCAGGCATCGATCATGGGGAAGCCGGTGAGGCCTTCGGACCATGCGGCGAAGCGTTCGCGGCCTTGAGGGGAGTTGGTGGCGGCCTCGCGGAGATCGTCGTAGGCGCGGTGGAGGTTATGGAATTCCAGGGAGGGTTCGTCTTCGAGTTTCTGGATGAAGTGGCAGTGCCAGCGGAGACGGGAGGAGAACGAGCGGAGGGAGTCGCGCCATGGTTTGATGGACGGGTCGGCGGAGTTGGGGATGGACTGGAGGTGATGGAGGGCGGCGTCGGATTGCTGGACGACAGAGCGGAGGGAGATGGCGCCCCATGCGAGGTGCGGGCTGAGACGGGAGCAGGCGGAGGTGGCGGAGAGCGGGCTGCTCATGCCGCGGCGGTAGTTGATGGCGCGGTGGGAGAGGAACGAGTCGAGCGTGGCGAGGGCGTTTTCGGAGCCGCCGGTTTGGCGGATTTTGGAGGAAGGGGCGAGGTTGAAGTCGCGGGGCGTGCGGCGACCGTCGCTGCGGATGCCTTTGATGGCCGGGAGTTGGTGGGGAGTTGGGAGGACAGATTGGCGCATGCGGGATTCCCAGAGATTGGCCCAGCCGTCGCGGGAGCGGAGACGGCGGACGACCCCGTGCTGGGGGATTTCGGACCATGGGATGCGGCGGTGGTGGCACCATGCGGCGACGGCGCGGTCGCGTGTGTAGGTCCAGTCGGGCCCGGTTTCCTCGTGTGACCAGAGGTGGGTGAAGGCGGTTTCGCGCCAGAGTTGTTCGAGGACATCGGTGGCGTGGCCGCAGCGCGTGACGAGACGGTTGCCGAGATTGCGGAGCGAGCGGTCGAGGGATTCGAGGCATTCGTTAGCGAATTCGAGGTGGGAGGCGTCGAATTCGGGGGCCTCGGGCCATGAGGGTTCGTAGATCCAGAGACAGAGGACGGGGTTGCCGGAGGCGGCGGCGGCGGAGAGCGGGGCGTGGTCGGCGGTGCGGAGGTCGCGTTTGAACCAGACGATCTGGAGGCCGAGGGACATTGGGGAGGGAGAAGAGGGACGGGTGTGGGGATGGACGGAGGAAGAACGACGGAGGTGGGAGGGAGGGAGGAGGAAACGTCTGCGGTTGCGATGGGGGTGGGATGGGGGATGGGGAGGGGATGCTGGTGAGCGAGTGCCGATTCACGGCGATTGATTTTGAGAGTGCGGGGGCTGCGCCGGGGATGACGGATGCGCCGGTGCAGTGCGGCATGGCGACGATGAGGGGAGATGCGATTGAGGAGGGGAGTTTTTATCGGACGTATTTGAATCCTGGGAGGCCGGTGACGTGGAGTGCGCGGCAGGTGCATGGGATTGGGACCGAGGCGCTGGAGGGTGCGCCGGTGATGAAGACGTTGTGGCCAGAGTTTCGGGCGCGGTTGGGAGGGGCGGTGGTGGTGGCGCACAGTGCGGGGACGGAGAAGCGGTTTCTGAGGACCTTTCCGCTGCATGGGTTCGGGCCGTGGCTGGACACGGTGGTGCTGGCGCGGCGGGTGTGGAGCGGGCTGGGGGATTATTCGCTGGAGGGGTTGATTGTGCGGCTTGGGATGAAGGGGGAGCTGGACGAATTGTGTCCCGGGCTGTGGTTTCACGATGCGCTGTATGATGCGGTGGGGAGCCTGCTGCTGGTGCGGCGGCTGGTGCGGGAGGCTGGGTTGCAGGGGCGGCCGGTGAGGGAGTTGCTGGGGTGATGGAGGCGTGCGGAGGAGGGTTGGGGCAATGTCCTCTTGCGCGGGAGGGGTGACGCCATCAGGGGATCGCGGTTCCCTTACTTCTGGCCCTGCGAATACATGAGCGACTTCATCAAGCACGAGTGTGGCGTAGCCTTCGTGCGGCTGCGAAAGCCGCTGCAATACTACATCGACAAGTATCAGAATCCGCTCTGGGGATTTCATAAGTTGTTCCTGCTGATGGAGAAGCAGCACAACCGGGGGCACGACGGCGTGGGCATCGGGTGTACGAAGCTGCATGTGCCGCTGGGGCAGCCGTACATGGCGCGGGTGAGGTCGAGCAAGACGGACTCGCTGGGGATGGTGTTTCGGTCACAGATGGCGGTGTATGAGCAACTGGCGCGGAAGAACCGGATTTCGGTGAAGGATGGAGCGAGTGTGAAGGCGCACTTTGATTTCGGGGGAGAGCTGCTGATGGGGCACCTGCGGTATGGGACGAGCGGGGAGTTCGGGACGGGGTCGTGTCATCCATATTTCCGGCGGAGCAACTGGCCGACGAAGAGCCTGATGGTGCTGGGGAATTTCAACATGACGAACACGCGGGAGTTGAATCAGCTGATGATTGACCGCGGACAGCATCCGGTGTTCGGGACGGACACGCAGACGGTGCTGGAGGAGATCGGGTTTCACCTTGATGAAGTGCATACGGATATTTACCGGGAGGAGCGGGATGCGGGGACGCCTGGGAGTGAGATTCCGGCGATCATCAGTCAGAGGCTGGACATTACCGAGATCATCCGGCGGAGTGCGTGTCACTGGGATGGCGGGTATACGATTGCGGGGCAGATCGGGAACGGGGATGCGTTTGTGGTTAGGGATCCGCGCGGGATCCGGCCGTGTTTCTGTTATGAGGATGACGAAGTGATTGCGTTTGCGAGCGAGCGGGTGCCGCTGATGACGGTGTTCAGTGCGGGGATGGACCGGATAGAGGAAGTGGCACCGGGGACGGTGGTGGGGATGAAGAGTGACGGGACGGTGACGCGGGAGGCGTTCGGGCCGGCGATGCCGGTGACGCCGTGTGCGTTCGAGCGGATTTATTTCTCGCGGGGGAACGATCCTGAGATTTATCAGGAGCGGAAGCGGTTAGGGGCGGCGCTGGTGCCGCAGATTCTGAAGGTGATCGACAATGATCTGGAGCGTGCGGTATTCAGTTTCATTCCTAACACGGCGGAGGTGGCGTATCACGGGATGATGAGCGGGTTGCGGCTGCACCGGAGGCAGGAGGTGAAGCAGGCGATTCTGCAGGCGGCGGCGGACGGGACGCTGAACGAGGATCTGATTGACGATCTGATTCTGCGGAACTGGCCGCGCGGGGAGAAGATTGCGCACAAGGACATCAAGCTGCGGACGTTCATCAGTCAGGAGAGCAGCCGGCTGCAGCTGGCGAGTCATGTGTATGATGTGACGTACGGGGAGGTGCGGCCTGAGGATTCGCTGGTGGTGATTGATGATTCGATCGTGCGGGGGACGACCTTGAAGCAGAGCATTCTGAAGATGCTGACGAAGACTAATCCGAAGCGGATTGTGGTGGCGAGCACGGCACCGCAGATCCGGTATCCTGACTGTTATGGGATTGACATGGCGGAGATCGGGAAGTTCATTGCGTTTCAGGCGGCGATTGACCTGCTGAAGTCGGGCGGGCACCGGTCGGTGATTGATGAAGTGTACAGGAGGGCGAAGGAGGAACTGGAGAAGCCTGCGAGTGAGCAGGTGAATGCGGTGAAGGGGATTTACGAGCCGTTCAGCGACGAGCAGATAGCGGGGCGGATCAGTGAGTTTGTGTATCCGGAGACGGACTGGCAGGGAGAGCTGATTATCCTGTTTCTGTCGGTGGGCGGGCTGCATGAGGCGGTGTCGCCGGATTGCGGCGACTGGTATTTCACTGGGGATTATCCGACGCCGGGAGGGTATGAAGTGTGCAATCGGTCGTTTGTGCATTTCTACGAGAACCGGGTGGGTCGGGTGTATGATGTGTGAGGGGGCATGAAGAAGGAGGTGCAGCAGCCAGTGCAGCCGGTGCCGGCTGGGGAGACGTGGCGGCAGCGGTTGGTGGCGGCGTGTCTGGCTGGGTTGGTGAAGGTGTGGTTTGGGACCTTGCGGGTGGAGGTGAGGGATGAGTCGGGTCTGGGGGCGAAGCCGCCGGAGGGAGGGAGCATCTGGGTGTTCTGGCACAACCGGATTTTCTGTGTGCCGTGTCTGTACCGTCGGGTGACGCGAGGGTTGACGCCTGGGGCGGTGCTGACGAGTGCGAGTCGGGACGGGGCGCAACTGGCGGCGGTGATGGCGCGGTTCGGGTTTCGGGCGGTGCGCGGGTCATCGAGCAAGCGAGCGGCGCAGGCATTGGTGGAGTGCCGGCGTGTGCTGCGGGGCGGGGCGGTGCTGGGGATTACGCCGGATGGGCCGAGGGGTCCGAGGTATCAGCTAGCGCCTGGGGTGGTGCAGCTGGCGCGGGTGACTGGGGTGCCGGTGATTCCGCTGCATATCCGGCTGCATGCGAAGTGGGAATTGAAGTCGTGGGACCGGTTTCAGATTCCGAAGCCGTTTTCGCGGGTGACGGCGGTATTGGGGATGCCGTTTGAGGCTGGAGAGGATATTGAGGCGGAGCGGGAGCGGTTGGAGAGGATATTGCGGGCTGGGACGGTGGACTGAGGCGCGGGAGGCGGGAGTCAGTCGGATTTTTTGCGGGGAGCGGGTTTGGGTTCGTTGTCTTCGTCCTGAGGTCCGGTGGTGCCGCTGGACCAGCCTGCGCCTTCGTCTGGTTTGGCGAGGTACTGACGGAGATTCTGGTCGCCGCGGAAGATGCTGCCGAGGCCGTAGGAGGCGGCGGCTCCGATGAAGAGAGCCATGATGGTGACCATGGTCATCTCGCCGAGGCTGGGGCGGCAGCGTACGTTGGGGTTGCGGCGCTGGTAGTAGTAGAGGACCGGGGCGAGGGCCAGGCAGAAGACGCTGAAGAAGATCAGGTGCGGGAGGTAGAATTTGATCACGGCGGCTGGGCGGGGACTGTTGGGGGAATAGTCGGGTTTCGGGGTGCGGCCGTCAACCCCTTGGTGGGGTGCTGCAAGTTTTGCAGACGGCCACTTGCCGGGTGAGGGGTGCGTGTTACGGTTTCGTTTTCAATCACGCCGCAACTACACATGGGAAAGACACTGTTCGAAAAAGTCTGGGAAGCGCATACGGTTCGCACGCTGCCCAATGGTCAGACGCAACTGCTTATCGGGACGCATCTTATTCACGAGGTGACGAGTCCGCAGGCGTTCGGGATGCTGCGTGATCTCGGGTTGCCGGTGAAGTTTCCGCGCCGGACGTTTGCGACGGTGGATCACATTGTGCCGACGGACAGCCAGGTGGAGCCGTTTGCGGATCCGCTGGCGGCGGAGATGATCCGGGAGTTGAGGCGGAACGCGGTGGAGTTCGGGATCACGTATTTTGATCTGAGCAGCGGGAAGCAGGGGATTGTGCACGTGGTGGGGCCTGAGCAGGGGATTACGCAGCCTGGGACGACGATTGCGTGTGGTGACAGCCATACGGCGACACACGGGGCGTTCGGGGCGATTGCGTTCGGGATCGGGACGACGCAGGTGCGGGACGTGCTGGCGACGCAGACGATGGCGATGAGCAAGCCGAAGGTGCGGAGGATCAATGTGGATGGGAAGCTGCGTGCGGGGGTGTATGCGAAGGACGTGATCCTGCACATCATTGCGCAGTTGGGTGCGAAGGGTGGGATCGGGTTTGCCTATGAGTACGGCGGGGAAGTGCTGGACCGGTTTTCGGTCGAGGAGCGGATGACGGTGTGCAACATGTCGATCGAAGGTGGGGCGCGATGCGGGTATGTGAATCCGGATGAGAAGACCTTCGAGTACCTGAAGGGGCGTCCGTATTGTCCGAGTGGGGCCGAGTGGGATGTGGCGGTGGCGCAGTGGCGGTCGTTTGCGAGTGATGCGGATGCGGTGTACGACGATGTGGTGAACATCCGTGCGGAAGATATTGCGCCGACGGTGACGTGGGGGATCAGTCCGGATCAGGGGTTCAGCATCGGGAGTTCGGTACCGGATCCTGCGGCTGCGGCGGACGAGCTGGAGCGGGAGAGCATTCGTGAAGCGCTGGAGTACATGAAGCTGCCGGCGGGAGCGCCGATCAAGGGGACGAAGATTGACGTGGCGTTTGTGGGGTCGTGCACGAACGGGCGGCTGAGTGATTTCCGGGAAGTGGCTCGGTATCTGAAGGGCCGGAAGGTGGCGGCGCATGTGAAGGCGATCGCGGTGCCGGGGAG
This sequence comes from Verrucomicrobiaceae bacterium, assembly GCA_027486335.1. GTDB lineage: Bacteria > Verrucomicrobiota > Verrucomicrobiia > Verrucomicrobiales > V1-33 > V1-33. The sequence goes on along the minus strand of JAIXPK010000479.1, from coordinate 6,663 downwards.
TCAGATTGTGGATCACCTGTGCCGCCAGGAGGGATTGGACAAAGTGTTTACGGAGGCTGGGTTTGAGTGGCGCGGGGCCGGGTGTTCGATGTGTCTGGCGATGAATCCTGACAAATTGGTGGGTGATCAGCTGTGTGCGTCGTCGTCGAACCGGAACTTCAAGGGACGTCAGGGGAGTCCGACTGGTCGGACGATTCTGATGAGTCCGGTGATGGTGGCGGCGGCGGCGGTGAGTGGTGCGGTGGCGGATGCCCGGGAAGTGTTTGAGGTGACAGAGCCTGCGGCGGCCTGAGGGGTGGGGAGGACCCAGGGTAGGCCTTCGTTCCTCAGGCCAACCCTGGGCTGGGGGGCGCAATCCCGTTGGGATTGGGGATCTAGTTGGGTTAGGTCCCAGGGTAGGCCTTCGTTCCGCAGGCCAACCCTGGGCTGGGGGACGCAATCCCGTTGGGATTGGGGTCACAGGCAGGGTGCCAGTGACACGTTGCTTGGTTGGGAGATTGGGGGACAGGAAAGTCCCCCCTCCTTTAAGGTCAGAGGCAGGATGCCCGTACCCAGAGCTTCGCTCTGGGCTGGTATACGGTGTCCCGTTGGGACAAAGGTCAGAGGTGTCTGACGACGTCGGTGACGGGCCAGCGGACCTTGGGGGCGGCGGCGTAGGAGTCGGTGGGGGCGCGGTAGCCTGCGGGGCAGAGGACGGCGGTGGTTAGGCCTTGGTCGGCGAGGCCGAGGATTCGGTCGTAGTCTGGGGCGGAGAAGCCTTCCATGGGGCAGGTATCGATGTCGAGCATGGAAGCGGCGAGCATGAATTGGCCGAGGGCGATGTAGGCCTGGCGGGCTGCCCATTCGGGCGTCATCATGGGGGCGGCTCCGGTGAGCATTTTTTCGAAGCCTGCGAGGGTGTCGCGATTGGTCTGGCGTGTGGTGGCGACGTCATCGAGGTAGCGGTTGATGTAGGCGGCGTCGATGGAGGTGCGGACGGTCATGATGACGAGGTGGGAGGCGTCGGCGACCTGGCGTTGGTGCCATGAATGGGGGACGAGCTGGGCGCGGATGTCCGGGTTATCGACGATCAGGAACTGCCATGGCTGGAGGCCGAAGGAGGAAGGTGTGAGGGCGAGGGATTTTTCGAGGTCTGCCCAGACGGCGGCGTCGATTTTTCTGGTGGGGTCGAACTGTTTGACGGCGTAGCGCCAGTTGAGGGCGTCGAGGATGGAGGCGGGCGTGGCGCTGGACATGGCGGCTTGAATTTAGAGGGAAGTTAGGGTGCGGTCGGGCGCAGAGGGCGCGCTGAGCCCGTGGGTACGAACGTCCGGGCAGAAAAGGTGCCGGAGTGGGGGTGAAACTTCCGCGGAGGGGGCGGGATGGCGACCGGTGCGGGGTTACTTGACCGTCTGGATGACGGCGCTGGCGCGCTGGTTGTTGGCGGGATTCTGGTCGACGAGCCCGTTGGGATTGCGGAGACGGGAGGAGTACTGGAGTTCGCCAGAGGCGGCGAGGGCGGCGTTGTCGACTGGGACGGTGTAGGTCCAGCGGGCGCCGGGGGTGAGCCATGGGACGGAAACGTCCTGGGATTGGCCGGCGGCGTTGACGGAGAGGGTGAGGCCGCTGACGGGTTGGCCGCTGCGGTTCTGGACGACGAAGTCCATGAGGCCCTCGCTGGCGCGGTAGTACTGGCTGGAGATGGAGGTGTCGACGTACTGCTGATTGTTGTAGTTCATGGCCCAGCCGAGGTCGACGGTGCCGTAGCCGAAGCCTGGGTCGCGACCGGCAGCGCCGGCGTCGGCGGAGTACTGGGCGAGGAGGTTGGCGGCGTTCTGGGCGGTGAGGCCGGGGACTTGGGACATGAGTGCGGCGATGGAGCCTGCGACGAGCGGGGAGGAACCGGAGGTGCCGTCGAAGGAGACGAGTTTATCGCCTGGCCATGCGGTCTGGAGTTCGAGGCCTGGGGCGGTGACCCAGAGGTTCTGGCCTGAGTTGGAGAAAGAGGTTTGCTGACCGAGGGCGTCGACGGAGCCGACGGAGACGACGCGGGAGTCTGCGGCTGGCCACGTGAGGGAGGCGGCGGTGTCGTTGCCGCCGGCAGCGGTGATGACTGCGCCTTTCTGGTAGGCGTAGGCGATCATGTCGGTGAGGACGGCGGAGTTTTCGTAGGCTCCGAGGCTGATATTGACGACCTGGGCACCGGCGTCGACGGCGGTTTTGATGCCCTGGGCGAGAGTGAAGATATCGCTGACCCCGTCTGCGCCGGTGACGCGGATGGAGAGGATGTTGGCGGCGGGAGCGGTGCCGGTGCTGCCGGCGGCGGAACCTGCGGCGAGGGCGGCGACGGCGGTGCCGTGGCCATCGACTTCGCCGGTACCGCCGAGGCCTTGACCGATATCGATGGCGCGGAGGCGGTTGCCGAAAGTGCCGAGGGCATCGACCCCGCTGTCGAGGATGGCGATGGTGACGCCTTTGCCCCATGAGGAGTTGTCGCCGCGGACGCCCATGAAGGCGAGGGCTCCGTCGCCGAAGCCGACTTCGGCCTGGGTGGGGCGGTTTTCTGCGGCTGGGACGCCGGGGATATGGACGTAGAAGTTGCCGCCGGCGTCCGTGTAGTCGCCGGGGTTGGCGCGCATGTCGTTGCGGAGGGCGGTGAGGTCGTCGAAGCCGACGCGGACGGCGTTGAGGGAAGAGATGGTGCCGAGGACCTTGAGGCCGGATTGGCCAGCGCGGGCAAGGAAGCGCTTGAGGGCTTCGGCGGATTCGAAGGTGAGAACGGCTTCGCCTTTGCGGGCTTCCGGGTTGCTGAGGTCGCGGAGGAGCTCGGCCATGAGGGCGGCGGATGGGTCGCCGGCTCCGCCGCCGGGGGCGGCGGTGGTGGAGTCGGGTGGAGAAGGGTTGCCGTTTTGTCCGGCGAGACGGTCGGAATTGCCTGGGCCGCCGGGGGGAGTGTTGCGCCAGTTGGCTCCGGAGAAGCCTAGGGAGCCGGGGAGCATGAAGAGCGCGGCTGCGAAGAGGAGCAGGCCGAAGGCCAGAGGGATGAGCAGCGGGGATTTATCTTTCATGGGTGGCTGAAGGAAGAACGCGGCGGATTGGGGTTTGGACAACCGCAATCGGGAGGCGAGGGGTCATGGGAATGCTTCCGCGGGCGTGGGGGACCGCCCATGGAAAATGGGGAGGGGAGCGATTCGGTGATTTTGGGTGGAGAATCCGGAATCTTTTCCAAGGATTGGCTTGCGTGGATTTGGGTGAGGCCATAAATCCCTGAAGACGCCGGTCGGTGGAGCCTGTGATGGTTCCGAGACCGGCGTTGCTGTCCGCCGTTCAACCTTATCCTCTCAGCGCCGTGCTCAAGCAAATCATCGGTCAAAAGCCGCAACCGCCTACGTCTCCCGGAGTTGCTCCGGCTGCGGAATCCGGCTATGCTCCGGCACCTGCCGCCCCACAGGCGTCGGGTTCCTATTACGAATCCAGTTCTAAACCCCGTCCAACAGTTCCTCAGGTCAAATCACCATCCATCATGAGTCCCAACAAGAATATTCTGAGCAGCGACGTCGAGATCAAAGGATCGCTGAAGTTTTCCAACGATCTGATCATTGACGGGAAGATTGACGGCGAGGTGAGTTCGGACGGGAGCCTGACGGTTGGTGAGAATGCGTATGTGACTGGGGAGATCCGGACGAAGTCCGTGGTGATTTTTGGTCGGGTGCAGGGGAACATCACGGTGAGTGAGCGTTGCGAGTTGAAGAGCAGTGCGACGCTTGAAGGTGATGTGATTGCCGGGACGCTGGCGATTGAAGAGGGCGCGACCTTCATGGGCAAATCGACGGTTGGGAAGGCAGCGGCGGCGGCGGCTCAGAAGAAGGCGGCGGCTGCGACTGCTTCCTGAGAGCTGATTGCGACTGAATCCTCACTGATTTTTCACCCGCCGGGATCGATTGGGACCGGCGGGTGAATTTTTTTCCGGGCTGAGTGCCGAGGAAAAGCGGGGAGGAAAGGCGAGACGACAGCTTGCGCGCGGCTGGGAGGCGTAAGATGAGCGAATTCGAGTGCGTTGCCATTGTTCCACCATGTTGATCCGTTCCAATTGCCATGTCCGACTGCTGCCCTTGGCGGCATTGGTGCTTGTCGCTGTGCCTGCCTGCCGGAAGGCGGAGATCCGGACGTATGTTGCGCCGAGGGACAAGGAGGTGGTGCCGGCGGCGGCTGGTGCGGAGGGTGGAGGAGCGGCTGGGGAGCAACCGGCGGCGGAGCGAGCGGCCTTGCCTGCGGTGACTTGGACGTTGCCGAGTGGTTGGGCGGATTTGGGGTCGGATGGCGGGATGAATGTGGGTCAGTTCAAGGTTGGGGAGGTGATGATCAACATCACGCCGCTGGCGTCGATGGAGGGGCAGGAGAACATGCTGGTGAATATGTGGCGGAACGTGCTGGGGCAGCCGGCGTTCAGTGAGGCGGAGGCGACGGCGGCGTTGCAGGAGACGGAGATTGCCGGGGGGAAGGGACGGTTTTTTGATTTGAGTGCGGAGCGTGGTGGGAGTCCGGTGAGGATTGTGACGGCGTTTCTGCACCGGGAGGGGCGGAGTTGGTTTTTCAAGCTGCAGGGGCCGCCGGATGCGGTTGGGGCGCAGTTGGAGGCGTTTAAGGGGTTTTTGAAGACCGTGAAGTTCGGGGCGGCGGGGGCGGCTGCGCCGGTTAAAGAGCCGACGCCGGCGGCAGCGCCTGAGCAGCCCGCGGCGGTGCCTGCGCCTGAAGGTGGGGAGATTGCGGTGCCAGGGAAGGTTCCGGAGGGATGGAGTGTGGTGGCGGCTGGGGCGATGCAGGTGGCGAAGTACAGTGTGGCTGGTGGGGCGGAGGTGGCGGTGAGTGTGTTTCCGAGTGATACGGGAGGGTTGGCGGCGAATGTGTTGAGGTGGCGTCGGCAGATGGGGTTGCCGGAGGTTGGGGCGGAAGAGGCGGCGGGTGCGGCGAAGCCGATTGAGGGCGGGCCTGAGGGTTCGGTGGTGGTGGATCTGGAGAATGGGGAGAAGGCGTTGAGTGGAGCGATAGTGCCGCGGGATGGGCGATGGTTTTTCTATAAGCTGACGGGACCGACGGCTGCGGTGAAAGCGGCGCGGGAGACGTTTGTTAATTTTGCCAAGGCGACCCCATGAGTGAAACTGCCGCCCCTGTTGTAACTATTGCCCCTGGTAAGTCGCCTTCGCTGGCGGGTGGGGTGTGGAATTTCCTGACATCATTGAAGCTGGCGGTGGTGCTGCTGGGATTGAGTGCGCTGCTAGTGTTTCTGGGGACATTGGCGCAGGTTCATGAGGGATTGTATCTGGCGCAGGAGCGGTGGTTCAAGAGTTGGTGGATTCTGAGGCAGAAGGGGGACATCTGGTGGGTGCCTCCGGTGTTTCCGGGTGGGTATGCGCTAGGACTGGCGTTTCTGATCAATCTGGTGTGTGCGCATTTCCGGAGGTTCAAGCGTCCGCCTGGTGGGATGGCGGCGATGCTGCTGCATTATGGCGTGGTGGCGGCGGCGCTGTATGTGGTGACGTGGAAGCTGCTGTGGATGCCGTGGGTGTTTGCGTTCACGTGCGGGGCGCTGCTGGTGGTGGATCTGGTGTTGTCGCGGCGCGGGGCGATGGAGGGGAGCTGGAAGAAGATCGGGGTGGATTTTGTGCATGCGGGGATTGTGATTCTGATGGTGGGGCAACTGGCGACGGACATGCTGGCGACGGAGTCGCAGATCAGTTTTCGTGAGGGTGAGACGGCGCGGTACAGCGAGGAGCGGTTTGATTCCGAGCTGGTGTTTCTGAGGTCGGTGGATGGGGACAATGATGAAGTGACGTCGATTCCGCATGATATGCTGGCGGGGGCGAAGGGTGCGATTGAGCATGAGAAGCTGCCATTTGCAGTGCGGGTGGTGCAGTGGATGCCTAACAGCGAGCTGGTGAACCGGCAGACGGCGCAGCAGCATGAGGGGACCCTGCGCGGGGCGCTGGCGGCGTTGGAGTCGCGGTACAGTGCGGCGGAGAATCTGCCTGCGGAAGCGGTTAGGGCTAAGGAGGCGCCGGGGCGAGCGGCGGTGTGGGAGGCGGCCTTGAAGGCGATTGGGGAGAGTGGCGGTGGGGATATTGAGGCGGCGGCGAAGCGAGTGGCGGGGCAGCCGGAGAAGGCGGCGGCACTGATGGCGGCGTTGAAGGAACGGTTTCGGGCGGAGATGCTGGGGAGGTTCGGGATGCAGGATGCGGAGATGCGATTTGCGGCGCAGCGAATTGCGGCGAATCAGCCGGTGACGGACAGTGATCCGGCACCGCAGGCGGATTCGGATGTGGCGAAGCGTTATTTCACGGTGCCGTTGCCTGAGGCGCGGGACATGGATGGTCGGAATGTGCCGTCGGCAGTGATTGAGCTGACCGAGCGCGGGGGTGGGAAGAAAGGGACTTGGCTGGTGACGCCGATGCTGAAGGAGCAGGAGATGGATGTGGGCGGATTGAAGTGGCGGGTGGCGCTGCGGATGGCGCGTAACTATCATCCGTTCAGCATGACCCTGATGAAGACGACGCATGAGGTTTATCCGGGGACGGAGATTCCGAAGGATTTCCGGAGTCGTGTGAGGATTGAGAATCCCGGATTGAAGGAGGACCGGGAGGTGGAGATTTATATGAATGCGCCGCTGCGGTATGCGGGGCTGACGTT
>JAIXPK010000045.1 GCA_027486335.1 Verrucomicrobiaceae bacterium | reverse complement strand
GAGGTGTCAGTGACTGGGCTGAAGAGGATGAGGGCGTTTGGGGCGCAGGGGACGGCGGTGTTTTCGCCATCGGCTTCGAGGAAGCGGCGGAGCATGGCGGCGGAGAGGATGGCGTGGGCTCCGGCGCTGCCGCCGATGCCGACGATGCGTGAGGGGTCGAATTTGAGTTCGGCGGCGTGTTCGCGGGCCCAGCGGATGGCGGAGCGGGCGTCCTGCATGGCGTCGAGTGGGGAGGCGCCGGGATGGCGTGAGGCGACTCGGTAGTCGATGAGGACGCCGGCCATGCCGCGGCTGGCGAGGTAGAGGGCGTGAGGGGCGAACTGGCTGAGGAGGCCGGTGTCCCATGTGCTGCTGAAGAAGAAGAGGGCGCAGGGCCAGCCGCTGGGAGGAGGGGCACCGACGGGGCGGAAGACGTAAGCGCCGAGGTCGTTGCCGTCGACGGATTTGTAGACGTACCCTTCGGCCGTATCGAGGAGGGCCTTGTTGCGGTCGAGGACGTCGGGCGTGCGGCTTGGGAGGGTAGTGCGCGTTGAGAAGACCAGTTCGTGCATGAGAGAGCGGCAGGGGGGCCGCGGGGAGTTCAGGGCGCGCAGTATGGATGGTGTGGCGTGGATGCAACCATGGATCGTTCCGCAGAGTGGGTGTGTGGAGCGGGTGGGATTGTTGACAAGGGGTGGAGGTGCGGGAAAGAGTGGGGATGTTCTTTAGTTTCCGAATGATTGTGATGGCGGTGGTGGTCGTGGCCGGGGTGGGCTGCAAGTCGGCGAAGCCGTGGCAGCCGCCTGAGATTGCGGCGCTGGCGGACGAGCGGTCGCTGGCGGTGCCGGGTGCGTTTTACAAGCTGAAGGGGGGAGTGAACGGGTTTTTCTATGATGTGCCGAGGTTTACGGATGTGCTGCCGGAGAAGTATCTGATGGGTGGGCACGTGGTGCAGTTGCTGTCGGCGAATGCGATGGACGGGTGGGCGCGGGTGAGGTCTGAGAAGCTGGGGATCGGGTATGTGCGGTTTGGGAACATCAAGCTGGTGGAGCCGTCGCGGCGGCCGAAGCCTGGGGTGACGGATCCTGACGAGGAGTTGGACCGGAGGTTGCGGCTGTCTGCGGAGCGGCATTGAGGGGCCTCGGTCCGCAAAGCGGGAGAAAATTTGTCTTTCCGCGGGGCGCAAGACCCTGCAGAACGGGAGCGTTCTCTTGAAGGTGCCCCCCGGCGTGCCTAAAGGGGCCGTATCAACACATCTTACAATCATGCAAAACCCGAAGACACCACAGACTGCGGAGAAGCCGGCAGCTTCCCGCCGTCAATTCATGGGCGGGGCCGCTGCTGCGGCGGCCGCTGTCAATCTCCCGATCGAAGCCTGTGCGCAGGTGGCTGGGAGCGATGAACTGAAGCTTGCGCTGGTGGGCTGTGGCGGGCGTGGGGGTGGTGCTGCGGAGCAGGCGCTGACGAGTGGAGGGACGCGGCTGGTGGCGATGGCGGATGCGTTTGCGGAGCGGATGGAGCCGACGCTTTCGAGCCTGCAGGCGAAGTTCGGGAACCGTGTGGATGTGCCAGACAGCCGGAAGGCGCTGGGATTGGAGTCGTTCAAGGAAGTGCTGCAGCATGCCGACGTGGTGCTGCTGACGACGCCTCCGGGGTTCCGGCCGATGATGTTCAAGGCGGCGGTGGAGGCTGGGAAGCATATCTTCATGGAGAAGCCTGTGGGCGTGGATTCGCCGGGGATCCGGATGGTGCTTGAGAATGCGAAGGTGGCGGAGCAGAAGAACCTGAAGGTGGTGGTGGGATTGCAGCGGCGGTACCAGGCGAATTACCGTGCGGCGAAGGAGAAGGTGAAGGAGGGGATGATTGGTGAGATCATTGCGGCGCAGTGTTACTGGAACAATGCGGGGATCTGGAAAGTGGACCGCAAGCCTGAGTGGAAGGAGATTCAGTATCAGGTGAAGAACTGGTATCACTTCATCTGGCTGTGCGGGGACCATATCAACGAGCAGCACATTCACAACATTGACGTGATCAACTGGTTCATGGACGGGCATCCTGTGAGTGCGCAGGGGCTTGGCGGGCGTGCGGTGCGGAACAATCCGAAGGAGACGCAGATCTTCGACCACCACTATGTGGAGTACACGTATCCTAACGGAGTGATCATGAACAGCCAGTGCCGTCACCAGCCGAACTGCTGGAATGCGGTGAGCGAGATCATCATTGGGTCGAAGGGGACGCTGTACATTGACGGCGGTGGCGGGGCGACGATCAAGGACCGTGCGGGCAAGACGATCTGGCGTTACCGTCAGCAGGACAGCGACGGCAATCCGTATCAGAACGAGCACAACGAGCTGTATGCGGCGATTCGCGACAACAAGCCGCTGAACAATGCCTATTATGGGGCGGAGAGCACGTTCACGTCGATTCTGGGTCGTTATGCGACGTACAGCGGGAAGATGATCAAGTGGGATGAAGCGCTGGCGTGGAACAACAGTGAGATGCCTGCGAATCTGGCGTTTGATGCGCCTGCGACGGTGAATCCGGACAAGGATGGGAACTATCCAGTGCCTGTGCCTGGGCAGTGTGATCCGTCGAAGGCTGGGTCGTACGCCTGAGCGGCGAGCTGAAATTGTGACCGCCCTGTTTGCAGCGAGACTGCGGCAGGGCGGTCTTTTTGTGTCTGGGTGTTTCGGGTGGTGGGCGGCGAGGTGGAGAGAGAGGGAGACAGAATGGGTGTGGGGCGACGCATTTCTGACCGGGAAAAAGGCGGCAGACGTTTTGCATTTGGGAAAACCGCCCCTAAGGTGGCGGCCGCACTGAGTTTGAAAGAAGCATGATTCCATTTCCGGAGCTGGAAACGATTGTCGAGCCTGTCGCGCCTGGGGCGGCGGGGGGGACGGGTGCGGCGTTGTGGTGGTGGCTGCTGGCGGGCGTGCTGGCGGCGCTGGTGGTGGTTCTGGGTTGGATGTGGATTCGGGCGGTGGGGCGGCGTCTGGCGGTGCCGGGATTGCCGCCTGAGGCGGCGCAGGAGGCATTGCGGCGGCTGGAGCAACTGGGTGGCAGACAGAACGCGGATGGATTGGTGGTGGCGGAGGAAGTGTCGGAGATTATCCGGCATTATCTGGACCGTAGCACTGGGGTGATGGCGCGGTATGCGACGACGCCGGAGCTGATGGGTCGAGTCCGGAGGCGGGTGCCGCCGCCGTTGCCTGCGGTGGCGGTTTTTGAGGGAGTGCTGGCGGCGTGTGACCGGGTGAAGTACGGGGCAGGGGCGGAGGAGCGGGCGGCGCTGATTGCGGCCGCGGTGGCAGCGGTGGAGGCATCGCAGTCGGCACCGTTGCCTGAGCCGGTGACGCCGGCGAGTTTGAACACCACACAGGCGGCGGTGCCGCCGATACCACATGCGCCTGTTGCCTGACAATTTCCGATTTGCGGAGCCTGGGTGGTTCTGGCTGCTGCTGCTGCTGCCGTTGCTGTTGCTGCTGCGGGGGGCGGCGGGGCGTCAGTCGGCGCTGCAGTTTTCGTCGCTGCATCTGCTGCGCGGGGCTGGGAGGAAGACGCGGTCGGCGCTGATGGCGCTGGGGATGTTTCTGACGGTTGGGGCGATGGCGCTGGGGATTGCGGGGATGGCGCGGCCGCAGAAATTGCGGACGGAGGAGAAGATTGAGGAGAGCGGGGTGGAGATTTTCATGGCGCTGGATTTGTCGCTATCGATGTCGATTCAGGACATGCGGGTGGGGAACGAGAAGGTGGACCGGTTGACGGTGGCGAAGAAAGTGACGCGGGATTTCATTCGGAAGCGGCCGAGTGACCGGGTGGGGTTTGTGGTGTTTTCCGGGCGGCCGTATCTGGCGTCGCCGCTGACGCTGGACAAGAACTGGCTGGAGGAGAGCCTGGACAAGATCTGGTTCAACCAGACGGGGGACATGGGGACGGCGATTGGGAGTGCGCTGGCGACGGCGTCCAAGCGGCTGACGAATCGGGAGTCGCGGAGCAAGATCATCATTCTGGTGACAGACGGGGCGAACAATTCCGGGAAGATCGGGCCGCGGGAAGCGGCGAAACTGGCGGCGACCCTGGGGATCAAGATTTATGCGATCGCGATTGGGACGGATGGTTATCATCAGGTGCCGGTGCCGACGCCTGACGGGATGCATGTGGGGGTGCGGCAGGAGTTTGACGAGGAGACCCTGAAGGAAGTGGCGCGGGTGACGAACGGGAGATTTTATCAGGCGCGGGATGCGAATGCGATGGACTCGATATTCAAGGAGATTGACCGGTTGGAGAAGACGAAGCTGAATGTGCGCCGGAGCACACTGATTGATGAATTGTTCATGTATCCCTTGTGGGGTGCGGTTGGTGTGGCTGGACTTGGCCTGCTGGCGCGCCAGACGATATTGAGACGCTATCCCTGACGCCTGCTGTGAATTTTTCCTTTGCCCAGCCTGCGGCGCTCTGGTTGCTGCTTCTGCTCCCGCTATTCACGGTGCTGCGGTGGGTTGCGGATGGGAGGGCGACACAGGCGGTGACGCGGATGGCGGCACCGAGGCTGCTGGAGCGGTTGGTGTCGTGGCATGGACGCGGGAGGTCGTGGTTTGTGTTTGGTTTTGAGCTGCTGGGGATCGGGTTGATGATCGCGGCGCTGGCGCGGCCGCAGTGGGGGTACACGGAGGAGGAGTCGGGCGGATCGGGGAGGAGCCTGATCATTGGGATTGATACGTCGAAGAGCATGCTGGCGAACGATCTGCAGCCGGACCGGCTGACGCGGGCGAAGCTGGCGGCGCAGGATCTGGTGAAGAAGCTGAGGGGTGACCGGATTGGGTTGATGCCGTTTGCGGGGAGTGCGTTCATGTATGCGCCGATCACGCCGGACACGGATGCGCTGGTGGAGAGCATTGACAGCATGGACACGGATATCATTCCGCGGGGCGGGTCGAATCTGGCGCGTGCGATCGACAAGGCGGTGGAGACGTTCGGGAAGTCGGATTTGTCAGGGCAGCAGGTGCTGATTCTGTTTTCGGATGGGGAGGAACTGGAGGGTGAGGCGATTGCGGCGGCGAAGCGTGCGCGGGATGCGCGGGTGGCGCTGGTGTGTGTGGCGGTGGGGACGCAAGCGGGGGGCGTGGTTCCTGATCCGGAGGCGCAGGGTGGGTATTTCCGGGATCGGAATGGGAAGATTGTGTTCACGCGGTTGCAGCGTGATGTGCTGATGAAGCTGGCGACCCTGACGGGAGGGTTGTATCTGCCGCTGGACAGCAAAGGGGTGAATGATTCCCGGCTCGAATTGATTCTGCAAAAACTCCAAAGATCCGCCATGAAAGGAAAAACGACGAAGAAGGCAGTTGATCGGTATCAGTGGCCGCTTGCTGGGGGGTTAGGGTGTCTGGTGACTGCGTATCTGCTGGGGATTGTGGCGCGGCATCGGGCTCCGGCGGTGTTGGCGAGTCCGGCGGTGGCGGGTTTACTGCTGCTGGTGGCGGGGGCGGGATTGGTGATGCCGGTGGGAGCGGCGGAGGGCGACAAGGGTGGTCGGGCGGCGGCGGCGGAGCCTGTGGTGGGGGATCCGTGGAAGTTTTACCGGGAGGGGGATTTTGCGAATGCGCAGTATAACTTCGAGCGGTTGCTGGAGCAGAGTGGGGATGCGGCTCCTGCGGATGCGGGAGCGGCGGAGCGCGGGTTCGGGGTGATTACGGACCGGTTTCTGGGGACGAACCGTGCGGCGGTGAACACGCCTGAGCAGTTGCAGTTTGCGCGGGGGACGGCGGCGTTCAAGGCGGGGGATTTTGATGCGGCGATGGATGCGTTCGGGTCGGTGCTGGCGGCGGACGACGTGAAGCTTCGGGAGAACGGGCATTACAACCTAGCGAATACGGTTTTTGAGCAGGCGAAGGTGCAAGACAAGCGGGTGAAGAAGCCGACACTGAAGTACATGGATGGATTGATCCGGCGGCTGGAGAATTCGCTGGAGCATTTTCAGGAAACGCTAGTGCTGAACAGCGACAATGCGGCGGCGCGGAAGAATCACGATGCGGTGGCGGAGCTGATCAAGAAGCTGAAGGAGAAGCGGGAGCAGATGGCGCAGCAGCAGGGTCAGGGGGAGGGGCAGCAGCAGGGCAAGAACAAGGGGAAGGGTCAGGGGAAAGGGAAGAGTCAGGGCAAGGGACAGGGGCAAGGCGAGGGTGAGGGTCAGGGCGAGGGGCAGAATCAGGGGAAGGGCAAGAATGGGGAGAAGAACGAGGGTGGCGACCAGAAGGACGGTGAGTCCGGGGAGAATGGTGAGGAGGAGGGGGACGGAGCTGGTGGTGAAGAGGAAGGAGACGATGGCAAAGGAGGTGGGAAAGAAGGCGAGGAGAAGGATGGAGAGGCGGAGAAGGCGCGGGAGGAGACGAATGCGGAGCGCGATGGGAACATTGGGACGCAGAGTGGAGGGCAGCAGCCGGGAGGGAAGGAAGGGGAGCCCGGCGAAGGCGAGGCGGAGTCGGAGGATGATGCGGTCAACAGTGCGACCGGGTACAGCCGGAGCGAGGCGATGGATCAATTGAAGCAGTTGTCCGATGAGGACAAGAATGTGCGGCCGCGGATGGAAGCGGGTCGCGAGGTTCGTCCTGCGAAGGACTGGTAAGACTAACAAGATGACACAACAAACCAACGCATGACATCGACCGGATTCCGAATGGTGCTGCCGCTGCTGATGGCGGTTCAGGTTCCGGTGGGGGCGCAGACGCCTGGGAGTGATCCTGGCGCGGCGGTTCCGCCGGCGAGTGGGGCGGT
>JAIXPK010000332.1 GCA_027486335.1 Verrucomicrobiaceae bacterium | reverse complement strand
GTCCCGCCGGGCACGGTGTTAAGCGAGGCAGATAGAGCGGCTCTCGAGAGCTGGAGTCCCTATACGAGGATTATGGAAGGAAGACAGTCCGACGAAATTGTCGTAGAAGAACCAATCAATCTCCCGGATGGGATACCTTTCCGAACAGTCTATCGGTCCGATGGAGTCGTAATTGAGAGTTCTGCGAAAAAGAGCTGGAAACCGATGCGTCGGCTCCGCATTGCCGCCATAGCAGCAGCTGTAGGAGGACTGCTATGCTTCCTCGCGTGGAAAAGGATCGCCTACCCAATGATTGTGCTCTCGTTGGGTTGCGCTGCCTTGGCTTTGACAACCAAGCCTTTCGGTGACTCGTGGCTGGTTGATGCCTTGAAGGAACGCTACCCGGGCCTGCCAAAGGAGCCCCGATATGCGGCCATATTGCCCACCGGCCTTGGAGGCCGCGTCGAGTCCAATCTCTCGCGAACCCTCAATGAATCCCCTCCTTATTATTTCACTGCATGGCGACTTGAGTATTTTCTCAATGGATATTGTGCCGATACGGTAGTCCATGCCTATGCTATCCAGAGAAATGTGAAGCTGTGCCGCACGTTGGTTGCGGGCCTTGCAGCATGGCAGTTGGTTTTGGTGATTCGAGCCCTCCGGATGGGTCGGCGCAAGCCGGCCACTGCGGTTCAATCACCGGGTGCAGAGGAATCACTGGAACAATTGAGTTGCCCACCGACCGCGCGTCGAGGAAACGCAGCGGCGCCGTGGAGGCGACGATTCTGGATCAGCACGTCCTTGGCTTCCGTGCTGGTTCTGGCGTGGCGCGTCAAGGTGCTTGATGCCAAGTTGACCGAGATGAAGATTCATACACTGAGGATAGTTAGAGAGGGTAATACACGTTCTCTTCCCCTTGCTAAACTTGGTGAAATGCTACAGCAATCGCCCGAAATGCCCCCCGAAACATTGACTGGAATGTTGACTGATGTGCGAGCCTACCTCGAAAGCTGCCCGGAGCGCGATTACCAATATTATAAAGAGTTTCTTACACTGCTGATCAGAAGAGATCTGATCGAGCAAGAGGATGCTGAAGGGGTTCTCTTTAAATATGCACGAGACACCAAGTGACTTGAGAATGTAACTCTGTGCTGAGAGCCTCAGCATGGCGGATTGGAGCTATCGACAAATCTTGAATGCGTGAATCCATGCCGTCGAATGGCCTTCGAGAGCCACAAGTACCCCGGCGACACACTGACACTGACGGCGGCGGTGCGCGACCTGCATCTTTGCCATCCAGGGAAGTTCGTGACGAACGTGGTCACACCGAGCCCAGACGTTCGCATCCACGCCCTTCGCCAGCCCGCCCACCGACATCCCCCTCACCCCGCAGAAACCCAGCCCCTTCCCGGACTCCCTGCCCGAAAATCCGCCGCAAAATCACACCTCCCCACCGCGTTTTCTGCTTCCCGTCGACCTCCCCCGTCGCCACAATCCCCCTTCCCGGGGCTCATCCCGGTAAACTTCTCCCCCTTCATATCTCAAAACTCGATCCAAACATTCCCAACCACCTTCCATGAAAACCAGCCGCAGAAACTTCCTCAAGGCCACCTCGGCCCTCGCCTTCCCCACCATCATCCCTGCCTCCGCCATCGGCGCTGACGGCACCGTCGCTCCCTCCAACCGCATCACCATGGGTGCCGTCGGTTGGGGCATGCAGGGCCCCGGCAACATCGGAGCCTTCATGAACGTCCCCGGCTGCCAGGTCATCGCCGCCTGCGACCTCGACAAGCGCCACCTCGAAGAAGCCGTCAACGCCATCAATAGCAAAAACGGCAACAAGGACTGCGCCGCGATGAAGGATTACCGCGAACTCATGGCCCGCAAAGACGTCGACACCGTCATGCTCGCCGTCCCCGACCACTGGCACGCCCTCGTCGCCATCGAAGCCGCCAAGAACGGCAAGGACATCTACGGCGAAAAACCCCTCGCCCGCACCATCCGCGAACAGCAAGCCATCGTCCGCGCCGTCCTCGAAAACAAGCGTGTCTGGCAAACCGGTTCATGGCAGCGCAGCAACGACAACTTCCGCGTCGGCGCAGAAATCGTCCGCAACGGCCTCATCGGCAAACTCAAGGAAGTCCACGTCGGTCTCCCTTCCGGCCACGCCGACTTCGCAGGCACCGCCAGCAAAAACCAGGTCACTCCGCCACCCGCAGAACTCGACTGGGAAATGTGGATCGGGCCCTCGACCATGGAAGATTACATCGAAGGCCGCGTCCACAAAAACTGGCGCTGGAACTACAACACCGGCGGCGGCCAGCTCCTCGACTGGATCGGCCACCACTGCGACATCGCCCACTGGGGCATGGATTGCGACAAAGGCGGCGGCCCAGTCGAAATCGAAGGCTCCGGCGAATTCCCCGCCAAAACCGCCATGTGGAACACCGCCACCAAATACCGCGCCGAAGCCAAGTACGACTCCGGCGTCAAAATGATCATCGCCGGCGGCCACGGCGACATCCGCGGCGGCACCCGCTGGATCGGCGAAGAAGGCTGGGTCCAGGTCGATCGCGGTTTCTTCGACTGCTCCAACCCGGCCTACAAGAAAATCATCAAGGAACGCCGCGGCGACCAGATCGCTGAAAAAGCCATCCATCAGGAACTCCCCGACGACCTCCGCAAGGTCCAGCTCATGAAGAGCCCCACCGGCCACCAGGGCAACTTCATCGACTGCGTCCGCTCCCGCGCCGAAACCCTCACCCCAGTCACCACCGCTCACCGCAGCGCCATCCCCGGCCACCTCGCCCTCATCGCCATGATGACCGGCCGCAAAATCAAATGGGACCCAGCCAAGGAAGAAATCATCGGCGACGAGGAAGCCTCCAAACTCATGGGCCGCGAATACCGCGCCCCGTGGAAACTCGCCTGACCTCCACTCAATAGGGCGATCATCGCCCGCCTCATCTCAAGCCCCTGCGGGAAACCGCAGGGGCCTTTTCATGCCCGCTGCCTGCTCCCTGAATCCTCCACTCAGCCCCGCACCCTAACCTCCCTGCCTCACCACTTGATCACCGACGCCGACCACGCAAACCCAGCCCCGAACGCCACCAGCAGAATATTGTCACCCTTCTTCACCACCCCGCTCCGCACCGCTTCATCCAGCGCAATCGCCACCGCCGCCCCGGACGTGTTCCCATACTTCTGCAGGTTCAAAAACGCCCGCTCCGGCGGCAATCCCAACCGCTCCCGGATCGCATCCACAATCCGCACATTCGCCTGATGCGGAATGATCAGCGCAATGTCATCAGCCTTCAACCCAGCCCGCTCAATCACCTGCTCGCATGCTTCCAGCGTGTACTTCACCGCCGCCTTGAACACTTCCCGCCCCTGCATGTGAATCGTATTCAACCGCTGGTCCGCATTCTCCGGCGTGATCGGGATCGCCGATCCACCACCCGGCACCGACAGAATATCCGTCAACCGCCCGTCACTCGCCATCACCGACGACAACACGCCGCTCGGATCCCCGTCATTCGGCTCCTTTGCCGTCAGAATCGCCGCCCCAGCCCCATCACCGAACAACACACACGTGTTCCGATCCTGCCAGTTCACCATCCCGCTCAGCTTGTCCGCACCAATGATCAGCGCCGTCTTCCGGGTCCCCCCGTTAATGAACTGCCGCGCAATCTGCATCGCATACAGAAACCCCGCACACGCCGCACTCACGTCAAACGCCACCGCCTTCACCGCCCCCAGATTCCGCTGCACGTGACACGCCGTACTTGGGAAAAAGGTGTCCGGCGAAATCGTCCCGACAATAATCAGATCAATCTCCTCCGCCGTCACCCCGGCCGCCTCCATCGCCCGCAACGCCGCCTTCGTCGCCAGATCACTCGTCGCCTCACCCTCCGCCGCAATCCGCCGCTCCTTGATCCCCGTCCGCGACATGATCCACTCATCCGTCGTCTCCACCAGCTTCTCAAGGTCCGCATTCGTCAGCACGCGCTCCGGCACGTAACTGCCGGTGCCCGCAATTTTCATGACACAAGGAACGGTGACTGGCTGTGAATGACTCATGGATCAGGGGGAATCAATGGGTCGGCTCAACCTCCCCGGTAAGCCTCCCATGAGGACCCCGAAACCGCCCGGAAGCAAGGGGTTTCCCACCCCCGCGATCCACCATTCCTCGCGCTCGACTTCCCACCGTTTTGTCCGACAATAACCCCGACCTCCGTCCGCTTTCCAATCGTCCTTCCCACTCCCTTTCCTCTCCACTTTCCCCCTTTGCCGAAATGAAGCGCTTCCTCCCCTCTCTCCAGCTCCTCCCAGCCGTCATCCTCGCGGCCCTTCTCCCCTCACTCTACGCCGAGGAACCTGTCAGCGAAAAAGCCCAGCGATACTACGACAGTCTCCTCAAACGCCCAGTCCCCGGAGCCGTCTTCGATCGCTTCTACACCGCATGGCTCGAATCCCGCACGCTCGACGACCTCGAATCATGGCTCAAGGAACGCGCCGACGCCGCCGACGCCCCGCCAGCCGCCCGCCTCCTCCTCGCCTACCACTTCCTCCGCCAGGGCGATAACGAAAAAGCCATCGCCGCCTTCCGCACCGCCACCGCCGCCGACCCCAAGAACGCCGAGGCATGGCTCCAGCAGGCCCTCGCCGAATCCCGCACGCTCGACTTCGACAGCGCCCTCGCTTCCCTCGACAAGGCCGCCGCCGCCAACCCTCCCGCCGCCACCCTCACCAAACTCAAGCAGCTCAAAGGCCGTCTCCTCGCCCGCGCCGGTCGCGTCCCCGACGCCGTCAAGGTCTGGCAGGAACTCGTCGCCGCCAACCCGGACGACGAAGACCTCCAGGAAGACCTCGTCGAACTCCAGATCTCCGAAGGCCTCACCAACGAAGCCCTCGCCACCGCGGAAGCACTCGTCGCTCGCACCGCCGACCCTTACAAAAAAGTCCAGCGCCGTCTCCGCATCGGCGATATCCATCAGCGCGCCGGTGCCCGCGAAAAAGCCGTCGCCGTCTACCTCGCCTGTCTCGACGACACCGGCGCAGACTCATGGCTCGAAAAGGAGATCCTCGCCCAGCTCGAGCAAACCTTCCGCCGCGACGACGCGGTCGACGGCCTCAAGGAACAATACCGCGCCCTCGTCGCCAAATTCCCGCAGCGCACGTCCCTCCGCCGCCGCTTCGCCGCCCTCCTCGTCGAAACCGCCGCCACCGACGAAGCCATCCGCGAATACTCCGACATCCTCGCCAAAACCCCAGGCAATCGCGAGGTCCGCGAATCCTTCGTCGATCTCCTCATCCAGGCCCAGCGCCCGGACGACGCCGCCACCCAGATGCTCGAACTCATCCGGCTCTACCCCCAGGACCTCGAACTCATCGTCAAACTCGCTGACCTCCGCGCCGCCGCCGGCAAAAAACCCGAAGCATCCGCCGCCGTCGCCGACTTCCTCGCCAAATCCGACAAGTCCGAAGCCGCTCACCTCCGCGCCGCCGGCCTCCTCGAACGCTATCAACTCCCCGCAGAATCCCTCGATCTCTACAAGAAAGCCGCCGCCACGTTCCCCGACAGCGAGGGCGTTCAGGACGCGCTCGCCACCGTCCTCCACAAGAGCGGTGCCAAAGACGAGGCCTTCGCCGTCTGGCGCAAACTCGCCGCCTCTCCTGACAAATCCCGCGTCATGGGCGTCGCCCGCTCCGCCGCCGCCCGCGACGAACTCGCCTTCGCCGCCGACCTCCTCACCGAACGGCTCCCCGAATTCTCCAAGGACCCGCTCTACCTCCTCCAGCTCTGCGAACTGGCAGAACGCACCGACCGCGAAGCCCAGGCCGTCCCATGGGCCCGCACGCTCGTCTCCCTCGCCTCCGACCCCGTCGATCTCGAGGCCACCATGACCATCCTCCTCCGTCTCTCCGAAAAAGCCGGTCAGACAGAAGCCCTCCTCGCTCAGCTCAAAGGCAACGCCGAATCCCCTCAGGACAAATGCCTCCTAGCCGAACTCCTCGACCGCACCGGCGACCCCAAAGGCTCGGAAGCCGCCCTCAAGGAAGTCGAAGCCGCCGCCCCGGAACTCGCCATCGCCATCCTCGTCCGTCTCCAGTCCCAGCGCGGTGACATCGCCGGCGCCGCCGCTTCCATGAAACGGCTCGTCGAATCCCCCTCCGGCCGCAAAAGCGTCCACGTCCAGCGTCTCGTCGAACTCTTCGAACGCGCCGGCAAACTCTCCGACGCCCTCGCATGGATCCCCGAATGGAAAAAACTCTCCCCGGGCAGCAATCTCCCATGGCAGAAGGAAGCTTCCCTCCAGCTCGCCCAGGGCAATAACAAGGAAGCCCTCCGAGCCCTCCGCCAGGCCTCTCAGGAATTCGACGACAACGAGGACCTCAAGGCCATGCTCGCCGAAGCCTATCGCGACGATGGCAAATTCGCCGACGCCGCCCGGCTCTACACGGTCCTCTACGAAGAAGGCAAAGACCTCAGCGCCAAAATCCGCTGGGCTGGAGCCCTAGCCGAAAACGCCCGCGACGCCGACAAGCTCTCCGAACTCGTCGAACAATTCGAAGAACGCCGCAAAGCCAACCGCACGTCCCTCCTCCCTCTCCTCGCCCTCGCCGAAATCCACCGTGTCTCGGAAAACTACGAGGCCCGCGCCGCCGCTCTCGCCGAAGCCGCCCGCCTCAAAGCCGGCGACCTTGACATCCTCCTCGAAATCGCCCGCATCGCCGAAGCCGAAGGCGACTTCAAACGCGCCCTCGAAACCCTCCGCGAAGCCGAACCGCTCGACAAATCAGGCAAGGTCCGTCAGCGCATCGCCCGCGTCCACTTCGCCAGCGGCGATGAAGCCAAAGGCATGGCCGCTCTCGAACAGCTCGCCTCCTCAGTCGCACTCGACGCCCGTCAGCTCGAATCCCTCGCCGACGCCCTCTGCGACCAGGATCTCTGGAAACAGGCCGCCGCCTTCCTCGAACCTCGCATGAAGGACTTCCCCGGCGACTACCGTCTCTGGTACCTCTACGGCTGCGCTCTCGAAGAAAGCGATCAGCCCGCCCCCGCCACCACCGCCTTCCTCCACGCGCTCGGCATCCGCGACGAACTCCCTAACCGCAACGGCCCGGGCGCGCCCGCCTCGGTCCAGCCCGGCTCCGCCCGCGACTACACCGAATCCCTCCGCCCCTACGTCCCCGCCGATGTCCTCGACATCATCTCCCTGACATATTCTTCCTATCAGGCCTACCAGTACAAGAACAACCGCGTCAACCGCACCACCGCCGGCGGCAACGCCCCCAATCTCCCCGCCAAGGTCGACGAATCCCGTTCCTTCTCTCTCGTCCACCTCGCCTCCCTCGCCAACGAGGGCGAGGAACCCGCCCGCACCACCATCGCCGACGGCATCCGCGCAGCCGGCATCGGTTCCTCCGACCTCCTCCTCGAACTCATCCAGGGCACCCGCGTCGACCGCCAGATCGATTTCGCCGAACGTCTCGACAAGGACCCGACTAACGAAACGCTCCTCGCCCTCGCCGCTCTCTGGGGCAATCAGCAGAACTCCGACCCCGCCGTCGATCTCCGCGTCTACTCCAGTCTCAAGGAAAAACGCCGCGAACTCGCATGGATCGCCGCACTCCGTCTCATCGACGACGAAGACGAGGCCGCTTCCAAAGCATGGCAGGAAGCCGCAGCCGAACTCGAAAAACTCGAGGTCCCGCCTCCCATCCTCCTGAACAGTCTCTCCAGTCTCCTCCAGGGTGCCCAGAACCCTGACGCCATCCCCGAAGCCAACCGCGTTTCCCTCAACAGTCTCCGCACCAAACTCCCAGGCTGGTACCGCAAGTCAGACCCAAAAGGCTATCAGGCCCCTTACGTCTTCATCCAGCTCGCAGGCATGCTCTCCCGCGAGGAAGACCTCCAGCCGCTCGTCGCTCTCATCGAAGACGAGGTCGCCGCTCACGCCGCCGACCCGCAGCGCTCGCCCAAAAACTTCCTCTCCCAGATGGGCGGCCGCCCGCCTCTCATCGAAGCCCTCACATTCCCTCCGCAGCGGCTCCCGGACTTCTCCCCGCTCGCCCTCATGCTCCTCAATGCCCGCGCCGAAAACTACTACGGCAACCGCATGGAGTGGGACCAGGATAAACTCAAAGCCGCTCTCCCCGCCATCAAGGACCCCATCCTCAAGGTCCTCCTCACCATTCGCGCCGACGACCCCGACGCCCTCACCGCTCTCCTCAAATCCCTGACAGATCCCGCCGACGCGCCCCTCGCCACTCTCCTCCTCGCCGCCGCCCACGCCGCCGAGGAGAATCAGTGGGAAGCCGCCGGCGCTCTCCTCCGTCGCGCCCAACCCATGCCCATGGCCCGCGAATTCCGTCGTCTCGTCGACGGTTCCCTCGTCTCATGGTCCGTCGCCGCTACCCAGGCAGCCGGAGCCTCCGCCGATAAGGATTCCCCTCTCCTCGCCGCAGGCCGCGAAGCCCTCCTCCGTCTCCGCCGCGAGGCCTCCAACGCCGGCCAGCGTCAGGAACTCGCCGACGCCATGAAGGAACTCGGCATGGATAACGAATCCGAACGCATGGCCGCCGCCGCCCAGTCCGGTCCCCAAGGCCCGCCCTCCTCAGGCGTCTCCCTCGGCTCCATGGGCTCGGTCTCCCTCCGCATGATCAACTCCGGCGGTCGCACCAGCCGCATCGACCAGCTCGTCGCCAAAGGAAAACGCGAGGACGCCCTCCGCGACCTCACCCGCGAACTCAAATCCATGTCCAAAGCATGGCTCGCCGGCAACGATTCCCTCCGCTACCAGGCCCGCGAATGGGTCGAAGCCGTCAACCGCCACGGCTTCGCACAGGCACTCACCGCCGCCCTCAACCCAGGCGACAACCAGTCCCCAGACGCCACCGCCCAGTTCGCCGCCGCCCTCGACATCATGGGCGAACCACGCAAGGCCCTCGCCCTCTACCGCAAGGCCCTCGAAAAGAAACCCAAGGACGCCGGGCTCCGCAAATGCCTCATCATGGCCGCCCTCGCCGATGACCCCGAAAAGGCCGTCGACATCCTCAAAACCGAAGCCCCGGACCAGCTCCTCGCTCTCTCGAATAACCTCGTCAACGTCATCTCCACTATCGAGACGCACTCCGCCCGCTTCGCTCTCCTCGAAGTCGTCCTCGACGCCCTCTCCAAATCCGACGCCGCCGACCTCGCCAAACTCAATCTCGACTCGCTCTACCAGGTCTTCGACTACGCCATGCAGCAGGGCTGGGCCAATCGCGATCAGCTAGACATCGGCTCGCTCTACCAGCAGACCCCAACCTCCTACAACGGCTCGGACGGCGAAGAAGCCGACAACCGCCGCAAGGAACTCCTGGCCCAGCGGCTCGACCTCCACAACCGCTTCGCCCGCCGCTTCATGGAGATCGCCTCCACCGCCCGCCGCGCCTTCTCCCGCTTCGCCGCCGTCGCCCTCAAAGACGGCAACGAATCCTCCAACGACGAACTCGACAAACTCGCCGCCGCCGTCCTCGAACTCGAACGCGCCTCCCGCAAAACCAACGTCTCCATCGGCAGCCAGATCTACAACATGAGCAGCCGCGGCGACGCCATCCCGCTCCGCCAGCCAGGCCCCGAAGAATGGCTCCTCGAACGCGCATGGAAACAGAATCAGCCCGCCAAAATCACTGACGACCTCCTCCCGCGCCTCCGCGCCGCCCGCGCCACCACCGCCCGCGATCTCGAGGAAATGATGCCGCTCTACTTCTGCACCGCTGACGAATTCCCCGCGAAAGCCCTCGAGTTCGCCGCCAAACGCCAGAAATCCGTCCAGCCAGGCCAGCCCCAGCTGCACTGGCAAACCGTCTTCCACGTCGCCGACCTCCGCAAACTCGACGCCGACTTCGGCCCGCTCATCGTCGCCAGCCTCAAAAACTCCAACGGCAACTACTACGGCGGTCAGGAATTCTGGCACATCATGCAGTTCGCCAAGCGTCTCATCGAACGCAAAGGCCCCGAAGCCGTCGAC
Source organism: Verrucomicrobiaceae bacterium (assembly GCA_027486335.1). Lineage (GTDB taxonomy): Bacteria > Verrucomicrobiota > Verrucomicrobiia > Verrucomicrobiales > V1-33 > V1-33. The sequence continues at coordinate 815 of JAIXPK010000332.1, read as the reverse complement.
GCCTTCTTCCGCGAAATCGCCGTCATCTTCCTCGGCCCCGCCGAAAAACGTCAGGAACACTTCGCCAAGCACTACAATCCCCGTTCCTACTCCAGTGGCTCTCCTAACGCCATGATCATGCAGTGGCTCAATCTCATGCGCACCGCATGGCAGTCACCCGAACTCGTCTTCCCAGCCGCCGAATGCTACATCCGCGACTTCCAGCGCCCCGCCCGCGACGTCGCCACCGACGACCAGTTCTTCAACTACGGCAACCAGCTCACCGACTCCGCTTTCTTCCGCCAGCCCGCTGAAAAGGTCGTCACCTTCCTCCGCCGTACCCCCATCGTCCGGCCTCTCGAAACCTTCCTCCCCTGCGCCGGCCCCGTCAACTCGCAGCGCTGTCTCGCCCTCGACGTCCTCGTCGGTCTCAGCCAGGCCGGCCCCGCCCGCAAGGCCATCGAAGAAGCCTTCGCCAAGGAACCCAAAACCTTCGGCACCGAACTCATCAACGCCGCCCTCACCTCCGACTCCAGCGGCAATTCCGGCCCCGCCATCCGCAAGCTCTTCGTCGCTAACCTCGACGCCATCCGCAAACTCCCCGACGTCAATCGCCAGGACTTCGCCGCCATGGTCAAGGCGATGGAAAACCGCTTCGGCACGTCCTCCGATGACAAGGACGCCGCCACCCTGACCGCATGGGCCGACGAAACGCTCAACGGCAACGCCGACGCCATGGTCGCCGCCTTCATCAACCCGGCCTCCAAACAGCCTAGCACCCGCAAACCCAACCCCACCGGCGACAGCGAACTCTCCTCCAAGCTCTCCACGCTCCT
>JAIXPK010000179.1 GCA_027486335.1 Verrucomicrobiaceae bacterium | reverse complement strand
CTCCGGCACCAGTATTCGGCTTCGGCCAGACAATCCCGCTGAAGCTCTCCGCCAGCGCACTGCCTTCCACCCGCGCCGCATGCCGCAACCCAGCCAGTTCCTTCTCGATCGCACCACCGCTCAAACCGCTCGCCGCCACATGCACCGCACCCGCCCGGCTCGCACGCCGCCGCAGATCCTGCGGGGTCCCGTCCGCCACAATCCGCCCCTGATCAATAATGATCGCTCGGCTGCAGCACGCCTCGACTTCCTCGAGAATGTGCGTCGAAAAAATAATCGCCTTCGTCTTCCCCATCTCGCGGATCAGATTCCGCACCACATCCTTCTGGTTCGGATCCAGACCATCCGTCGGCTCATCCAGAATCAGCACCTCCGGATCGTGAATGATCGCCTGCGCCAGACACGTCCGGTGCCGGTAACCCTTCGACAGCGTGTCAATCGCCTGACGCCGCACTTTCTGCAGAAAGCACGTCTCAATCGCCCGGTCCACCGCCGCCTTCTTGTCACTGCCGGACTTGCCCCGCAGCTCAGCCGTGAACCCGAGGAAACCCTCGACAGTCATGTCCAGATACAGCGGCGCACTCTCCGGAAGGTACCCGATCCGCGCCTTCGCCAGATTCGGGGCCTCGAGCATGTCATCGCCGCCCACCGTCACCCCGCCAGACGTCGGCGGGAGAAATCCGGTGATCATGCGCATCGTCGTCGACTTCCCGGCACCATTCGGCCCGAGAAATCCGAGAACTTCCCCTTTCCGGACAGAAAGGGACAGATTGTCGACCGCCACTTTGGGGCCGAATTGCTTGGTCAGGTTTTTGACTTCGATCATACTGACGGTTTGGGAGGAATTGAGACGGCGACTCCAGAACCGAAAGTAAACTTCCGGCCAGACCCGCCGGGACGGAAGCGGCAGAGGAAGCCGCCTTTGTCTCAATAAGCAATCATTTTTTCAAATACGCACACGCACGCACCCGCCGCCAAGGGCTTGACACCCCTCCCCTCCACACCCCATCCATCAACCATGACCCCCCGCCGCCGCTTCCTCTCCTCCGCCGCCGCCCTCCCCGCCGCCGTCTCCAGCCTCGGCTCCGCCAACGCCGCCGCTCCCTACAAAATCTCCAAAGGCCGCATCCGCCAGTCCGTCGTCCACTGGTGCTTCAACCCCATGTCCGTCGACACCCTCGCCGCCGCCGCCGCCTCCATGGGCGTCGCCTCCGTCGAACTCGTCGGCCCCGAACACTGGGAAACCCTCAAAAAACACGGGCTCACCTGCGCCATCGCCGGCAGCCACGGCTTCGCCAAAGGCTTCGCCCACCCCGAAGAACACGACGAATGCATCGCCGCCCTCAGAAAAAGCATCGACGCCTCCGCCGCCCACGGCATCCCCAGCGTCATCACCTTCTCCGGCTTCCGCCGCAACCTCCCCCACGACGCCGCACGCCGCAGCATGATCGACGGCCTCAAAAAAATCGTCCCCTACGCCGAGGAAAAAAAGGTCACGCTCTGCCTCGAAATGCTCAACTCCCGCGTCGACGAACAAATGAAGGGCCACCCCGACTACTGGTGCGACCACATCGACTACGCCCTCGACGTCTGCCGCGAAATCTCATCCGAACGCATGAAAATGCTCTTCGACATCTACCACGTCCAGATCATGGACGGCGACGTCATCCGCCGATACAAGGAATGCGCCCCCTTCGTCGGCCACATCCACACCGCAGGCAATCCCGGCCGCCACGAACTCGACGACAACCAGGAAATCAACTACCCGCCCATCATGCGCGCCATCGCCGAAAGCGGCTACAAGGGCTTCGTCGGCCAGGAATTCATCCCCAAAGGCCCAGACCCCATCGCCTCCCTCAGCGCCGCCGTCCAACTCTGCGACGTCTGATCCTCACTTCTCCGCGATCGCATCGCAAACCCGCGCCGCCGCATCCCGCGGTGCCAGCCGCCGCATCGCCGCCGCCAATCCCGCCCGCCTCTCCGCATCCCCCAGCAACTCCAGCAGCAACCCGCCCAGCTTCCCCTCGCCAATCTCCGCTTCCTCCACCGCAATCGCCGCACCTTCCTTCGTAAACACATCCGCGTTCCGCCGCTGGTGATCGTCCGCCGCAAACGGATACGGCACCAGAATCGTCGGCACCCCGAACGCACTCAATTCCGTCAGGCTGCTCGCCCCCGACCGCGATACCGCCACATCCGCGACCGCATACGCCAGATCCATCCGCTGGCAGAACGGTGCCACATGCGCCGTCAGCCCCGGGAACTTCGCATACTCCGGCGCAATCGTCTCCGCATCGCCCGGCCCCGTAATGTGCAGCACCTGCACCCGATCCGCCACCGCCGCCAACCCCGGCAGCGCCGCCACCACCGCCTTGTTCACACCCCGCGCCCCCTGGCTTCCGCCCATAATCAGAATCGTCTGCCGGTCCCCCCGCAGCCCGAACGTCGCCCTCGCCTCACCCGCATCCACCGGATCACACAGCGAACTCCGCAGCGGCGTCCCCGTCACCCGCACCCTCGCCTTCGGAAAATGCCGCGCACACGCCTCCAATCCCAGCAGCACCGTGTCGCAAAACCGCGCCGTCATCCGGTTCGCCTTCCCCGGCACCGCATTCGATTCATGCACAAACGTCCGCAACCCCAGCTTCCGGCCCGCCATCGCCGGCGGCAATGACGTGAACCCACCCATCCCCAGCACCGCATCCGCCCCGAACCCCCGGATCAGCTCAAGGCACTGCCGCCGCGTCTTCCAGAACCGCCACAGAAACTTCACCATCGCCGGCGACAGCGGACTCGGCATCGCCACCGCCGGTACCTTCTCAAACCGCAGATCGTCATGCCCCTGCACCGCTAGCGCATCAATCTGCTTGCTCGAAATCAGCAGCAGGGTCTCCCAACCCCGCCGCCGCGCTTCCTGCGCCACCGCAATGCCCGGAAACAGGTGGCCACCCGTGCCGCCGCACGCAATGACAACTCGAAATGGTCTGGTCTGGTTCGCCGCACTCATGCTCAAAAGTCAGGTCCGCAGACTTCCGCGGACCCGCCTCCATGCAACCCGGGATTCACCCTCCTCACTTCCATCCCCTCACTTCGCCGCACGCCGCTGCTCCAGCAGCCACTTGTACAACCCACCCGTCGCATACGCGTCCGTCCACGAGTCATGCGCAGCCTCCGGGAAAATCGTGTACTGCGGCTTCCCGCCCGCCTTCTTCAGCGCCTCGATCATCTCATCACTCTTCGACTGCGGCACCACGTTGTCCTTCGCCCCATGATAGCAATGCAGCGGCACATCCTTGAACCGCACCGCCGTCTCCGGCTTCCCACCACCGCAAATCGGCACCGCCGCCGCCAGCACATCCGGATACTCCGCCAGAAATCCCCACGTCCCGAACCCGCCCATGCTCAACCCAGTCATCACAATCCGGCTCCGGTCCACCGGCTGGCTCTCACTCAGGTGATCCACTAGCTGCTTGATCTCCTTCACATCCCACCACCGACCCGTCGGACACTGCGGCGACGCCACGATGAACGAATTCAGCGCCTTCTCCTTCCCGATCAGCTTCGGCGGCCCGTGCTGCTTCACCTG
>JAIXPK010000378.1 GCA_027486335.1 Verrucomicrobiaceae bacterium | reverse complement strand
TCGCCTGCCACGCCTCCACAATCCTCAGCTTCTGCGCCGGATGCACCCGCGCAAACACCGAAATCCTCTCAAGTTCGCCCCTCAGCTTCCCCTCGCTCATCGCCTCGAGCTCCGCTCCGTCCACCGCCAGATCTCCCTCCCGCGCAATCCCTAACAACCGCGCCACCGCCAGCCCGGTCGCCTTGTGATCCCCCGTCACCATCACCGTCCGAATCCCCGCCCGCCGACACTCCGCCACCGCATCCTTCACCCCTTCCCGCGGCGGATCCATCTCCCCCACCAATCCCAGCCAGACGCCATTCCCCGCCAGCGCCGCATACCCGCCCCCCGACGCCAGCTCCCTCCCCGGAATCTCCGCCGCCGCCAGCACCCGCAACGCCTCACCACTCATCGACTCCGCCGCCTCCCGCATCGCCTCCCGCTCGTCCTCTTCTAACTCCTCATCCGCCCCGTCCGCACCTCTCACCAGCCCGCAAAGCGCCAGCACGGTCTCCGGAGCCCCCTTGATCAGAATCCGCCCGCTTCCCCCGCTCCCGCACTGCACCGCCATCAATCGCGACGCCGCATCAAACGGCAGCTCCGCCACCCTCACATTCGCCGCCCTCACCTCCTCCGGTTCCATCCCCGCCTTCTTTGCTAATGTCAGCATCGCCGCCTCCGTCGGATCTCCCACGATCCGCCACGCCGTCTCCTCTCCCCCCGGCCGCTCCAGCCGCGCATCATTGCACAACACCAACGCCTCAATGAGCCGCCACACCGCCGCATCCCCGCCCTCCACTTTCCTCCCGCCCTCCGTCAGCTCTCCCTCCGGTGCATAACCTCCACCACTCACCGCCACCTCCCGCCCACCCGGCAACCTCAACGCCGTCACAGTCATCTCATTCCGAGTCAAGGTCCCCGTCTTATCCGTGCAGATCACACTAACCGACCCCAATGTCTCCACCGCCGACAACCGCCGCACCACCGCCCCACGCCGCGCCATCCGCTGCATCCCCACCGCCAAGGCCACCGTCATCGCCACCGGCAACCCCTCCGGCAGCACCCTCACCATCTGACTGATCGCCACCATCAGTATCTCCAGAAACGGCATCCCCCTCACCAACCCTCCCGCAATCACTAACCCGAACAACCCCAGCGACGCCCCCGCCAGCATCCTCCCAAATCCCTCCAACCTCGCCTCCAGCGGGGTCTTCGGCTCCCGCGCCGTCATCGTCAGATCCGCGATCCGCCCAGCCTCCGTCCGCTCCCCAGTCGCCGTCACCACCGCCCGACCCCGTCCCGCCGCCACATGCGTCGCCGCATACACCATCCCCCTCCGGTCTGCCATCAGGGTCCCCACCGGCACCACCCCCGCATCCTTCACCACCGGCACCGATTCCCCAGTCAATGCCGCCTCCGCCGCCTCCATCGCCACTACCTCTATCAAACGCCCGTCCGCTCCAACCGCGTCCCCCGCCGCCAGCAGCATCACATCCCCAGGCACCAATCCCGACGCCTCAATCTCCACCTCCTCACCTCCCCGCACCACCCGCACCATCAGCACTGACAATTTCCGCAGCGCCGCCATCGACCGCGCCGCCCGTCGTTCCTGGTACATCCCCAGCAACGCATTCACCAGCACCACCACCAGAATCACCCCCGCATCCCCGCGATGCCCCATCGCCCCCGCAATCAGCGCCGCCACCAGCAGCAGATAAATCAGCGGACTCGCAAACTGCCGCCCTATCACCAACCACACCCCCACCGGCTTCGTCTCCGGCAGCACATTCGCCCCATAATCCGCCAGGCGTCTCGCCGCCTCCGCCGCCGACAACCCGTTCACTCCATCACTCCCGAGCGCCTTCACCACCTCCCCAGCCGCAAGCGCATGCGGATCATCAATCGTCACCATACGCACACCATCCCACCCTATCCGCAAAACGCCACCGCGCTCCTCGGGAATCGCCGCGCTTCCCCTGGACAGCCCCCCCACCCTCCCCGATCATCCACCCATGCTCCTTCCGCTCGCCGAAATCACCGTCCAGCGCGTCGCCGAATCAGGGCTCGGCCTCGGCTCAGTCATCGCCGTGGTCTCCTCATGGGAACGCAACCGCTCGGTCCTCTTCGCCATCATCGCAGGCCTCCTCAGCTGGATCTACGTCATCTACTTCCTCATCACCCGCAGCCCCAACGAATCCGGCCCACGGAAAAAATCATAGCCCTCAAGGCTTCTCCTTCAGCCGCGCACTCGCCCGCTGCAGATCCGCCCGCTCCGCGTCGCTCAGGCTCCCCATGCCGCTCGCCGCAATCTTGTCCAGCAACGCATTCACTCGCTCCACATCAGGAGCCTCAGGCTTCAACTCCGCACGTGGCACCAGCTTCGGACTCGACACCCTTTTCCCCGCACCCTTCCCCACAACCTTCCCCGCAACCTTCCCCCTCCGCTCCGGCAGCGCCTCCCGCACCGTCTCCGCAATCCCCCCGAGCCGCGACACCATCCCCGCACGCCGCATCAGCACATACGTCAGCACCCCCGCCGTCACCGCCAGCAGCGCCCCCACCAAGTCCCTCGCCGCAATATACTGCAGCAGAAAAATCGCCGACAGCGCCGCCGCCCAGTACTTGAACGGCCACCCGAACAACAACTGC
>JAIXPK010000552.1 GCA_027486335.1 Verrucomicrobiaceae bacterium | reverse complement strand
GAAACGGCGCGCAAGGCCGGGCGCACGGTGACGCCGCTGCGCCAGGCGCTCCGGCGCTGCACGCAGCGCACGGTGAAGTTCGTGCGCTGGCTGCGGGCATTTCTGTTCCGCGACGCGCCTTGGACGGCCGTCCTCGACGCCCTGCGCAGGGTCTACCGCACACCGTAGCCGAAATCACGGACACCGTTGGGGGAGACACAAGAAGACAGACCTCTTCGATGGTACGCAAGAAGACAGACCTCTTCGATGGTAGCCGAAGTCACGGACGCCGTTGTACTGTGGTCAAAAGGACAGACCTCTTCGAGGGGGGGCTCCGCGGGGGCAAAGAGAGGGGACGGAGGGGACGCGAGGGGCGTGGTTGTTCGCGGGGGTGGGGGCTTGACTGGGTGGGGGCGGGGGGCTAGTGTGGGGACGTGTCGGGATTATGCATTACAATGGGGTGGAATGGCGATGGGAGGTTCGGCGGTCTGGGTGGGCTGTCCGAGTGGTGTGGGGGTGTGAATGGGTGCGGGGTGAAGGGCGGGGTGCTGGGGAGATGTGGTAACGAAGTGATTTCTGCGAGTTATGAGAGATAGAGTCTGCGGGGTAATGGCGATGCTGTTCTTCGCGAACGATGCCTACAAAGTGGGGCTTGGCGGGAGAAACGAGGTGATCAAGGTGGCTTTATTGGTCGGACTGGCGATTGCGACGGGATGGTGGGTGATTTGTGAGCGGCGTCACAGGAAGGAGAGTGAGCGGGAAGGTAAGGGTGAGAAATCGAGCGTGGTGGAGCGGGTGGGGATGGGGGTGGTGTTTATGATGCTGATCAGTTTGGAATTTGATGAGGGATTCTACGGGAGGCATGTGGTATTCGGGAGAGTGTTTGCTGGATGTTTCGGGATCCTGCTCTGCGCCTTTTTTGCGCTGCGCTGGCGACGCCGGAAGGAGGCTCGGGAGTGCGATGGGGAGGGGCGGCCGGACAAGCTTGCGTTTGGGATGGGGATCGTAGCCGTGCTGCTGATGGGTTTCAATGTTGCGACGGGTGTCTATGGGAGCAACTTCATGCTGCCGTGCATTTTCTTCGGGTGTCTTGGGGTCTCGATGTGTCTGGAGTACGTCCTGGACGCTGGTCGAGGAGCGGGGAGTCGTGCGCGTGGGGGTTAAGAGGGGCGGTCTGCTGAGCAACGAACTGATTATTGCGAGCGATGAGGGATAGAGTTTACGGGTTAATGGCGCTACTGTACGCGGCGAACGATGCCTATAATGATGGGCTTGGCGGGAAGAACTTGACGGTCAGGTGGGTGTTAGCGGTAGGAATGGCGATCGCGGTGGGGCTGTATCTGTTTTATGAGGGCCGTCTGAAGAAGGGAGAGAGTCAGGACGGTGGGGGAGGGGAGGGTCAGATGGGAACGGGGGCGTTCGGAATTACGCTGATCAGTCTGGATTTTGGTGATGGTTCCTTCGGGAGGCATGTGTTTTTCGGGGTCGTGTTTGCGGCTCTTTTCGGGATCCTGTTTTACTATTACCTTGCGCTTCGCTGGCACCGCCGGAAGGAGGCTCGGGAGCGTGATGGGGAGGGGCGGCCGGATGTGGTTGCGTTCGTGATGGGAATTCTTGCTTTGCTGCTGACGGGGTTCAATTTTGCGACGGGTGTCTATGGGAACAACTTCATGCTGCCGTGCGTTTTCTTCTGGTGTCTTGGGGTTTCGATGTGTCTGGAGTACATCCTGGACGCTGGTCGGGAGGCGAGGCGTCGGGCGCGTGGGGGTGAAGAGGGTGGAGTGGCGAAGTGATGAAGGGCCGGACATGAAGACGCCCTGACGGAAGTGATTCCGACAGGGCGTCCGGGATGGTTGGAATTGATGGGGACGTCAGGTCAGATGAACTTGGTGATGCCTGGGCGTGGCATGGGGGATGGGGTGAAGGCGGAGTCCCATTTGAGGTCGTCGGGGGCGAGGTCTTCTTCGGACTTCATGAGTTGGTCCCATGTGATGCGTTTGCCGGTGTAGGCTGCGGTGCGGCCCATGATGGCGAGGGCGGTGGAGTGGCACATCCAGTCGCCTTCGAAGATGGGTTTGCCTTCGCGGACGGACTGGAAGAGTTCCATGTGTTCGTAGACGTACATGTTGACGGGGGCTTCGCCGCGGTCGCGCCATGCTTTATCGCCGGTGATGCGGAGGCCGCCTTTGATGGTGGCGTTGCCTTTGGTGCCGAGGATGTAGTCTGCGTTTTCGTTATCGCAGTTGGGGGTCTGGCGGCTGCAGACGGAGGCGAGGACACCGTTGGGGTATTCGTAGATGACGCTGAAGTGGTCGAAGATGTTGTAGCCTTCAGCGCCTTCGAAGGGGACCTGGCGGCCGCCGTTGCCGTGGCAGGCGATGGGGTTCTGGTCGAGGAAGGCCCAGCCGACTTTGTCGACGGAGTGGACGGCTTGTTCGACGAGACCGTCGCCGCCGAGCCATGAGAAGTTGTACCAGTTGCGGACCTGCCATTCGACGTCGCTGTATTCTGGTTTACGGTCTTCCTTGCGGGCCATGGATTTGACTGGGCCTGTGTAGTAGGTGGCGTAGTAGTGGGCGATGTCGCCGATGTCGCCGGCGTGGATGCGTTTGAAGAATTCGCGGCGGGAAGTGTCTTTGCGCCAGCAGAAGCCTGAGACGACGGCGAGGCCTTTTTCTTTGGCTTTCTGGGCGGCGGCCATGACTTTTTTGACGCCTGCCATGTCGACGGCGACTGGTTTTTCGCAGAAGATGTGTTTACCGGCGTTGACGGCGGCTTCGAAGTGGATGGGGCGGAAGCCTGGGGGTGTGGCGAGGATGACGACATCGACGCCGCTTTCGAGGACCTTCTGGTAGGCGTCCATGCCGGTGAATTTGCGTGAGTCCTCGACATTGACGCGGTCTTTGAACTGATTGCGGAGGGCGGAGAGACTGCCTTCGATGCTGGAGGGGAAGACATCGCCTGCGGCCCAGAGTTCGGCGTTGCTGTCGGCGGTCATGGCGTCGCCGGCGGCGCCGCTGCCGCGACCGCCGCAGCCGACGAGGCCGATTTTAAGTTTCCGGCTGTCTGGGTTGCCGAGGACGATGCCTGGGGCGGCGATGGAGGAGACGGCGGAGGCAGCGGCGGCGGATTTGAGGAAAGCGCGGCGGCTGGGGATGATGATCTGGTTCATGGGGAGGAAAGAGGGGGTGGGGCTGGAGGGAGAAGTGTCAGAGATAGAACGGGAGGAGCGGTGAGGATTCACCCTGAATTCAAGGTTGTTCCGATACTTTTTCCGTTGGGGCCGCCGGGGATGCGGGTTCGGCTGAGGATTGGGCAGCGGGTTGGGCAGTGGGTTCGGCTGAGGGGACGGGCGTCTTGGGGAGGAGGCGGTTGCCTTGACCGACGAAGGTGAAGAGACCGGATTGGGGGTCGAGCCGCATGCGGATGACGAGGACGGCCTCGCCTGCGACGAAGTAGACGATCTGGTGGGAGGCGGAGCCGTTGCCTGGGGGTGGGTCGCCGTCGATGATGCTGACTTCTGGGAAGCGGCCACTGGCTTTGGTTTTGGCGGCGGCTTTGGCGGCGATGAGTGCGATGGGGAGTTCGTCGAGGGCTGCGGCGGCGTCTGGGTTGGCGGGGCGGAGGATTTCCGGTCCGGATTCCCAGATGGCGGCGCCGGTGACGGCGAGGATTTCGCGGGAGTTCATCTCCTGTTTGCCCTCGGTATTGACGCCGTAGTGGTAGAGGTAGAGGAAGCCGGCGAAGAGCCCGCCGCAGAGGAGGAGGGCGAAGACGTGCTTGAAGAAGCGGCGGAGCGGGTGGTGGTCAGTGGGGGGCTGGTTCCATGGGGCCTGACGGCGTTCGACGCTGGACATGCGTCTGGGGGCGTCTGGGAGCGGGTTCCCTGCGGGCATGGAAACCTGAGCCGGGGCTTCGGGGCGCGGCAGATTCCTGTTCCGGGATTCCGGCAGAGGCGTCTTCATGACGCGGAAGTTGGCAGTTGCCCGAGGGAATCGCCAGCGGGATTCCGTGGGGGCGGATGGGTATTACTGCCAGCTGGTGACCCATTCGGCCTGACCTTGAGGCGTGTCGTTGCGCTCCTCGAGGGTGCCGTAGGACCAGATTTCGAAGTCGGAGCCGCTGTGCATGTCGCCGGCGTTGGTGATGCGGCCATTGCGGTCGCGGATGGCGACGAGGTACTGTAGGGGGTGGCCGAAACCGTCGACGACGACGAAGCGGCCGTCTTCGAGGGCGTCGACCATTTCGCCTTTTTTCTTTTCCTGGATTTGTTTCTGGGAGGGGGCGACGCAGGTATCGAGGAGGACCTTGCCGGTGTTGTCGACGCCGCCGGGGATACCGGAGGATTCCTTGCCTTTGGAGCCTGCGAGGGCGTCATCGCCGTCTCCGGCGAGGATTTGGTAGAGAGCGACGGCGCCGCCTACGGGCCATTGTTTACCGCGGAGGCGGCCGGTGCTGAGCGGGTCAGCCGGGATGGGGTAGTTGCCGTTTTCGCCCTGGTACTGTTTGATGATGGAGGAGATGGCGGCGATGCGGTTGAGCGTCTGCTTTTCCTTGCTTTTGCGGATGGCGAATTTGAAGCCTGCGAAGCCCATGGCCCCGAGGAGGGCCATGATGGCGATGACCGTCATGACCTCAATGAGGGTGAAGCCTGCGCGGCGGCGGGAGGAAGCGGACGATTTCATGGGCAGCGAGCTGGAGTTGGGGCGGAAGGGGGGGCGGGGGATGCCCGCCGGGGATCAGCCCTGGAACTTGGTGATGACCGTGATGAGTGGTTGGAAGAGCGCGAGCACGATGACGGCCACGATGACGGCGAGGACGACGATCATGATCGGTTCGAGCAGGGAAGTGAGGGCGGAGACGGAGTTATCGACTTCGTCATCGTAGACGTCGGCGATTTTGAGGAGCATTTCCGGGAGTTGCCCGGTTTCCTCGCCGACTTCGACCATGGAGATGACCATGGCTGGGAAGATTTTGCTGGCGTCGAGGGGTGCGACCATGGATTCGCCTTCTTTGACGGCGTCGTGGACCTTCATGATGGCCTCTGAGACGACGGAATTGCCGGCGGTGTCGCGGGTGATGTTGAGGGCCTGGAGGATGGGAACGCCGGAGGTGACGAGAGTACCGAGGGTTCTGGAGAAGCGAGCGACGGAGCTTTTGAGGAGGACTGGTCCGAAGAGGGGGAGTTTGAGGACGAGCTTGTCGAGAACGCGGCGGCCGTTTTTGGTGGATCCGAAGGCCTTGAAGCCCATGACCGCGAGGAAGCCGAGGCCGCCGAGGATGTACCAGTTGGACTTCATGAAGTCGCTGGCTCCGATGACGGCGCGGGTGAGGGCTGGCATCTGGCTGGCGCCGCCCTGGACCATGTTTTCGAAGATTTCCGTGAATTTCGGGACGATGTAGGTGAGGAGGAAGACGACGATCCCCATGGCGATGACGATGACGATCACCGGGTAGACCATGGCGGAGACGATCTTGTTTTTGAGTTTCTGGGCCTTTTCCTGGTATTCGGCGAGACGGTTGAGGACGAGTTCGAGGACCCCGCCGAGTTCACCGGCTTTGACCATGTTGACGTAGAGCTTGTTGAAGACCTTCGGGTGCTGGGCGAGGCTTTCGGAGAAAGTGGAGCCGGTCTGGACGGAGTCTGCGAGGGAGACGACGGTGTGTTTGAGGACCGGGTTGGGTTCCTGATTGGCGAGGACGTTGAGGCCGCGGAGGAGGGGGAGACCGGAGTCGATGAGGGTAGCGAGCTGGCGCGTCCAGATCATGAGGTTCTTGCTCTTGACCTTGCCGCGGGCTTTTTTGGGGACCTTGCTTTTGGCGGAGGCGGAGGCCTTCTTGGTTTTTTTGACGGCCTGAGTGAGCTGTCCTTCCGGGGCGACCTGAGTTGGGAAGAGGCCGCTGCCGCGGAGTTTGTTGATGGCGTCGTCTTTGCCGCTGGCCTCGATGGCTCCGGCGGTTTCCTCTCCTCGGGCATTGACGGCGATGTATTCAAATTTGGCCATGGTGTAGGGGCGTAGAAAGTGGCTTGGGCGGACTGTGCGGCCGGTAACTGAGGAGTTGAGAGGTGGTCAGGGAAGGAAACCAGAAAACCGGCTGAATGTCCAAGACAGAATATGGGGAGGTGTGACCTTAGCGTGCGGGAGAAGGCTCAGGTGTATTTGAGGACTTCTTCGATGGTGGTGTTGCCGTCGTAGATGTTGCGGAGACCGTCTTCGCGGAGGGTGAGCATGCCGAGTTCGATGGCTTTCTGTTTGATGACGACGGTGGGGGCGCGTTCGCAGATGAGGTCGCGGAGCGGGTCGCTCATGTCGAGGAGCTCGTAGAGACCGCGGCGGCCGCGGTAGCCGGAGGAGTTGCAGTCTTCGCAGCCGCGGCCGGTGTAGAAGTGTTTGTCGCCGATTTCGTGCGGGCTGAGGCCGAGTTGGCTGAGGATGGATTCGCTGGGCTCGTAGGGGACGCGGCAGGATTTGCAGATGGTACGGAGGAGACGTTGAGCGAGAACGGCTTCGAGGGTAGCGGCGACGAGGAATGGTTCGCAGCCCATGTCGACGAGACGGGTGACCGCGCCAGGGGCGTCGTTGGTGTGGAGAGTGGAGAGGACGAGGTGTCCGGTGAGGGAGGCCTGGATGGCGATGGTGGCGGTTTCCTTGTCGCGCATTTCGCCGACCATGATGCGGTCCGGGTCCTGACGGAGGAAGGCGCGGAGGACCTTGGCGAAGGTGACGCCGACGGCTTCGTTGACGGGGACCTGGATGATGCCTTCGATGTCGTATTCGACTGGGTCTTCGCAGGTGAGGAGCTTGCAGTCGACGGTATTGACCTTACGGAGGGCGGCGTAGAGCGTGGTGGTTTTGCCTGCGCCGGTGGGGCCTGTGACGATGAAGATGCCGTTTGGTTTCTGGACGGTATCGAGGATGTAATCGTAGAGGGCTGGCGGGAGCGCGAGGTTTTCGAGGTCGAGATTGATGCTGGAGCGGTCGAGGACGCGGAGCACGACGGATTCCCCGTGGATGGTGGGGAGAGTGCTGACGCGCATGTCGACCTGCTTGCCGCCGACGATTTTCATGATGCGGCCGTCCTGAGGGATCCGGCGTTCGGCGATATTGAGGTTCGCCATGACCTTGATCCGGGACGTGATGATCGTGCCGAGGTGGGGTGGGGGCGGGGCCATTTCGACGAGGCCGCCGTCGACGCGGTAGCGGATTTTGAAATCGCCTTCGAATGGTTCGAAGTGGATGTCTGAGGCCTTCTGTTTGACGGCCTGGAAGAGGACGAGGTCGACGTAGCGGACGATGGGGGCGGCGTTGGCTTCGGTTTCGAGGCCGCCTGGTTTGCCCATGTCGCCGAGTTGGAGGCCGGAGAGGATGTCCTCCATGCCTTCATTTTCGGCGGCGTAGCTGGTATTGATGAGGTCCTCGATGCGGTCGGTGTCGGCGACGACGACGACGATGGGTTTATCGAGGGCGAAGCGGAGGTCTTCGACGGTTTGTGGGTTGAGCGGGTCGAGGAGGGCGACGTGGAGGCCCTGTTCGTCGAAATTGACGGGGAGGGCGCCGTGCATTTTGGCGATATTGGCCGGGATGAGGTCGAGGAGGGCGCGCGGGGGTTCGTAGCGGCGGAGGTCGATGTATTCTGCGCCGAGTTCTTCTGCGATGACCTCGTAGACCTGTTCTTCGCCTTGGACGTAGCCGTAGTCGTTGAGGAGACGTTTGACGTCTTTGCCGGTGGTGCTGATTTCGTCGAGGATTTCGCCGACCTGGCTATCGCTCATCACGCCGCGGTTTTGGAAGATGTCCAGAACGTATTGGGCAGTCATATATCAGAAGGAGGAGAGGGATTTGGGAGGGGCGGAGGCGCGTGGGGATCAATCGGCGTCGCCCATGGTGGATTCGATGACCTCGTCTGCGGTGGTGAGGCCTGCGAGGACCTTGCGGACCCCGTCTTCGCGGAGAGTGCGCATGCCGAGTTCGCGGGCGCGCTTGCGGAGTTGAGGGGTGCTGAGGCCTTCGTTGACCATGCCGCGGACCTGGTCATCGACCTTGAAGATCTCGAGGATACACATCCGGCCGCGGAAGCCCTTGCCTTTGCATTTGGGGCAACCTGTGGGGCCCATGATGCGGGCGTCGGCGGTGCGCGAGGCGTCGAGGCCGAGGGCGCGCATTTGTTTTTCGTTGAGTTCCGCGGGGGCTTTGCATTCGGCGCAGAGCTTGCGGACGAGCCGCTGGGCCATCATGGCGCGGACGGCGGAGGCGATGAGGAACGGTTTGACGCCCATATTGACCATCCGGGCGACCGAGCTTGGGGCGTCGTTGGTGTGGAGCGTGGAGAAGACCAAGTGGCCTGTGAGGGAGGCGTTGATGGCGATGTTGGCGGTTTCGGCATCCCGGATTTCCCCGATCATGATGATGTTGGGGGCTTGACGGAGCATGGAGCGGAGGGCGGCTCCGAAGCTCATGCCGATGTCTTCCTTGACGGGGACCTGGTTGATGCCTGCGAGCTGATATTCGACCGGGTCTTCGACCGTGATGATTTTGCGGTCGGGGCGGTTGATGGTATTGAGACAGGCGTAGAGCGTCGTGGTTTTGCCTGAGCCTGTGGGGCCGGTGATGAGGATGATGCCGTCCGGTAGGCCGAGGAGTTCGGTGAAGGTGGCGTGGTCGTCGCTGAAGAAGCCGAGGTCGCTGAGGCCGAGGAGGAGACTGCTTTTGTCGAGAATCCGCATGACGACGGATTCGCCGTGATTGGTGGGGACGGTGGAGACCCGGAGGTCGATGTCCTTGGAGCCGACGCGGGCCTGGATACGGCCGTCCTGAGGGACGCGGCGTTCGTCGATGCTCATGGAACCCGTCATGATTTTGAGACGGGCCATGATGGGGGCATGGAGGTGTTTGGGGTGACTGGCGACCTCCTGGAGGACCCCGTCGACGCGGTAGCGGATGCGGAGTCGTTTTTCGAGAGGTTCGACGTGAATGTCACTGGCGCGGGCGACGACTGCTTCGGAGAGCAGTTCGGTGACCATGCGGATGATGGGGGCGTCGGTTTCTGTGACGATGGCGGCTGCTTCGGAGCCGCTGAAACTGAGACTGCCGTCGGCTTCCTTCTGGTAGCCGAAGAACTCTGTGAGGTACTGGGTGATCTGGGATTTGGGGGCGCAGTAGAAGTCGAGCGGGAAGCTGACGAGGTGCGGGAGACTGTCCATGGCCTGGAAGTCCAGGGGGTCGGCGACAGCGACGGAGAGACGGCCGCCTTCCATACCGACGGGGATGACGTGGTATTTGACGGCGGTTTCTGCGGGCATGAGCTCCAGGGTGGCGGCGTCTGGTACGAACCCTGAGAGGTCGACGTACTCCATGCCGGAGTTCATGGCCATGGTCTGCGCGAGGAGTTCCTCGGAGACCTTGCCGGTTTCCATGAGGTATTCGAGGGCAGTGCGTTTGCCTTTATGGATGACGGCTTCCTGGACCTCGTGAGGGTCTAGGTTTCCGGATTCCTGAAGCAGGTCGAGAAGGTAGTCGTCGTTCGAATACACAGTTTTTTCTCCTTTATGGCATCGGTGTTTGCCTGATAGCCGCGTAAGGCGCAAGTATTCAGTGAAAAAACTTCCGCCGGGGTGGTATCCGGTCAGTCATGGTGGGGCCTGATGATTGCCGGGAGATTAAATTTCGGGAATAGGGGATGATTCGATGAGATCGAGGCAGCTGCGGGAGTAGGCGGTTGGGTTTGGGGCGGAGAGGATGGCTGAGACGATGACGACGCGTTGTGCGCCGGCGGCGAGGACTGAGGGGAGGGTGAGGAGGTTGATGCCGCCGATGCAGAAGACTGGGACTGGTGGGTTGGAGTTGACGGAGCGGATGTCGAGGGTGCCGATGGGTTGGTAATCGGGTTTGGTGGGGGTGGCGAAGAGCGGTCCGAAGCCGATGCAGTCGGCTCCTTCTGCGAAGGCGGCGTGGGCCTGGGCGAGACTGTGGGTGGATTTGCCGACGAAGATGCCTGGGCCTGCGAGTTGGCGGGCTTCTGCGATGGAGAGGTCGTCTTGGCCGACGTGGGCACCTTCGACGCCGGCGGCGCGGGCGGCTTCCGGGTGGTCATTGATGACGAAGGGGATGCCGGCGGCTTTGGTGAGCGGGTGGAGGGAGCGGGCGGTGGCGATGATATCGTCCGGGGACCAGCCTTTGGCGCGGAGCTGGACGATATGGACCCCGCCGGAGATCATGGCGGCGAGCATGGCGGGCATGTGATCTCGCGGGGTGTAGGAGGCGTCGAGGATTCCGTAGAGGCGGCAGTCGGAGAGAGGGCGCATGGAGGGGCGCTAAGCGGTGGTAGGCTGGGGGCAACCGGGATCGGGATGAAAGCAAAGCTTGCGGAGGGTGGGGGAGGCCGGGCATACGGTGGGGTGATGGAGGCAGTTCCGCGAGAGGCTCGGACAGGCGTGGCATTTCCTGCGACGCCCTGGACGATGCTGGAGTTGTCGGGAGGGGACGGGACGGTGGCGCGGCGGGCGCTGGACCGGGTGTGCGGGCTGTACTGGGCTCCGTTGTATGCGTATTTGAGGGGGAGCGGGCATGGGCCTGCGGAGTCGGAGGATCTGACGCAGGGGTATTTCGGGCATCTGCTGGAGAAGGGCGTGCTGCGGCGAGCGGATGCGGAGAAGGGGCGGTTGCGGTCGTATCTGATAGGAGGGTTGAAGTTGTATCTGCGGGATGAGCAGAGGCGCGGGGCGACGCAGAAGCGTGGCGGTGGGTTGGTGGTGGCGGGGATGGATCCTGCGCAGTTGGAGGCGGAACTGGTGCAGACGGGGTTGGCTGGGGAGACGCCGGATGAAGTGTATGAGCGGCGGTGGGCGGTGAGTTTGCTGGGGCATGCGCTGGCGGCGCTGAAGGAGGAGGAGGAACGTGCGGGGAGAGGGGCGGCGTTTGGGGTATTGTCCGAGTATCTGGTGAGAGGCGGCGGTTCGGTGCCGCAGGTGGAGGCGGCGGCGGGATTGGGGATGAGTGAGAATGCGCTGAGTGTGGCGGTGCACCGGTTGCGGCGGCGGTTGCAGGCGGTTTTCCGGGCGCAGGTGGCGGCGACGGTGGGGAGTGAGGAGGAAGTGGAGGAGGAAATCCGGCATTTACGGGCGCTGTTTATGAAAGGTTGAGCGGAAAAGAGCAGAAGGGATGAGATGAGAGCACTACATTGCGATGCTTGTGGGGCGGTGCGGCACACGGTGGACGGGCCCGCGTTTTGTCCGGCGTGCCTGCTGGGGTGGCTGGGCGGGGAGGAGCTGCCAGTTATGGAGGCGGAGGCGGAGGGAGTGTTGCTAGGAGGGCGGTACCGATTGGAGGAGAAAGTGGGAGAGGGAGGGTTTGCGGAGGTGTGGCGGGCGCGGCAGGAGCATCCGGTGGAGCGGGAGGTGGCGGTGAAGTGGCTGAAGGCGGAGGTGGTGTCGCGGCAGGTGCTGGCGAGGTTTGAGGGGGAGCGGAGTGCGCTGGCGAGGATGAATCATCCGGGGGTGGCGACGGTGCTGGATGCGGGGAGTCACGACGGGCGGCCATTTTTTGTGGTGGAGCTGGTGCGCGGTGGCGAACTGACGGAGATGTCTGCGCGGTGGGGATTGGGAGCGGGCGACCGGTGTCGATTGCTGATCGGGGTTTGTGAGGCGGTGCAGCACGCGCATGGGAAGGGAGTGGTGCACCGGGATTTGAAGCCGGCGAATATACTGGCGTGGGAGGAGGGAGGTGTGAGGCGGGTGAAGGTGATAGATTTCGGGGTGGCGCGGGCATTGGAGGAACCGTTGAGCGATCTGGCGGTGACGGCGGTTAGGCAGCTAGTGGGGACGCCTGGGTACATGAGTCCGGAGCAGGCGGAGCCGGGGAGTGCGGACATTGATGTGCGGAGTGACGTGTATGCGCTGGGAGTGGTGATGTATGAAGTGCTGGCAGGGAGGTTGCCGTTTGCGTCGGCGGGGCGGCGAGGGCCTGGGGAGGAAGTGCCGGTGTGGCCGGAGGGCGGGGTGATGGGTGGGGCTCCGAGGGCGTGGCGGCGGGATCTGCTGGCGATTGCGGGGAGGGCGATGGCGATATTGCCGGGTGGTCGGTATGCTAGTGCGGAGGCGCTGGCGGATGATCTGCAGCGCGTGCTGGATGAGCAGCCGGTGAGTGCGCGGCCGGCGCGGGGGATTGAGGTGTTAGGGAAGCTGGCGCGGCGGCATCGTGCGGCGGTGGTGCTGGGGATGCTGGCGGTGGTGAGTCTGGTGGCGGGGATGGCGGCGAGTCTGGTGATGTACTGGCGAGCGGAGACGAGGGCGGAGGATTTGAGGCGGGCGCGGGCGCGGGAGGACGTGCAGACGGCGCAGCGGTGGAAGGCGGAGCGGCAGTTTCATGGGGCGATGCCGATGCTGGCGCGGGCGCTGGAGACGGAGCCGGATGCGGTGGCGGCGGCGGATCTGATGCTGCAGGCGGCGTATGGGAAGTTCATGAGGCCGGTGGGGTTGCCTGTGGAGTTGCGGAGTGAGTGGGGGGAGTTGCGGGGGACGGTGCTGACGGGTCGGACGCTGGTGGCGTTGTTGAGCGGGACTGAGCCGGGGGTTCCGGTGGTGGTGCGGTGGGTGGAGGGTGAGAAGGGTTGGAGTGGGCCTGAGGTGTACATGCCGCCGGGGCGGGTGGAGGGATTGGAGCGGGTGGCGGTGTCGGGGGCGGGGAATCGGGTGGCGGTGTGGGGTCGGGAGTCGATGTTGTGGTCTGTGGAGATGGGGTCGGGATTGTGGCTACCGGTGTCGTGGCCGGAGGGAGGTGCGGCGGTGGTGGTGGAGATGCGGCCGACTGGGGAGTCGGGGTTGGTGGCGACGGAGGGGGGAGTGGTGTGGCGAGTGGGAGGGTTGCGGGCGAGTCAGGTGGGGCGGGTGAGGGGGCGATTGACGCAGATGACGGTGACGACATTGGAGCGGCAGCGGGTGGTGGTGGCGGGGACGGCGGAGGGCGGGGTTTACCGATGGGCGGCTGAGGAAGGGGTGGGTTGGGTGGAGCCGATGTTCACGATGTCGGGAGCGGTGACGGCGGTGGTGGCGGCGCGGAATGCGCGTGCGGTGTTGGCGGGTGATGCGGCGGGCAATCTGATGTGGTCGGACGGGACGGATGGGGGGAGTGGGAAGATTGGGGCTGAGGTGGAGGCGGGAGGGGTGACGGCGGTGACGTATGATCCGGGGATGAAGCATTTGTTTGCGGCGTATGAGCGCGGGGCGCTGCGCGGGTGGACGGTGGGGAGTGGCCGGGAGTTCGGGGTGCGGGGGACGATGCCGGAGCGTGTGCGGGCGTTGAAGCCGATGGGTGGGGCGATGGAGTTGCTAGTGGTGGGAATGGGCGGGTCATTGCGGGCCTGGCATCCGGCGACGGGGCGGATGACGGCGTTGCTGTCATCCGCTGGCGCGCAACTGGCGGCGATGGACATGGCTGGGCCGCTGGGAACGAGGCACCGGATTGTGAGGGTGGGAGCGGAGGGGCGGGATCTGGCGGTGATTGACAGTGTGTCGCGGCAGGCCGAGCGGATATTGCTAGAACCTTATGGGGCGCGGTTGCTGGCGTGGGGCGGGGATGATGAGCTAGTGGGAATGGATGGATTGGGGGAGGTGTCGCGGTGGTCGGCGGAGGGACTGGTGCGGATTGGTGAGGGGATGCTGGCGGATGGTGAGGCGCTGGCGATGCGTGCGGACGGGGATGGTGCGGTGGTGGTGGTGGAGAAGAGTGGGCGGGTGGTGCGGGAGTTGGGGGGTGGTGGGGAGGAAGTGTTGGCGGAGGTGCAAGGGACTGGCGGATTTCGGGCGGCCGCGTTGGCGGCGGGGGCGCCGGTGGCGGTGCTGGCTGCAGGTGATGGGCGGGAAGTGACGCTGGTGCGGTGGGGTGGAGGGGGAGCGGTGGAGGTGTCGCGGGTGGCGGAGTCGACGGAGGTGACGGCGGTGGCGGTGTCCGGGGATGGGAGGTGGTTAGGGTGCGGGCATGCGGATGGGGAAGTGACGTTCTGCGGGTGGGGTGGAGAGGGGCGGGTGCGGGCGACGCGGCATCTGGCGGCGGTGACGGTGATGGCGTGGGGTGCGGGAATGGAGGCGGCGAGCGGGTCGGAGGATGGGACGGTGATGTTGTGGGAGACGGCGGGAGCGCGGGTGCGAGGGGAGGCGCTGCATTTATCGAGTCCGGTGAGGCAACTGGCGTGGAGCGGGAGGGGCGGGCGGCTGGCGGCGGCGGCGCAGGGGGAAATGATCGTGGTGGATGCGGCGAGTGGGTTTACGATCGGGCCGCCGTTGCCGCTGACGGTGCCGCTGAGTGCGCTGGCGTTCAATGGGAGCGGGACGAGAGTGGCCGGGGCGACGCAGTTGACGGCGGAGGAGCCGTTGAGCGGGGAGACGGCGATGTGGTTGCTGCCGCCGCCTGGTGAGGGTGTGCCGGGGTGGTTTCTGGAGTTTGCGCGGGCGATGTCCGGGCAGCGGTTGGCGGAGGGCGGGCAGATTGAGCCGCAGGGGCCGGTGGACCGGCGGCGGTTGGGGGAGATGGTGCCTGGGCGGGATGGGTCGTCAGCGGCGGCGCTGGCGCGCTGGCTGACGGCACCTGAGACGGTGAAGCCGACGATTCATCCGTGGCATCGGCTGGGGGAGCGGGAGTTTCTTGAGCTGATGGACGGGTGGCCGGCGACGCGTCCGGTGGCGCGGTTGAGGCAGACGATGGTGGGTCGGTTGCGGGAGGATAAGAGTGCGGAGCCGGGTGGGAATGGGGCACCGTGAAAAAAAAAATGGCGGGGGCGTGTAAGGTACGGAGGCGGAATGCAGAGGAATGGATGAGCACGAACTGTGACGGCCGATAGAGGCGGCGGGGCGTGCGATTGAGACCATACCCCCAGAAGATCCGCCATGAATATCCGACTGATACCGATTCTCCGAATGGCTTTGCTGAGTGCCTGCGGGCTGGCGCTGCCGGTGCAGGGGCAGGGGCCGCTGCCGCCGCCAGGGCCGGGCTCATTTCCGTTTGCCGACCGTGCGCTAGATGGGACGGGCGCACCGGTGCCTAGCATGAAAAGCCTGACGCAGACGGATCCCGGGCAGCCGATTCCGAGCCGCGATGCGAATCTTCCTGCGCTGACGGGAAGTGCGGGGAACTACACGATTTCGCGGCCCGGTCATTATTATCTGACGGAGAACCTGACGAAGCAGGTGGTGATTGATGCGGACGATGTGACGCTGGATCTGCGAGGGTATCTGATCGAGTTCACGCCGAGCCTTGAGGTGCCGCCGGGGACGCAGGTGGCGGTGGATGGCGGGAGTGGGGCGGGGGCGCACGAGAACATCACGGTGCGGAACGGGCACATCAAAGGGGCGTGGCTGATGGGGGTGCGGCTGGGCAAGACGAGCCGGGTGCATGACCTTCAGGTTTCGAATGTGAACACGTACGGGATTCGGTGCGGGCAGTCGTCCTCGGTGGAGTTGTGCACGGTGCGGGCGCAGAAGCCGGAGGCTGGGGTGCCGACGGGGCCTGGGCCGTGGTCAGGGATTCACTGTGATGATGGTTCGGTGGTGCGCGGGTGCATTGCGGACACGATTCATGCGATTGGGATTCTGGCGCAGTCGGGGTCGCGGATTGTGGATTGTGCGGCGACTGATTGTTATGGGTGCGGGATAGTGACTGCGAATGGGTCGACGCTGAGCGGTTGTACGGCGAAGAGCTGCGGGGCGACCGGGATTGATGTGGGTACGTCGGTGACGATATTGAACAGCACGGCGTTGCAGAATCGGAATGAAGGGTTTCGGCTGCGGGGTGGGTGTGCGCTGATGAACTGCACGTCGCGGGGGAATTTCGAGGAGGGGTATTATGCGGAGCGTTCGACGTATGTGGGGAATCCATTGCCGCCGGAGAACAATGTGGCGGTGAGTTTTGTGCAGTGTGTGGCGCAGTTGAATCAATGGGACGGGTTTCACACGGAGTTTGACTGCCTGTTCACGCATTGTTCTGCGGACAAGAACGGGTCGCCGCCGCTGCAGCCGGGGCAGACGCCGCCGCCGCTGACGGGGACGAGTCACGGGTTCAATGTGACTGACGGGTGCCAGTTTCTGAATTGCCTGTCGGTGTCGAACTATGCGAGTGGTTACAAGGGAGGGAACAACAACCGGCTGGAGGGTTGTACGGCGCGGTCGAACGGGACGTGGGGGATTGAGCTGGCGAGCAATCAGAACGTGGTGATCCGGAATTTTGTGAGGAGCAACGGGACTGGGCAGATCAGTGTGCCAGCGGGGAATGGAGTGGCACCGCTGACGGATGCGGCGGCGGCGACGCCGACGAGCAACCTGACATTCTAACACGGCCATGAGACTGAAACGATGGGTGCTGCTGGTGTTAGTATCGGGGGTGATGGCGGTTCAGGCTGATCCGTTTGGGTGGGGTGAGAATGGCAGCGGTCAGTTGGGCGACGGGACGACGACGGACCGGCTGGTGCCGGTGGCGGCGGATGTGAGTGGCGTGCTGGCGGGGAAGACGATCACAGCGCTGTCGGCGTACGGGGAGTTTGTGCTGGCGTTAGGGAGTGATGGGAAGGCGTACGGGTGGGGGAGCAACTGGCGTGGCACGCTGGGGGACGGGACGACGACGCCGAGTTCGCCGCCGGTGGCGGTGGACATGAGTGGCGTGCTGTCTGGGAAGACGCTGGTGGCGCTGGCGGCTGGTTATGACCATAGTCTGGGGCTGACGTCTGACGGCAAGGTGTATGCGTGGGGAGCGAACGCGGATGGCTTGCTGGGGAATGGCAGCAGGGTGATGAGTACGGTGCCGGTGGAGGTGGACATGACGGGGGCATTGTCTGGGAAGACGGTGGTGGCGATTGCGGCGTCGGAGTTTCAGAGTTATGCGCTGGATTCGGATGGGAAGGTGTATGCGTGGGGGAACAACACGGTGGGAGGGATCGGGGATGGGACGACGACGCAGCGGTTGGCTCCGGTGGCGGTGGATGACAGTGGGGTGCTGTCGGGGAAGGTGATTGTGGCGATTGAGGCGATGCCGGCGGGTTGTCTGGCGCTTTCGTCGACTGGGGAGGTGTACGGTTGGGGGGCGAACGGGACTGGGCAGTTGGGCGACGGGACGACGACGCACCGGCTGACCCCGGTGGC
This sequence comes from Verrucomicrobiaceae bacterium, assembly GCA_027486335.1. Lineage (GTDB taxonomy): Bacteria > Verrucomicrobiota > Verrucomicrobiia > Verrucomicrobiales > V1-33 > V1-33. The sequence goes on along the minus strand of JAIXPK010000552.1, from coordinate 7,876 downwards.
GCTGGACATGAGTGGGGTGTTGTCAGGGAAGACGGTGACGGCGATTGAAGCTGGGCGTAGTGGAGGGCTGGCGATCGGGTCGGACGGGCGGGTGTACGGGTGGGGTGATAACAGTTATGGTCAATTGGGTGACGGGACAACGACGCGGCGGACGAGTCCGGTGGCGGTGGATGACAGCGGCGTGCTGTCTGGGAAGACGATCACGGCGTTGGCGGCTGGGCAGCACAGTCTGGCGCTGAGTGCGGACGGGGAGATGTTTGCGTGGGGGTACAATGGGTCCGGGCGATTGGGTGACGGGACGACGGTGGACCGGTCGGTGCCGGTGCGGGTGGATGTGAGCGGGGCGTTGTCGGGGCGGACGGTGAAGGTGCTGGCGGCGGGAGTGAATTTCAGCATGGTGCTGGCGGATCCTGAGGAGACGACCTTTGCGGTGGGGTATGCGCGGAGTTACGCGGCGAACTTCGGGTGGTTGAACTGGAGGGCGCTGGCGAAGGGAGAGGATGTGCCGACGGTGGGGATGCAGTTTTTGTCAGGGAAGGTGTATGCGGCGAATGTCGGGTGGATTGATCTTGGGGATGGGAAGCCTGCGGATGGGATTGAGTACAGCGGGACGGGCGGGGACATTGGGGTTAACCATGACGGGGCGGGGCGGCTGACGGGTTATGCGTACGGGGCGAACATCGGGTGGGTGTATTTCGGGCAGAGCTGGAGTGATCCTCCGAGGATTGACCTAGGGACTGGGGAGATGAGCGGGTTTGCGTATTCGGCGAATTGCGGGTGGATCGGGTTGGCGGGGTTGCGGACGAAGGTGCGGGCCGGGGTGGATGCGGATGTGGCGGGTGCGGATGGGATAGCGGATGCGTGGGAGCGGGAGCAACTGGCGCTGGCGGGGCGGCCGGATGATCTGGAATTGCTAGGTCGGACGCCGGAATCGGATGCGGATGGGGATGGGGTGAGTGACCGTGACGAGTATCTGGCGGACACGAATCCGTTCAGTGCGGCGAGTGTGCCGGGGGTGCCTGAGGCGGAGAACGACACGGAGGACAGCATGATTCTGAGGTGGGCGGCGAGTCCGCGGCGATCCTATCAAGTGGAGGCGACGGCGGATCTGTCGGGGTGGGATGCGCTGGGGGGATTGCAGCGGCCGGCGACGGGGACTGGGGCGGTGAGGCTGATATTGGATCCGGAGGCACCGAGGCAGTTCTTCCGGGTGCAGCCGGTGATTCCGCTGGCTCCTTGAGGAGAACCGGCTGCGTGGCGGTTGGGGGACAGCCGCTGCGCAGTGCGGGGGTGGTTAAAATTCCCGTGGCCTGGGAGCTGGGAATCTGCTCCGATGGGAGGTTATGAACCGAATCGTGCGAATTCTCGTGTGGGTAGCCGTGTCGAGCCTCGGCGTGCTGGCGGTGCTGATCTCGGCATTGCAGCGTGCGGAGCCTGTGAATGCGTTGTGGCTGGTGGTGGCTGGGGTGTGTTCGTTTGCGGTGGCGTATCGGTTTTACAGTGCGTGGCTGATGGCGAAGGTGCTGACGCTGGATGACCGGCGGGCCCCGCCTGCGGTGACGAAGGCGGACGGGCGGGATTATGTGCCGACGGCGAAGTGGGTGGTGTTCGGGCATCATTTTGCGGCGATTGCTGGGCCTGGGCCGTTGGTGGGGCCGGTGCTGGCGGCGCAGTTCGGGTATTTGCCGGGGACCTTGTGGATTCTGATTGGGGCGACGCTGGGGGGTGGGGTGCATGATGCGGTGGTGCTGTTTGCGTCGATGCGGCGGGATGGGAAGTCGCTAGGGAGGATGCTGAGGGAGGAGATCAATCCGTTTATCGGGATGGTGGCGATGGTGAGTCTGCTGGTGATCATGACGATCATTCTGGCGGTGCTGGGGTTGGTGGTGGTGAAGGCGCTGGCGCACAGCCCGTGGGGATTGTTCACGATTGCGGCGACGATTCCGCTGGCGATGGCGATGGGATTGGCGATTCGGCGCGGGTGGGCTGGGGTGACGCCGGTGACGGTGGCTGGGGTGGTGGGTTTGCTGGCGTGTGTGGGTGGGGGAAATTATCTGACGCCGGAGTGGAAGGAGATGCTGACGTGGCGGCCGGAGTCGCTGGCGTGGGCGATTATTGTGTATGGGTTTGCGGCGAGTGTGCTGCCGGTGTGGCTGCTGCTGGCTCCGCGGGATTATCTGAGCACGTTCATGAAGCTGGGGACGGTGGCGGTGCTGGGTGTGTTTATTGTGGTGGTGGCTCCGCCGTTGAAGATGCCGGCGGTGACGCAATTTACGGATGGGAGCGGGTGGGTGGTGCCTGGGCCGGTGTTTCCGTTTGTGTGCATCACGATCGCGTGCGGGGCGATTTCGGGTTTTCACTCACTGATTTCGTCGGGGACGACGCCAAAGCTGCTGATGAGGGAGAAGCACATCCGGTTAGTGGGATATGGGAGCATGGTGACGGAGATGCTGGTGGCGTTGAGTGCGATCATTGCGGCGTGTGCGCTTGAGCCTGGGCAGTATTTTGCGATCAACACGCCGGCGGATCCGCCGACGGTGGCGGTGCATGAGGCGGTGATTGCGCGGGTGAATGCGGCTGGTTTTGCGGTGACGCTGCCGGAGATGCAGCAACTGGCGGCGGAGATGCAGGAGCCGACGCTGATCGGGAAGACTGGCGGGGCGCCGACGTTTGCGGTGGGGATGGCGATGATGTTCCACAAAGTGTTCGGCGGGCTGAACATGCTAGGTCTGTGGTATCATTTTGCGATCATGTTCGAGGCGCTGTTCATCCTGACGACCCTTGATGCGGGGACGCGGGTGGGGCGGTTCATTCTGCAGGATCTGCTGGGGCAGTTTGTGCCGTCGCTGGGGGATACGCGGAGTATGGCTGGCAACGTGCTGGCGAGCGCGCTGCTGGTGGCGGCGTGGGGGTATTTTCTGTACCAGGGAATTATTGATCCGTCGGGGATTGCGACGGCGCTGTGGCCGATTTTCGGGATCGCGAATCAATTGCTGGCGGTGATCGCGTTCTGTCTGGGGACAACGATTCTGGTGAAGATGGGGCGGGCGCGTTATGCGTGGACGACGGGGGTGCCGCTGGTGTTTCTGCTGGTGGTGACGTTTACGGCGGGGACGATGAAGATTTTCAGTGCGAAGGCGGCGGGTTTTCTGCCGGCGATTGCGGGGGTGGAGGCGAAGCTGGCGGTGGCGACCGATCCGGTGGTGGCGGCGAAGCTGCGGGCGACGCTGATCAATCTGCGCGTCGATGTGGGGATCACGGTGTTTTTCCTCGTGATGGTGGGGGTGATTGTGAGCGGGTGTGCGGTGGAATGGGTGAAGATCCTGACGGGGAGGAAGCGGGCGGAGCTGAGGGAAGCGCCGTATGCAACGCTGCCGGAGAGCGGCTAGGGCTGACGTTCCGGGGCGGCGAAGAGGGAGGAAGGAGAGGCGGGCGGCGTGGCGGATTTGGGGAGCTGCGGCATGGGACTGCGGGCCGGGTCTTCGTTGGCGACGGCGGGTGCGGGCATGACGGGGAGTTGTGAGGAGGAGCCGGGGGCTGGGATGGCGGGGTCGGCGACGATTTCCGGGGTGACGGCACCGGGCGTGTGGCGGGGGATGTTGCGGCGCTGGGTAGGGGAGGATTTGTCCGGTGGGGTGGCGCGGACGAAGCCGGTGGGTTCCGGGTTTTCGTCCTGAGCGGATGGATTGTTGGAGCGCTGGCGGATGCGGGTGTTATTGAGGAAGAACCAGCCGGCGATGACGACGGCGGCGGCGGCGGCGGTGGGGACGACCCATGAATAGCGGTCGTGGCGCGGGCGCGGGCGGGTGTTGGCGGGAGTGGAGGCGGGTTGGGTAGAGGATTCGGCGGCGAAGCGTGCGTGGACGGCGGCCGGGTCGGCATTGAGGATCGCGAGGCGAGCGGCGGAGTCGAGGGAATGGGATCCGGAGGAGCCGAGAGCGGCGGAGAGACGCTGGGCGGTGGAGCGGATGGCGTCGGCCTCGCGGCGTGCGGCGGGGTTCTGGTGAAGGGCGTCGAGGACGGCTTGGGGGGGCGTGCCGTCGATGTGTTCGCCGATGGCCATGGCGGTGAAGTCGGGATGGTCCGCGGGAGATTTCATGGGATCAGTTGGGGAGCGGGAGGAGAGGTGAGGCGGCGGTGGCGCGGGAGGCGGGTGGGGCGAGGAGCTGGCGGAGACGTTTGAGGCCGGTGTGGATGAGGAAGCCGACGTTGGTGACGGTGAGTCCGGTGGCGGCGGAGATTTCCTTGTAGGAGAGGTCGTGCTGGAATTTGAGGCGGAGGCATTCGGCCTGATTGGCGGGGAGGCGCTGGAAGTAGCGGAGGACATCGGCGGCGTCGTCGCGGGAGGAGGCGGTGGCGGCGGGTTCCGGGGTGCTGGCGGCGAATTGGGCGAAGGAATCGGAGTCGAGACTGACGAGGCGGTGGCGTCGGCGGAGCCAGTCGAGGGATCGGTTGCGGCAGACCGTGTAGAGCCATGGTTTGAGGCCGGGGCCGTCGAGGCTGGCGGGGTCTTCGTGGATCCAGAGTTTGAGGAACGTGTCCTGGACGATGTCGCGGGCGGCGTCGTGGTCGTGGGTGATGCTGGTGGCGTAGCCGATGAGCGGCCGTTCGAACTCAGGCAGGGCGCGTTGCACGAGTTCGGCGCGGAGTTGGCCGGGATCGGGGATGGGGTTCATGGGAGCGGCACGCGTTGGGGAGGCGTGAGGCGTTGGTGAGTGGACGTGCGGGCGGCCGGGATTCCTGGGGAAAACGTGTGCGGGGAGAGAATCAGGCGAGTTTTACGGATTCCCATGCTTTGGAGTAGAGGGCGCGGGTATCGGGGCCGCAGTCTTCGAGCATGACGAGTTTGTCGGCTGGGGGGATCTGGAAGCAGGGGTGGCTGCGGAGGGATTCGGGGATGAGGCTGGCGGCGGCGGCGTTGGCGCTGGGGTAGCCGGTGGCGGAGGAGATGCGAGCGGCGATTTCGGGGCGGAGGATGAAGTCGAGGAAGCGGTGGGCGAGCGGTTGGTTGCGGGATTCTGCGAGGAGGCAGAAGCAGTCCATGTTGAAGACCGAGCCTTCGGTGGGGAGGGTGAAGGCGATTTTGGGGTTGTCTTTCATGACGGCGACGAAGTCGCCGGCGTAGCCGTGGACGGCGTGGCAGATGCCTGCGGCGAGTTTGTCTTCGAAGGATTCGGAGTCGTAGCAGGCGACGAAGGGTTTCTGGGAGGTGAGGAGACTGGCGGCCTTGGCGATGTGTTCCGGGTTGGAGGAATTGGGTGGGAGGCCGAGGGCCATGAGGGCGATGGCGGCGGCTTCGCGGGCGTCGTCGAGGATGGAGAGCTTGCCTTTGAGGGGTGCGAGGAAGGTGGGGTTGAAGAGGTCGGCCCAGCGCTGGGGTGGATTGGGGAGGGAGGGTTTGTGGTAGCCGATGCCGGTGGAGGCGCCGAGGTAGGGGACGGCGAATTTGTTATCCGGGTCGGCGCGGAGGGAGAGGAAGCGCGGGTCGAGGTGTTTGCGGTTGGGGAGGGCGGCGGGGTCGAGAGGGGCGAGGAGATTCTGGGAGGCCATCTGGGCGACGGCGTACTGTGAGGGGCAGACGAGGTCGTAGCCGCAGGAACCGGAGGCGGCCTTGGTGATCATTTCCTCGTTGGAGTTGTAGGTGTCGACCTGAAGGCGGCAGGCGGCTTCCTTTTCGAAATCGCGGACGACATCGTCCGGGAGGTATTCGGCCCAGAGGTAGACATTGAGGACCTTGGTGGGTGAGGCTTTTGAGCAGCCGGCGAGTGCGGAGGCGGCGAGCGGGAGGAAGCGGCGGCGGGAGAGCCTTGGGGTCATGGGAGGTGAAGGTGCGGGCGAGGGGGCGGGGAGGCAAGCGATGGGGCGGAGGAATTCCGCTGGCGCGGGTGGGGAATCGGGGGCAATCGCAGGGCATGTCCAGACCTGAAGAGTTTCTTGCCACTGCTGTTGATGCTGCGCGTCAGGCTGGGGCGCTGATCAAAGCGAATTTCGGCGGGCCGCTGGGGGTGAATGAATTGAAGCAGTATGACATCAAGCTGGAGCTGGATGTGAGGAGTCAGGAGCTGATCACGGCGATTATTCTGCGGAGTTTTCCGGACCATGCGATTTACGGTGAGGAAGGGATTGCGGGGAATCAGGGGAGTGACCACGAGTGGATTGTGGATCCGATCGACGGGACGGTGAATTATTTTTACGGGATCCCGCATTTCTGTGTGAGCATCGCGCTGCGGGTGGCGGGTGAGATTGTGCTGGGGGTGATTTACGATCCGATGCAGGATGAGATGTTTGTGGGGCGGAAGGGATATGGAGCGGAGTTGAACGGGCAGCCGATCCGGGTGAGCGGGCGCGGGGAGTTGTCGGAGGCGATGGTTACGGTAGGGTTTTCGAAGAACAAGGAGTCGATTGATGCGGGGCTGGCGCGGTTCAAGGAACTGCTGTTCAAGGTGAGGAAGACGAGGATGTTAGGGAGTGCGGCGCTGGGGATGGCGTATGTGGCGGCGGGGCGGCTGGATGCGTATCTGGAGGAAGTGATCAGTTTGTGGGATGTGGCGGCGGGGATTATTCTGGTGGAGACCGCGGGAGGGAAGGCGCGGTTGTTCGAGAAGGATGCGGCGGCGGAGAAGTACTCGATGTGCTGCACGAACGGGAAGCTGCCGCTGGAGTGGGTGGAGGAGGAGATGGCGGCGGGGGCGGCGAAGTGAAACCTGAGGAGACGAGACGATGATCCGGACTGGAATTGGATATGATGTGCACCGCCTTGTGGAAGGCCGGTTGCTGGTGCTGGGCGGGGTGGAGATCCCGCATGCGCGCGGGCTGGAGGGGCACAGTGATGCGGATGTACTGTGTCATGCGATTGCGGATGCGGTGCTAGGGGCGGTGGGGGAGCCGGACATCGGGCATTTTTTTCCGCCTGGGGATGAGACGATCCGGGGGATCAGCAGTCTGGAGATTCTGAGGGTGGTGGCGGGGGTGGTGCGCGGGAAAGGCGGGGTGCTGCACAATGTGGATGCGACGCTGGTGGCGGAGCGGCCGAAGATTCTGCCGCATGTGCCGCTGATGAAGGAGCGGATCGGTGAGGCGTTAGGATTGCCCGCGGATCGAGTGGGGGTGAAGGCGACGACGAATGAAAGGATGGGATTTCCGGGTCGGGAGGAAGGGATGTGCGCGATGGCGGTGGCGTGTGTGGACGTGCCGTGAGGGGGGAGAAGATCTTCGTTCAGGAGGAAGAGCCCCTTGGGTTGACCCCTGTGCCCTACTGGGCGGCCTTGCGGCTGGCTTTCTCGCTGCGCCACGGCTGTCGCCCGCCTCTCAAAGTCAGGCGTTCTCCGGTGGGGAGATTTTTGTGAGGTGAGTGCCGGCTGCGCGGTGTGGCGCGGCGGATTGCGCGATGTCAGAGCGAGGCGGTGAAGGATTCGAGGGAATCTGAGACGATGGCGGCGCGGTGGAGGGCGCGGAGTTTTTCGGGATCGGCGATGGCGTTGAGGGAATCGCGGAGGCCGTCGGGGATGGGTCCGAAGCGGAGATCGAGGGCTTCGAGGACGGATTGGCGGCTGGCGGCGAGGGTGCCTTTGAGTTCGCCTTCCTGGCGGAGATGCTGGGCGAGGGTCATGGCGCTGTTGCGGTGGGGTTCAGAACCGATGGATTTGATTTTATGGAAGAGGGCGTCATTGTCAACGGAGTCGCGGCTGTACATGTAGCTGACGATGAGGTGGAACGTGTCGATGAGAACCATGGCTAGGAGTTCTTCGTCCCAGATGGGGGCGCTGAGGAGTTCTCCGGAGCGTTCGGCTTTGAGGACACGGAGGGTGAGGATGCCGTCGGGGGTGCCGCGGATGGCGTCGAAGGGGAGGGCGGCGAGTTGGATGAGTTCGTAGAG
>JAIXPK010000133.1 GCA_027486335.1 Verrucomicrobiaceae bacterium | reverse complement strand
GGGAATGGTCAGGCGTCGCTGCGGATTGTGAATCTGCTGCGGCAGTTTACGGAGCGGTTGGTGGTGCTGGTGCCATTGGAGGCGGCGTCGGCGGCGACGATGATTTCGCTGGGAGCGGATGAGATCCGGATGGGGCCGCTGGCGTATCTGACGGCGGTGGACACATCGATTTCGCATGATCTGTCGCCGGTGGACCGGAACAACTATCTGGTGAGTGTGAGTCAGGATGAATTGAACCGGGTGATCCGGCTGTGGAATGATGCCGCGCCGGGGAACAGTGACGACAGCAATCCTTACAAGTCGCTGTACACGCATGTGCATCCGCTGGTGTTCGGGGCGATTGACCGGGCGTCATCGCTGTCGATGAAGATCTGCGAGGAGATCCTGTCGACGCATGTGGAGGATGAGGGCGAGCGGGAGCGGATCAGTCGGCATTTGAACAGTGATTATCCGAGTCACAGTTATCCGATCATGCTGCGGGAGGCGAAGCGGATCGGGTTGAAGGCGGTGCCGATGGCGGACCGGTTGAATGACCTGCTGATTGCGCTGAATGCGTTGTATTCGGAGATGGGGCAGCGTGCGCTGACGGATTACGATGAATTGAATTACCACGACAACGAGATTCTTAACATCATCGAGGGGAGCGGGGTCGGGTTCAACTATCAGAACGACAAGGACTGGCACTACCGGAAGGAGGAGCGGCGCTGGGTGCCGATGAACGATCACAGCTCGTGGCGGCGGTTTGGGATGAAGGGTGGGAAAGTGGTGCAGACCCCGTTTCACATCCGGTGAGGAGGTTTGGAGAACGGAGCGACGATGAAAGGAGAGATGATGAAGCGACTGGAAGGCAAGCGACTGCTGGTGACGGGGAGTTCGACGGGGATTGGGGAAGCGATTGCGCGGCGGTGTGTGGCTGAGGGGGCGCGAGTGCTGGTGCACGGGATTGACGAGGAGGAGACGCGTGGTGCGGCTGAGGTGTTAGGGTGTCCGTGGCTGGTGGGGGATCTGGCGGATCCGGCGGTGCCGGGGGCGCTGGTGAAAGGCGCGGTGGAGGCGTTTGGCGGGTTGGATGGGTTGGTGAACAATGCGGCGTGGGTGGTGCGCGGGGGGATTGAGGCGGTGACGGAGGAGTTATTCGACCGGGTGATGGCGGTGAATGTGAGGGCGCCGTTGTTTCTGATCAAGGCGGCGCTGCCATGGTTGAGGGAGAGCCGTGGGAGTGTGGTGAATATCGGGAGTGTGAATGCGTATGCGGGGGAGGAGAACCTGCTGCCTTACAGCATCAGCAAAGGGGCGCTGCAGACATTGAGCCGGAATCTGGGGGACACCCTGCACCGGAGCGGTGTGCGGGTGAATCAGGTCAATCCCGGGTGGGTGCTGACGCCTAACGAGAGGAAGGCGAAGGAGCTGGAGGGGATGGCGGCGGACTGGCCGGAGCATCTTCCGGCGGTGTTTGCGCCTGCAGGGCGGATTTTCCGGCCGGAGGAGATTGCGGCGTGGGTGGCGCTGTTTCTGAGTGAGGAGAGCGGGCCGGTGAGCGGGGCGGTGATTGATGTGGAGCAGTACCCGATGATCGGGCGGAATCCGCCGAAGTTGTGAGGGTCCGAGAGATGTCAGTCAGAGCGGCTGACTGGTGCGCATGCCCTGGACGAGGAGCTGGACGTGGGTTTCGCCGCGGAACGTGTTGCGGTCGACGTAGAAGGCGACGTCCCATGGCGGGGGTGGGAGCGGATCGTGAGCGCCATTGAACCAGATGCCGCCTTTGGTGGTGCCGTCCTGATAGAAGTCGAAGCGCCAGTGGCGTTCGCGGAGGAGTTTTGGTTCGCTGACGGGTTGGATGCCGCAGGCGGCGAAGAGCGGGCGGGAGTTGCCCTGGCCGAAGGGCTGGAGTTGTTCGTAGGCGTCGAGGAAGTCGAGGGTAAGGTCGGCGAGATTGGTCTGGGCGTCGATGTAGAGTTTTGGTTCCAGTTCAGCGCCGGTGATCTGGCTGCGGATGTGGTCGTTGAACTGCTGGCGGAAGGCAGGGAGGTTATCGCGGTGGATGGTGATGCCGGCGGCGGCTTCGTGGCCACCGCCTGCGATGAGGAGCGGGCGGCAGGCGTCGAGGGCGGCGACGAGGGAGAGCCCTTCGACGCTGCGGCCGCTACCTTTGCCGATGCCGTTTTCGTCGATGGCGATGACGAAGATGGGTCGGTGGTAGCGGCGCATGAGGCGGGCGGCGACGATGCCGACGACGCCTGGGTGCCAGCCTTCCGAGGCGACGACGAGAGCTGCGGGGTTGTCTTCCGAGGCGAAGCGGTCGGCGAGTTCCTGGGCTTCGTGCTGGATGCCGTGTTCGACGTCCTGACGTTCGCGATTCTGGCGGTCGAGGGAGGCGGCTAGGGAGGCGGCGCGGGTTGGGTCGGTGCAGAGGAGGAGGTCGAGGGAAGCGTCGGCGCTGTCGAGTCGGCCGGAGGCGTTGAGGCGAGGGCCGAGTCGGAAGCCGAGGTCCATGCTGTCGAGCGGGGGGCGGACGCCGGCGACTTCGATGAGGGCGCGGAGGCCTGGTCTGGCACCGCGTTCGAGTTGTTCGAGGCCTTTGCGGACGAAGAGCCTGTTTTCGGCGACGAGGGGGACGATGTCGGCGACGGTGGCGAGGGCGACGAGGTCGAGCTGGGCTTTGAGGTCGAAGTTTTCAGCGCGGCGGCGTTTGCCCATGGCGTGGGCGAGTTTGAAGACGACGCCAGCGGAGCAGAGGTAGTGGAAGGAGTCGCCGAGTTTAGGATTGACGAGGGCGGCGCAGACGGGGGTGCGGGCGGGGTCTGGTTCGTGGTGGTCGAGGATGATGACCTCGATGCCGCGTTCGGCGAGCCATGCGGTTTCGGATTTGGCGGTGGTGCCGCAGTCGACGGCGACGAGGAGGTCGACGGGGCCTTCATCGAGACAGCGCTGGAGACCGTTAGCGGAGAGCCCGTAGCCTTCTTCCATGCGGAGCGGGAGGAAGCAGCGTGGGGAGAGCCCGTAGGCGATGAGGACGGTGCGGAGGAGTGTTAGGGAGGAGACGCCGTCGACGTCGTAGTCGCCGAAGAGGACGAGACGTTCGCCGCGGTCGGCGGCGAGGAGGAGACGAGAGACGGCGGCCTCCATGCCCGGGATGAGGAAGGGGTCGCTGAGCTCCTGGAGTTTTGGCTGGAGGAAGCGGGCGACGGCTTCGTCGGAGCCTGGGTCGCGCTGGGCGAGGAGACGCTGGACGAGAGGGGAGAGTTTACCGGTGGTGCATGCGGATACGCGCCGCATCGCTTCTGCAGCGACGGGCCGCAGGACCCATCGCGGCGGCGGTATTGAAATCGTCATCTCTAATGGCCTTAGGGCCGTGATGGGGTGCCGCAAGGGTGAAGTGCCTTGGAGCGGTGGGCGGGGGGCGATTTTACCATGTTTTGGAGGAACCGGAGGCGCGGGGGTCGGCGGCGGCGGCGAGGGAACCGTTGGGAAGGCGTGAGATGATCTGGGCGACGCCGAAGCGTGGGGTGGATTTGATGGAGTGGCCGCGGCGGGCGAGGTTGTCGGCGATTTCCTTGGGGAAGTCTGGTTCGATGACGAGGGAATCGGGGCGCCATTGGTGGTGGAGGCGCGGGGAGGCGAGGGCGGTGGTGGGGGATTGGTTGAGGTCGAAGAGACGGACGAGGTGGAGGAGGGTTTGGGAGATGATGGTGGGGCCGCCGGCAGCGCCGAGTGAGGAGACGGGGAGGTTGTCCTTGAGGACGATGGTGGGGCTCATGCTGGAGAGCGGGCGTTTGTGAGGGGCGACGGCGTTGGCTTCTGTGCCGATGAGGCCGAAGGCGTTGGGTGCGCCTGGCTGGGCGGCGAAGTCGTCCATTTCGTTATTGAGGACGATGCCTGTGCCTGGGATGATGACTTTGGAGCCGAAGGTGGTGTTGATGGTGGCGGTGGCGGCGACCCACCAGCCCTCGTGGTCGCAGACGGAGAAGTGAGTGGTGTGGCGGCGGAAGATGTCGGAGTCGAAGCGGGGAGGGGTGCCGTGTTGTGGGACGGTGGCGGCCTTGTCCATGCGGATGGATGAGGCGAGCTGGTCGAGATAGGCTGAGTCAGTTAGGGAGCGGGGGACGGGGGCGTGATCTGGGTCGCCGAGCCAGTGGGCGCGGTCGGCGAAGGCGAGTTTCATGACTTCGGCGAGGACGTGGGCGCGGTCTGATTCAGAGAGGGATTGGATAGGGAACTTCTCGAGGATGCCGAGCATCTGGGCGATGTGGATGCCGCCGGAGGAAGGTGGTGGGAAGCCGAGGATGGTGCGGCCGCGGTAGGAGGAGGAGATGGGGTCGCGCCAGACTGGGGAGTAGGCGGCCATGTCAGCGGCGGTGAGGATGCCGCCATTGGCCTGCATCCATGCGTCGAGCTTCTGGGCGAAGGGGCCGCGGTAGAACCAGTCGGGTCCGTTAGCGGCGATGGCGCGGAGGGAGTTGGCGAGGTCGGGCTGGCGGAGGATGGTGTCGGGTTTGGCAGGGCCGAACTGGGCGGCGAGTTCTGGGAATTGGGGCATGAGATCGCGGACCGAGTCGATGCGGGCGAGGGCGGTGCGGTCGGGGATGAAGCCCTTGTCGGCGATGGTGGCGGCGGCGTTGAGGGCGTGGGAGAGGGGGAGGCGGCCGCAGCGGGAGGCGGCGGCGGCGAGGGTGGCGAGTTGTGAGGGAACGGCGATGGCGAGGGGGCCGTGGCGACTGAGATCGGGGACGGCTTTGCCATTGCGGAGGAACATGTTGCGGGAGGCGGCGGCTGGGGCGGATTCGCGGCCATCGAGGGCGAAGGTTTTGCCGTCTGGGGAGCGGATGAGGAAGAACATGCCGCCGCCGAGGCCGGAGTTGTGGGCGTCGGCGACGCCGAGGACGAGGGCGGCGGCGATGGCACCGTCGACGGCATTGCCACCGGCGGCGATGGCGTCGTGGGCGGCGTTAGTGGCGAGCGGGTGAGAGGTGGCGGCGGCGCTGCGAGGGGTGGTGGAGGTGGTGGGATCGCCGAAGCTTCTGGAGAGTGGGAGGGCGCAGGTGGCGGCGAGGAAGCGGCGGCGGGAATTCACGGTGTTAGGATGGGGGATGTGGGATTCAGCGTTGACGGCGAGCGGAGCGGCGGAGACGGAGGGCTCCGGTGGCGAGGGCGGCGGCGGGGAGTGCTAGGTCGAAGGAAGGAGGAGGCGTGTGGCGTTTGATGCGGCGGTTGTGGGGAGCGGGGGAGAACCAGAGATCGCCGGGTGCGGAGGCGTAGGGCCAGCGGTCTTCGAATTCGGTGAGCCACCAGCGGCCGGGGAGAGTGGAGTCGGGGAGGTTGAGGTCGGTTAGGAGGGCGGAGCGGTGAGGGGAGATGTCACCTGACCAGACGGGGACGCCGGACCATGGGAGGTGGTCGCCGAGGGAGCCTTGGTGGGCGCGGGAGGCGATGAAGTAGATTCTGAGGAGACGTGAGGATTTGCCGAGGGCGTCGGCGGATGAGGAGGATGCGGGTTCGCGATAGGGGAAGAGCGGGCGGGAAGTTTTGAACGAGAGGCGGAGCGAGGCGGCGTCGAGCTGGGGTTCGGAGGGGAGAGGTTTGGCGATTTTCATGGCGGCGAAGCACCAGTGGTCGCGGATGTAGGTGGCGGCCCATGCGGCGACGTCCGGGTTGAGGGCGAAGCCGTGGGAGGAGAGCCAATTTGACAGGGCGGAGCCGGAGTCGGCGGTGAGGACGGTGGCGTCGAAGCCGGCGACGCGTTTGGATTCGAGGACGCGGACGCCATTTGCGACGGAGTAGGAAGCGGGAGTGGCGGCGCAGGCGAAGGGGATGAAGGGGGCGCTGGGGCGAGGTGGTGCGGTGATGGTGGCGAGGCGCGGGAAGGCGGCGGTGCCTGATTCGGCGAGGGAGGGCTGAGAGGGGAGAGGGACGATGAAGCCGACGTCCTGTGAGTTGCTAGTGAAGGAGGCCTTGCGGATGAAGTGCTGGGTTTGGGTGGCTTCGTCCCAGAGGATGATGACCGACTGGTCGGCGTTGACGACGTGCTGGCCGGGCCGGGCGACGGCGCAGCAGGCAGCGGCGTTATTGGATAGGATGAGGAGGGCCGAGAAGGCCGAGCAGAGGAAGAGGAGGGCATTCATGGGGCGCGGGAGTGCGCTTCCATGATCGGTTGCCGGGCGGGGGGCCGCAAGCGTGGCGGCGGGGAGTGCCTGCGGGGGAGATCAGTCAGCCTGGCCCTGGAGAGCTTCGAGGTCGGCGAGGGCTTTTTCCCATGCGGCGGTGACGCGTTCGAGGGAATTGGCGATGCCCATGAGTTCGCGGTTCAGTTCCATGGCACGGGCGGAGTTGTCGTAGGTTTCGGGGAGTTCGAGTTTACCGGAGAGGACGCGCTGCTGTTCTTCGAGTTTGGCGATGTCGGCTTCGCAGCGTTCGATTTCCTTTTTCTTTTCGCGGCGGGCGACGATGCGTGCTTCGCGTTCGCGGTTGGCGGCTTTTTTCTCGTCGCGGGTCAGATAGACCTTGCTGCGGGAATCGGCGGCGGCGGCGGGTTTGTCTTCCGGGCGGCTGTCGGTTAGTTTGGTGCCGCTGGTGAGGGCGGCGCGTTCCGAGGTGGCGCGGCTTTTATCGAGATAGTATTGATAGTCACCGGCGTAGGGGGTGATGGCACCGGCGCTGATGTGGAGGACGGTGGTGGCGACCTTGCGGATGAAGTGGACGTCGTGGCTGATGAAAACGAGCGTGCCTTCGAAGCCTGAGAGAGCGCTGATGAGGGCCTCGATGCTAGCCATGTCGAGGTGGGTGGTGGGCTCGTCGAGGAGAAGGAAGTTAGGCGGGTCGAGGAGGAGCTTGCAGAGGGCGAGGCGGCTTTTTTCACCGCCGCTGAGGACGGCGACGGGTTTGAGGACATCGTCGCCGCTGAAGAGGAAGCTGCCGAGGAGATTGCGGACGAACTGTTCCGGCTGACGGTTTTCGACGTCCATGGCTTCTTCGAGGACCGTCCGTTTGAGCTGGAACATTTCGGTGCGGTTCTGGGCGAAGTAGCCGGCGCGGACATTGTGTCCGGGGGTGCGGGTGCCGGCTTGGGGCGAGAGGATTCCGGCCATGATTTTGAGCATGGTGGATTTGCCTGCGCCGTTAGGGCCGACGAGGACGGTGCGCTGGCCGCGTTCGACTTCGATTTCGAGGTCTTTGTAAACGACGAGATCGCCGTAGGCGAAGTCGACGGATTTGAGGGCCATGACGCGCTGGCCGCTGCGGGGAGGCTGAGGAAAGCGGAAGTGAACGGTTTTGGCGGTTTCGAGGGGGGCCTCGATTTTCTCCATGCGCTCGATCTGCTTGAGCTTGCTCTGGGCTTGAGCGGCTTTGGAGGCTTTGGCGCGGAAGCGGTCGGCGAAGTCCTGGAGTTTTTCGATTTCCTTCTGCTGATTTTCGTAGGCCTGGCGGTGCTGTTCGGCGCGGGCTTCTTTTTCGCGGAGGAAGGCGTCGTAGTTGCCGTTGTAGAAATGGAGGCGCTGCCATGCGATTTCGACGACGCGGCCGATGAGGGCGTTGAGGAATTCGCGGTCGTGCGAGATCATGAGGATCGCGCCGGGGTAGGATTTGAGGTATTCCTGGAACCAGAGGAGGGATTCGAGGTCGAGGTGGTTGGTGGGTTCGTCGAGGAGGAGGAGGTCGGGTTGCTGGACGAGGAGGCGGGCGAGGTGGGCGCGCATGATCCAGCCGCCGGAGAGGGCGCGGGCGGGGCGGTCGAGGTCGGAGTCGCGGAAGGCGAGGCCTTTGAGGATGCGGCGGGCTTTTGGTTCGACTTCCCAGCCGCTGTGTTCGTCGGCGTGCATGGTGGCGAGTTCGAGGACGGTTTCGTCGCCAGCGGGGGCGGATTCCTGGGGGAGGAAGCCGAAGGTGATGCCGCGTTCCATGGTGACCTTGCCGTCGTCGGGGCCTTGTTCGCCGAGGATGATGGAGAAGAGCGTGGATTTGCCGGCGCCGTTGGGGCCGACGAGGCCGATGCGTTCGCCGCGGTTAATCTGGAAGGAGACGTCGCGGAAAAGCACGCGGCCGGCGAAGGATTTGGAGATATTGGCGAGCTGCAGCATGCGGAGGGGTCACAAGGCGTGCTGAGGTGGGGTTGTCAAGGTGGGGCGGTGGGGGAGTGGGATTTGGGACGGGGATGAGGGGCGGGGGTGAATGGGGCTGAGTTGAGCGGGGGGAGCGCTGGGTTTTGGAGGGGCTGAGCGGGAGGGGGTGGAATAATGAGACAGGCCTCTTGGGTGTGCGGGGGCGCGGGGCAGAACCGGGGAACGAGATAGTGAGACAGGCCTCTTGGAGCTTGGCACTTGGGCGGGGCGCGGGCGGAGATGGGGGGACGCGAAGGGGGGAAACAACAAGAGGACAGGGCACTTTGGAGGGGCGCGGGGCAGAGCCGGGGAACGAGATAATGAGACAGGCCTCTTGGAGCCTTGAGACGGGATGAGGGGCCGGGGTGAATGGGCGGGGTGATTGAGGGAAATGGGAGGGGCGGAGCGGGGGAGTGGAATAATGAGACAGGCCTCTTTGGTCGGAGCTTTGGGTGGGGAGCGCGATAATGAGACGGACCTCTTCGTGGTGGGATTTGAGCCGAGGCAAAACCGGAAGCGAGATAATGAGACAGGCCTCTTCGCGGTTTCTTCTGGAAGCTTGGCTTGATGTCGCGTTATTGGCCCCATGAAAATCGCCCGCATGTTCTGTCTTCTCGCCGGCTTTCTAATCCTGCACGGCCGGTTGCTCGCGGGCGGCCCCGGATTTCTCGGAGAATGGGAAACTACCTTCGGGCGGATGGCGTTGAAGGAGGGCGACGGTGGTCTGCGCGGGACTTATCAGGCAGGTGCCGGACCGGAGAATACCATTCGGGGCGAGGTCGAAGGCCTCGTGTTCTCCTTCGACTATCAGGAACCGGGCGCGACCGGTGAAGGGAGTTTCACGCTGTCGGAGGACGGTCGGTCCTTTTCGGGAAAATGGCGAGAGAAAGGTCAGGAATTGTGGCTGCCGTGGGAGGGCAGACGCGTTGCCGCCGAGGCCTCAAGTGGCTTTTCCGGTGTGTGGAAAACGAGTTTCGGGCTGATGCGTCTGATGGCGGCCGGCGATGCGGTCATCGGATGTTACCAATACGGAGGCTTGTCGGAGCTGACGGGTGCGGTGCAGGATGGCGCGTTTCGGTTCACGTACACCGAACCTGGAGGAACCAAGGGCAGCGGGGAATTCAGACTGTCGGCAGACGGCCGGACGTTCAGCGGAACGTGGAAAACGGCGGACGGCGGAAACGGTGGCCAGTGGCAGGGTGAGCGGGTGCCGCCGGTCGCCGGTCGGTCGTGGCTGGTGGTAATGGAGGCGCACTGGGAGCAGGGTCTGCAGGAACCCGAGTATTCGTATGGCGACATGCTGCGGCAGTTCTTCACGCGAGTGCCGGGCGTTTCGATGCGACACCGGTTCTTCGATGAAGAGGAAGACTTCGCCGCGTGGTGCGCGGAGCTTCCCTATCTGAACGAGCCGACGGTCTTCTACGTGTCGAGCCACGGAACGGAAGAAGGCATCACCGTTGGGAAGCACGTGCTGAGCGGCGAATTCATCGGGCGCCAGCTGCGGTATGCACCGGAAGTGAAGGCCGTGCATCTGGGTTCCTGCCTGACGATGGCTGGCGGGGTTCCGGAGGCACTGAGAAAGGCCTGCGGGCGCCCGGTGCCGGTCTCGGGATTCACCAAAGTGGCAGACTGGGCTGGCAGCGCCGTGATCGATTTTTCCTATCTCGATCTGGTGCTGTCGCGGGGCATTGCTCCGGGCGAAGCCGTCCGGCAGGTTCGCCGCTCGGTGAGTTTTGCCGGCGAGGAGGAACTGGCGGACGTGGCGATTCGGCCGGCGGGTCTGAAGATAGTCGAGTGACCGGAAGGCACCGAAGGAACGGAGAGCAGGAGGAGGAGGTTTCCTCTCCGGTCCGGCAGCAGGTTGTGCTGCGTCGGTGTGGCACTTCGGTGTTTGTGCCTGGCTCGTGAAAGCCCTGCCTCGGCGGGTGATGCCGGCCCGCCGGCGGACGAAACCAGAGGGATGCTCGAATTCAACTCAAGAGGTCTGTCCTGAATGGCGTTCGCGGTTCAGCCCCGGCTCAAGTCCAGCGATCACCCCTTTTATCTTGGCGCCATTCGGGACGGACCTCTTCGTGGTTTTTTCGGTGCTCGGTTCGCGGGACAGTGCACTTGGGGAGAGGGCCTTTGGGAGCGCGATAATGAGACAGGTCTCTTGGAGCGGTGGGAGGGAACGAGCCAGAGAGTGGGATAATTAGACAGGCCTCTTGGGTGCGAGAAGAAGGGCTGGCGGGGAGAGGCCTGGTGGTGAGAGGGCTGGTTTTTGAGATGGGCGTGTTGGGAGGGTGCCGCGACTTTGAATAGAGAGACAGACCTCTTCGCGGTTTGGGAGGTGGGCGAGTACGGAGCCTCGCGTTCCCGGGCTTTTACGGAGATGGCTTGTTGGGAGAGGGTGCCGAGCTGGGGCTCAGCGCTCCCAGGGGCGTGTTGGGAGGGATGCTTGAATGGAACCGGGCCAGCAGGCTGGCTCCGGGAAAGCGGCAGCAGGCTTCCGCATTTCAAGGCCTGCGGCGCTCTTGTGGGGAGAGGCTGGTTCGGAGGGCGGGCCGCGCTTCCACTTTCGCAAGGGATTGGGGTCACAGGCAAGATGCCTGTGCCACTTTGAGAGCTGTGATGCTCCCAGCAGTCCAGAGCCTGCGGCTGGCTGAGGGGATTTGAGATTTGAAATTTGAGATTTGAGATGGGCTGGTTGGGGGGCGCGGGTGCGGGGTGAGGAGGGGATTGCGCGGGAGGGGGAGATGGGGGAGGAGGGGGGGATGAGTGAGATGTGGCGCGAGCGATTTTTGAGAGGGCAGGTGATTCCGGCGTTGCCGCTGGCGTTGGGGGAGGACGGGCGGTGGTCGGAGCGGCATGAGCGGGCGCTGGTGAGGTATTATGCGGCGGCGGGGGCGGGTGGGTTGGCGGTGGGGGTGCATTCGACGCAGTTTGCGATTCGGGAGGAGAGGCATGGGTTGTTTGAGCCGGTGCTGGCGCTGGCGGCGGAGACGATGGCTGAGTCGGGCGGTGAGATGGTTAGGATTGCGGGGGCGTGCGGGGGGACGGGGCAGGCGGTGCGGGAGGCGGAGGTGGCGGCTGGGTTGGGGTATGATGCGGTGCTGCTGAGTCCGGGGGGTTGGGGCGGGGAGAGTGAGGCGGCGTTTCTGGCGCATGTGAGGGCGGTGGCGGAGGTGCGGCCGGTGATTGGGTTTTATCTGCAGACGGCGGTGGGCGGGCGGGTGTTTTCTGCGGGGTTCTGGCGGGAGATGGCGGAGATTCCGGGGGTGGTGGGGATCAAGATTGCGCCGTTCAACCGGTATCAGACGATGGATGTGGTGAGGGCGGTGACGGAGTCGGGTCGGGAGGATGTGGGATTGTACACGGGGAATGACGATAACATCATCGGGGATCTGCTGACTCCGTGGCCCGGGGGTCGGAGGATTGCGGGAGGGTTGTTAGGTCAGTGGGGCGTGTGGACGCGGCGGGCGGTGGAGATTTTTGAGGAGATTCGGTCGGTGCGGGAGGAGGGAGAGATTTCTGGGGAATGGCTGACGCGGAATGCGGCGCTGACGGATGCGAATGCGGCGGTGTTTGGTGCGGCGAACGGGTTTCGGGGGTGTATTCCGGGGATTCTGGAAGTGTTGAGGCGGCAGGGACTGGTGCCGTCGGTGCGGTGCCTGGACGAAGAGGAAGTGCTGTCGCCGGGGCAGAGTGAGGAATTGGATCGGGTGGTGGCGTCGTATCCGTGGCTGACGGACGATGGTTTTGTGGCGGAGCATCTGGACGAATGGCTATCATGAAGAGCACGATACTAACATCAGAGGTGGTTTTCCGGGAGCGGCCGTTTGCGAAGCCCCTGCAGTTGAGCAGCGGGACGATTACGGAGATTACGGAGGCGACGGTGACCGTGCGGGTGCGGGTTGGGGGAGTGGAGGCGGAGGGTCGGGGGTGCATTTATCTGAGTGATTTGTGGGCGTGGCCGGATGCGGGGTTGAGTCATGCGGAGCGGGATGCGGCGATGCGGTCGTACTGCGAGCGACTGGCTGGGGAGTTGCCGGGGATGGGTGGGGCGCGGCATCCGTTGTCGCATGGGATGGCGATGCTGGAGCGGAATGCGGCGTGTCGCGGGGAGGTTCCGTTTCTGGCGGGTTCGGTGTGTCTGAGTCCGTTTGATGCGGCGGTGCACGATGCGGTGGGGCGGGCCTTGGGGAGGTCGGCGTTTCGGCTTTATGAGCCCGGGATGGAGGATGACGAGGCGGCCGGGGTGGAGCAGTTAGGGATGATCCGGCGGATGCTGCTGGCGGAGCCGGTGGCGCGGGTGGATGGGTGGTATGTGGTGAGCGGGACGGATCCGCTGGAGGACGATTTCCGGAAGTTTGTGGTGGGGAGAGGGTTTCGGGCGTTCAAGCTGAAGACGCATGGGAAGGATCCGGAGGCGGATGCGCGGCGGACGGTGGAGGTTTTTGCGGCAGCTCGGGCGCTGGGGGTGGCGCATCCGCGGCTGAGTGCGGACAGCAACGAGGGGAATCCTGACAGTGCGTCGGTGGGGGCGTATCTTGATGTGCTGGAGGCGATGGATGGGGAGGCGTATGCGGCGCTGGAGTATCTGGAGCAGCCGACGGGGCGGGATGTTCGGCAGCATGTGTTTGAGTGGGGGGAGATCGGGCGGCGGAAGCCGGTGTTAGTGGATGAAGGGCTGATGGAGCCGTCGGTGCTGCCGGTGATTGCGGCGCAGGGGTGGAGCGGGATTTGTCTGAAGACGTGCAAGGGGCACAGTTTCAATCTGGTGGCCGGGGCGTGGGCGCATGCGCGGGGGATGCGGCTGGCGGTGCAGGATCTAACCAATCCGGGGGTGGCGGCGGTGCATTCGTGTCTGCTGGCGCAGCATGTGCCGACGGTGAACGGGGTGGAGTTGAATTCGCCGCAGTTCACGCCGGCGGCGAATGAGGGATGGGCGGAGCGGATGCCGGGGTTGTTTGTGCCGGAGGATGGGCGGCATGGGCATCCGGAGCCGCTGGTGGCGGGGTTGGGCGGGATGGGTTGAGCGGTGGAGGCAAAGCGCTGGACGCGGTGGCTGGAGTGTGCTGAGCTTTGAGAGTACCCCCTTTGCATGCCTCTGACCCGCTGGTTGATCTGGATTGTGTTATTCTGCGCCGCGACGTTTGCGTGGGTGGTGTATTTTGAGCACGGGCATGAGTCGCCGCATTTTCAGGAGGGAGCGGTGCGGGAGTTTGAGCGGCTGAGTACGGTGTGTCAGCACTGGATGGTGAAACTGAGGAGCATGCGATGAGTTTCCGGCTGGAGATGCTGCAGGTGGCGCGATTGGCTCCGGGGGTGCTGGGGTCAGCGGCGGAGTTGGTGACGGCGTTTTTGAGACGGACGAGGACGAAGGAAGGCGCGTGGCCGGATCGGGAGGGGCGGCCGGATTTGTACTACACGGTGTTCGGGGTGGAGGGGTTGCTGGCGCTGAGGGTGGAGGAGGATCATGCCGTGCTGGCGGAGTGGCTACGCGGGCATGGGGACGGGGAGGGATTGGATTTTGTGCATTTGTGCTGCCTGGCGCGCTGCTGGGCGGCATTGCCGGCGGTGTTCCGGCCGGAAGCGGGGGTGAAGGAAGGGATGGCGGCGCGATTGGAGGCGTGGCGGACGCCGGATGGGGGGTTTCATCAGCGGGCGGGGTCGGTTCGGTGTACGGCGTACGGGTGCCTGCTGGGATGGGCGGCGCTGGGGGATTTGGGTTTGGTGCCGGCTGGGGCGGAGGCGATTGCGGGGTGTCTGGAGTCGCTGAAGGCGGTGGATGGCGGGTATGCGAATGAGCCGGGGTTGCCGTTTGGGACGACGACGGCGACGGCGGCGGCGGTGTCGCTGCATCGGTTGCTGAGGCGGACCCCGCCGGTGGAGTTGGGGCCGTGGCTGCTGGCGCAGCGGCATCCAGGGGGAGGGTTCAAGGCGTTTCCGGGGGCTCCGATTCCGGATCTGCTGTCGACGGCGGTGGCGCTGCACGCCTTGGACGGATTGCAGTGTTCGTTTGCGGCGGACCGGGATGCGCTGCTGGATTTTACTGACAGCCTGTGGTCAGCGGACGGTGGGTTTCACGGCAACTGGACGGACGATGCGCTGGACGTGGAGTACACATATTACGGGTTGCTGGCGCTGGGGCACCTGGCGTTTTGAGGGTAGAGCGAGAGGGGTGCGAATTTCATTTGCAAAAGGAGATCGGCCCATTAGTGTCCGATTCCCTCCGCCGCCCCTTCCGGGCGGACGGTGTCGATTATTCACCAGAAACACATTTGCCGCCATGGGCTCTCTCAAAAAGAGACGGAAAACGAAGATCAACAAGCACAAGCGCAAGAAACGCATGCGGGCTAACCGCCACAAGAAGCGTTTGCGTTATAAGTCCTAATGTGGATTGACGGGTAGCGAAGGCTGCCGCTGATGAACCATTCGGACGTGCTTCCGAGAATTTCCGGGGCGGGCAGGTTAAACCTGCCCGCCTTTTTTGTGTGTTTGGGGATGGGATGGGAGGCGTAGAGGGAGGGATATGCCTGAGCTTGCTGAAGTGGAGTGGTATTCCCGGGAATGGGATGCGGGATTGGGTCGTCGGGTGACGGCGGTGCGGGTGCATGAGGGGGCGCGGGTGTTTCGCGGGTTGGAGGCGGAGGTGTTGGTTGCGGGGATGGAGGGACGCGCGCTGGAGGGGGTGAGGCGGCATGGGAAGCAGTTGTTGTTCGGGTTTGGCGGAGGTGGGTGGTTGAGTGTGCATCTTGGGATGACGGGTGAATTGAGGGCGGAGCGGCCGGATTTTGAGGGAGGGAAGCATGATCATCTGGTGCTGGTGACGGCGGATGCGGCGCTGGTGTTCCGGGATCCGCGGATGTTTGGTCGGGTGGGATGGGATGAGGGTGAGGCGTTGCCGGAGTGGTGGCTGGGATTGCCGCCGGAGGTGTTGTCGAGGGGGTTCACGGTGGCGCGGGTGGGGGAGTTTCTGGGAAGGAGGCGGGGGACGCCGCTGAAGGCGTTGCTGCTGGAGCAGGCGATGTTTCCGGGGGTGGGGAACTGGATGGCGGATGAAGTGGTGTGGCGGATGCGGGTGGCTCCGGGGGTTCTGGCGGGCGAGGTGGATCCGGTGGCGGTGCATCGGGAGGTGCGGGCGGTGGCGCGGGGGGCGATGCGGACGATCGGGAAGGATTGGAGCGATCCGCCGGCGACGTGGTTGTTCCGGCATCGATGGAAGGATGGGGGGCGGTGTCCGCGGTGTGGCGGGGAGCTGGTGCGGGAGGAATTGAGGGGTCGGACGGCGTGTCATTGTCCGGCGTGTGCAGGGACGGCGGCGGCGAAGGGTTGAGGGTGAAGGTGGGGTGGCACGCAACTTGCCGCTTGCGGGGGAGGGCCCTGACCCGCTACCTCCGCCATATGTCCGCTGCACTCTGGAACCGTTACTGCGCCTCGATCATCCGTTACGAAGACCTCGGCATCAGCCTTGATGTCAGCCGGATGAATTATCCGGATGGGTATTTCGAGACGATGGGGGCGGCGGCGGAGCGGGCGATGGCGGCGATGGCGGAGTTGGAGGCTGGAGCGGTGGCGAATCCGGATGAGGGTCGGATGGTGGGGCATTACTGGCTGCGGACGCCGTCGCTGGCACCGGATGCGGGGATCCGGGAGGAAATTGTCAGGGACATTGCGAGTGCGAAGTCGTTTGCGGCGGCGGTGCATGGGGGCGAGGTGGCACCGACCGGGGGCGGGAAGTTCAAGCGGTTGCTGGTGATCGGGATTGGCGGGTCGGCGCTGGGGCCGCAGCTGGTGGCGGATTGTCTGGTGGATGGGTGGCAGGCGGCGATGCAGACGAGCTTCTTTGACAACACGGATCCGGATGGGATTGAGCGGGTGCTGGGTGGGATTGGCGGTGCGATTGCGGAGACTCTAACAGTGGTGATTTCGAAGAGCGGGGGGACGCCGGAGACGCGCAACGGGATGCTGGCGGCGAAGGCGTTTTATGAGCGGCACGGGCTGGACTTTGCGAAGCATGCGGTGGCGGTGACGGGGACGGCGGCTGGCGGGATCAAGAGCAAGCTGGAGGCGTATGCGCTAGAGCATGGGTGGCTGCGGATTTTTCCGATGACGGACTGGGTGGGTGGTCGGACATCGGTGATGAGCACGGTGGGGTTGGTGCCTGCGGCGCTGCAGGGTGTGGATGTGGATGCGCTGCTGGCGGGGGCGGCGGCGATGGATGAGAAGACGCGGACTTTGCCGGCCGGGGAGAATCTGTCGATGCGGCTGGCATTGATGTGGCATCATGCGACGGGCGGGCGTGGCGCGAAGGACATGGTGGTGCTGCCTTACAAGGACCGGCTGGTGCTGATGAGCAAGTACCTGCAGCAGCTGGTGATGGAGTCGCTAGGGAAGGAGCACGATCTTGAGGGCAAGACTGTGCATCAGGGGATTGCGGTGTACGGGAACAAAGGGTCGACGGATCAGCATGCGTATGTGCAGCAGCTGAGGGACGGGGTGAATAACTTCTTTGCGACGTTCATTGAGGTGCGGGAGGGTGGCGGGGTGCCGCTGGAGGTGGAGCCGGGGGTGACGCCTGCGGATTATCTGCAGGGATTTCTGCGGGGGACGCGGCAGGCGCTGCATGAGAGCGGGCGGGAGAATATGACGATCAGCATTGCGCGGGTGGATGCGTTTACGCTAGGGATGCTGATTGCGGCGTTCGAGCGGGCGGTGGGGTTCTATGCGACGCTGGTGGGGATCAATGCGTATCACCAGCCGGGCGTTGAGGCTGGGAAGAAGGCGGCGGCGGATTTTCTAGCGAAGCTGGCGGCGGTGAAGGCTGGGCTGACGGCGGTGCCGCAGACGGCGGAGGCGATTGGTGCGGCAGCGGGGCTTGAGGCTGAGGATGTTCATCATGCGCTCAATCACCTTGCGGCTAATCTGCCGGGGGTGAAGCGGACGGCGGGAGCGAGTCCTGCGGGGGATGTGTACTGGCGGGAGTGAGAGGGGGTGGTGAGGATGGGCAATGGATGTGCTCGCAAATCCGCTCCGTTTGGCCAAGATGGATCAGTGCTTGCTAACTTGCATTCAGTTTCAGACGGCCGAGCATCGTGCCGGTGCGGCGGCCCTTCGGGGAGCAGACAGATGCTTCGCCGGAACCGGTGAGCCGAAGCCGGTACACTTTCCAGTTAGCCTATTCACGACATCCCGATTCCACCAATGAAGACACCGCAATTCGACGAGCATGGATCAGACGATACTACCTTTGAGCCCTTCTGCATAGAGGACCAGCGGGATGAGGAAAATCAGGATGTGCGCCTTGGGTTCTACGATTTCCAGATTCTGGAAGAAGCCGTGGGAATCGCCCCTGGTGGTGAAGAAATCGATGGGCACCTGATGGGCGAGATCCTATGTGGGATCATCGACGACAACAATCTGATCCAGCATCCCGAGGGGAAACACCCCGGGGGGTATTTTGATAATTGCGAGGGCAGTGCGTGCTATTTCCACTTCAATCATCTCGATGATGTCATTCGGGTCGCGGAGTTCTGCATTGAGCTTTTCAAGGACAAGGCGCGATTGACGGCGCTTCTCGCGGAGCACGGAATCAGCGCGGAGGATGACGAGGAAGAAGATTGAGCTTTTCGAGGAAGGACCATGCGACGAAGCGGGACTGTTTGGAACCTTGTCCCATGGGGACGATCCTGACGGCTTCGGCTCCGAGTTTCTTCAGCTGCTGGGCGATGGCGTCGATGTGTTCTGAGCGGGAGACGAGGCAGGAGAACCACCTGACCTGCGCTCCGAGATCGCGGCTTTCCCTGATCATGCGTTTTATGAACGAAGCCTCGCCACCGGTGCACCACAGTTCGGAGGTCTGACCGCCGAAGTTGAGGGTTGGGGCAGTGGAACCGGTGCGGGTGGAATCGTTGATGCCGAGATTCCGCCATTTGCGGCGACTGGCGCGTGCGGCTTCAGCGGCGGAGGCGTGGAATGGAGGGTTGCACATCGTGGCGGTGAAATGCTCGCCGGGCATGATGACGCCGTCGAAGATTTTTCCCCGCTGCAACTGGTGCCGGAGTGTGATGGCGTGTTCCAGACCATTGGCGTGGAGAACGGCCGCGGCATTGGCGAGGGCGGCGGGTTCGATGTCGGAACCGGCGAAGTGCCACCCGAATTCGGCATGTCCGAGGAGAGGGTAGATGCAGCTTGCGCCGACCCCGATGTCGAGGATCCGGACGTCGGGGCCGCGGGGCACCTTGCCGTCCTGTTCGGCGAGGAGATCGGCCAGACCGTGGAGATAGTCTGCCCGGCCGGGAACTGGCGGACAGAGGAAGCCAGGGGGGAGCCACCAGTGCCTGATTCCATAATGATGCGCGAGGAGCGCCTGATTCAGCAGGCGGACTGCAGCAGGGTCGGAGAAATCGATGGTAGGAGACTGATCCGGCAGCACCTTCAGAAAGGCTTTCAGTTCCGGAACGCAGGATACGAGGGCGGCAAAGTCATATCTGCCCTGATGACGGTTCCGGGGATGCAGAGCGGACTGGTTCCGGGGGGGATCATCAGGGAGAGGCATGGGGATCGCGAGTGGGGCGGGCGGCTGGTTCGGATAGGAGAATCACGATGGAAGTCAGGAACGGTGGGGGCGTTCCGGCCTGTTGATCGGAACGCGCGGAATTGGAATGGCAGCAGGGGCTGTCCTGCTCGAAAGCTCAGGTATTCAGGAACCAGCGAGGCGTTTGACGCGGTAGAAGCGGGAGCCTGAGCCTGGAGGGGAGGCGGTGCGTGGGGATCCCTGGTCGATCCACTGGGTTCTGGTGCCGGCCGCGCGGAGGCGGGAGAGGGAGTCGAGCCAGTTGAGGCCGTTGTCGCTGTACTGGATTTGATAGAGAGCGCCGGGTTCCGAGGGGAACTCGAGGAGGAGCGTGCCTTGTGAGGGGAATGAGGCGCGGTCGATGGCGAAGGTGGCGGGAGGGTTTGGGCGGGGGAGGGTGGTGGCGGTGGTGAGGGTCGGAGC
>JAIXPK010000186.1 GCA_027486335.1 Verrucomicrobiaceae bacterium | reverse complement strand
GGATCGAACCGGCGGACAGTGCCGTCGTCGTCCATGGTGATGGGGGTGCCATCCGGAGTGCCTGCCGGGCGCATGGTTGTCGCGTCGTCAAGGCTCGGGAACAAGTCCCATGTGCCGGATTGGCTGTGCATTCTGCCGTAGGTGGAGATGAGCCAGTCGCCGGCGGAAACGATAGTGGGGCCGATGTCGCGGGCTTCTCGGTGAATCCAGCGCTGCATGCCTGGGTCGTAGGTACTGAGGTGATTGATGTAGATGCTTCCGGACCGCACGCGGTTGATGACGTGGAGCCGGCCCATGCGGTCTGAAGCGACGCCAGCGAGGACGGCGGGCGAGTCCGGGGAGGGCGCTGAAGGGGGAGTGGGGACAGGGATTGACTGGACGAGCGTGCCGTCGTCGTCGTCGAGGAACTCGCGAATCTGGCCGGTGCTGCTGACGAGGAGACTGCTGCGGAAGCGCCATGGGGAAGGGGAGACCGGGCCGACGGCGAGTTCGAAGACTGGCGAGTCGACGTGGGAGGAGGCGTCGGAGACCCGGACGTGGTAGCGGCCTGCGGCGCGGGAACCGGCGTTAGGGATCCGGAGGGCGCTTCCGGAGGCTCCGGCGATGGGTTGTTGTTCTTTGAACCACTGGTATTGGAGGGGAGGGCGTCCGAGGGCGAGGACTTCGAAGGATGCTTCGGTGGCGAAGGGGACGCGGAGAGAGTTCGGAGGGGAGACGATGGAGAGCGGCGCGGGATCGTCTGAATGGGAGAGCGAGAAAGAGGCGTCGAGCAGGTGGATGGCAGGAGAGCCTGCGGACGTTAGAGTGATGACAGCGAAGCCGCCATCCGGGAGGGCGAGGACGCGGTGGGCGGTGCCGGGGAGGAGGGCGGCGCGTTCGCGGTCGAAGGCGGGAGACCAGCGCTGGAGACGTGATAGTGAGGAGGACACCCATTCGAGAGTGACGAGGCGGTTGCCGAGCCAGATGAAGTCGGTGATGACGGTGCCGCGGAGCTGGCGTTCGACCCTGAAGTCGCTAGTGCGGCGAACAACGCCTTTGCTCGTGGCGACGAGGTTGCCATCGCCGCTCAAGCGGAGGGGGAAGAACTGGGTGTTGGTGGGTTCGATGACTCCCGGGCGGAATGTGCCGAAAGTGTTGGCCGGGGTGATGTCGATCGTGGAGATGGCGGAGCCGGATGAGACCGGGGCGACGAAGCAGATGCGGCGGTTGAAGGGATCCCATGCGATGTGCCTGCCGATGATGCCCTGACCGCTCAAAGTGGCGGACTGATTGCCGTTGCGGTCGAGAAGGAAGAATCTGCCGTCACCGCCGCCGGCGGCGAGGAGGTGATTGCCGGTGAATGTGAGGGCTGTGCTGGCGGTGCGGGCGAAAGGAGTGCCGCGAGGCAAGTCCTCGTTGAGGTTCAGAGAGAGGATTTCGCGGCTGTTGACGGGTTCGGTGAAGAACAGCCGGTGGGTATCCGGGTCGTAAGCCATGGAGCCGGGGATAGCAGACAGAGGGATGCTGCGGGTGTAGGAGCGGGAGACGGGCGACCATTGGAACAAAGAGGAGTGGATTCCGCTAGCGAGCCAGATGGAACCGTTGCGGTCTGCGATGGCGTTGTCGGGAGTGAAGCGGAGACCGTTGGGGTCGGCGGGGAGACCACCAGCCGGGGCATTGAGGGAGCGGAGCGGGACAGCTTCGAAGCCGATGCCGCGAGTGGAGTTTTCGTCAGCGTGGAAGACGAGGGCGTCATCGCCGGAGATGGCGACGCGGAGGCCTTTTTTTGCGGTGATGGAGGCGGAGCCGCGGACCTCCATGTTGGTGGCGTAGGCGGTGAGTTGAGCGCCGCGGAGGACGATGGGGACGAAGTCGCCGAGGAAGGTGACGTCGTCGATTCTGAGGGGGCCGAAGGAGTTCAGATAGGACAGGCCGGACGTGCTGAAGATGGAGCCTGCGTCGTCCATGACCCGGGTGCCGCGCGCAAATACGCGGGTCCATGAGGCGGCCGGATATCTGCGGAAGTTGGCTCGATTGCTCCATAGCACGAAGTGGAAGGCCGACGTAACGGAATCGAAACTGAAGATATCTGGGTGCACCATGCCGTTGGTACGGTAGAAGACGCGTCCGGTGGCGGCGTCGACGCTCGGGCCGGAGAAGCCGGTGCTGGCGACGCCTGGTGCGAAGAGAAAATCTCTGAGGAGCCATGCGCCAGTGCGGCGGTTGAAAATCTCGAGGGGGCCGTAGAAGATGCCGAGGGAGTCGCCGGCGATGAACAGAGAGGTGATCTTTGCGCCAGCGGTGATGAAGATGCTTCGGGTGGAAGTGGCGTGGTCCCAGCGGACGACGAGTTTGTCTTCGGCGGCGTAGGTGGCGAGTTCGTCGGTCCAGATGGCGCTGGCTGGCTGGAGCATTGGCAGTGGGTTTAGCCACTGGCGGGAGGCGAGGGAGAAGCGTTCGATGCGGTTGGGGCCCGACATGGCGAACGAGTAAATGCCGTTGGATTCATGGGCGGGGCCGAGGAAGGTGCCGCCGGGAGGCGGAGTCCTGAGGGAGAGGGGCGAGGTCGGGGTTCTGCCGTCGGCGTTCACGGCCACGATTCGGAATGAGTAGTTGGTGGCTGGCAGCAATCCGCCGACTTCGGCGGAGGTGAGATCGGCGGCGACCTCGGCGACGGGGGACCAGACGACGGGTGCGGAGGCGGGTTCGCCCTGTTCGACGACGAAAGCCGACTCGTTGTCGGAGAGGTCGGTCCATGAGATGCGGGCTCGGTCCGGTGCGAGGGAGGTCGCGGCGGCATTGCCTGGGGCGGCGGGCGGGGCGGCGTTGACGATCCCTCCGGCGAGGAGCATGGAGAGGACAACTCCCGGCCAGAGCCGGGTCAGCGGGAAGTTGGGAATGGGCGGGACCATGACGGGCGGGGCGAAGCGTGAGGGGAGCAAACTGGTCTCGTGGCCATCCTGACACCAGCGCGAAGTTCGGATTCGGGGAGGTGGCCCCGACCGAGGGAGGGTCTGCGTCGGGCTTGACAAGGGTGGGGTGGTGGGGGCCAGTAGGGTCGATTTTCCGGAACTGTATTTTTGCTTATGACCTCACGAATTGTCGCTTCTCTGCTGGCTGGAACGGTGCTGACGGCTGGTGCTGTCGAGCCGCTGAAGGTGCTGTATATTACCGGGGGCTGCTGTCATGATTATCCGGCGCAGGCGGATCTGATTCCGGCGGGGGTTGAGGAGCGGGCGAATGTGAAGTTCACGGTGTTTCTGGATCCGAATACATCGACGGCGTCGAAGATGAAGGTGTATGAGGATGCGAACTGGGCGGCGGCGTACGATGTGATTGTGCATAACGAGTGTTATGCGGATGTGAAGGATCCGGAGTGGACGCAGCGGATTCTGAAGCCGCACAAGGAAGGGAAGCCGGGTGTGGTGATTCACTGTGCGATGCATTGCTACCGGGACGGGACGGAGGAATGGTTCAAGTTCTGCGGGGTGACGTCGCATCGTCACGGGGCGCATTATCCGCATGAGGTGCGGAATGTGAACGCGGGGCATCCGGTGATGCAGGGATGGGGGCCGGCGTGGGCGAATCCGGCTGGGGAGTTGTACTGGATTGATAAAGTGTGGCCCGACACGACGGTGCTAGGGGAGTCGAAGAATCAGGAGAACGGGAAGGCGGAGCCGTGTGTGTGGACGAGCAATTACATGGGGAAGGCGCGGGTGTTCGGGACGACGCTGGGGCACCATAACGAAACGGTGAGCGACGGGAAGTTTCTGGATCTGCTGGCGCGAGGGATTGTGTGGTCGGCGGGGAAGCGTCCTGAGGATTATGTGAAGCGTGCGGAGCCGAAGCGGGTGCCGGTGAATGTGGCGTTAGGGAAGAAGGCGAAGGCGTCGTCGGAGGAGGGCGGGAAGAACAATGTGGCGGCGAATGCGGTGGATGGGAAGGCGGCGACGCGGTGGTGTGCGAACGGGGCGCAGGCGGGGGAATGGGTGGAGGTTGATCTGGGCAAGGCGCAGACGGTGATGGGGGCGAGGATTGCGTGGGAGGGATCGCACGCGATTTACCGGTACAAGGTGGAGGGATCGGCGGACGGGAAGGCGTGGGAGATGCTGTATGACGGGTCGAAGAATGTGTTGAAGGGGACGAGCGAGGTGGCGTTCAAGCGGGATGGTGTCAGGCATGTGAGGGTGACGTTTCTGGGGACTGATGCGGGCGGTTGGGGGAGCATCTGGGAACTGGCGGTGCACGGGACGGAGACGGAGGTGGTTAGTGCGACGGCGGCGGCTGGAGCGGATGACGGGAAGGTGCTGTCGGATGTGAAGGTGCCTGCGGAGTTTGATGTGAGTGTGTTTGCGACGCCGCCGGCGGCGAATTATCCTGTGTATGTGGCGGCGGCTCCGGACGGGACGTTGTTTGTTTCGTGCGACAAGAACGGGTCGCTGGACCGGAAGCCGCTGCGGGGATCGATCATCCGGTTGAAGGATCTGGATGGGGACGGGCGTGCGGATCAGTCGAATCTGTATGTGTCGGATGTGGACAGTCCGCGGGGAGCAGTGTGGGATCACGACCGGTTGTATCTGGTGCATCCGCCGCATCTGAGTGCGTTCATTGACCACAACGGGGACGGTGTCAGTGACGAGCAGAAGATTCTGGTGAAGAACATTGCGTTCGGTTTTGCGGACCGGCCGGCGGACCACACGACGAATGGGTTGACGCTAGGGATTGATGGCTGGCTTTATGTGGCGACGGGGGACTTCGGGTTTGTGGAGGCTGAGGGGACGGACGGGAAGAAGCTGCAGTTCCGTTATGGCGGGGTGGTGCGGGTGCGGCCTGACGGGACGGATCTGCAGGTGTACACGACGGGGACGCGGAACATTCTGGATGTGGCGATGAGTCCGCTGCTGGACGGGTTCTGCCGTGATAACACGAATGACGGTGGTGGCTGGGACATGCGGTTTCACCATTTCACGGGGATGGAGGACCATGGGTATCCGCGGCTGTATATGAATTTCGGGGATGAGCACATCAAGCCGCTGGCGGAGTATGGCGGCGGGTCGGGGTGCGGCGGGGCGTGGTTGAATGAGCCGGGTTATCCGGAGCGTTATGCGAATGTGCCACTGACGTGCGATTGGGGCCGGAGTTTCACGTACAGCCATCATGTGACGCCTAACGGTGCGACTTTCAAAGATGACGTGAGGGAGTTCATCGGGATGACGCGGGTGACGGATGTGGATCCTGACGCGATGAGCCGGTTGTATGCGGCGAGCTGGCGGGGGGCGTCGTTCAATTACGGAGGGGAAGACGTGGGGTATATTGTTGGGGTGAAGCCGAAGGGTTACACGCCGGAGGCATTGCCGGACTTTGAGAAGGCGAGTGATGGGGAGTTGGTGAAGCTGCTGGAGAGCCCGAGTGCGCGGCGGCGGTTGGAAGCGGTGCGTGCGCTGGGGCGTCGGGGTGCGCCGTCGGAGGCGACGGTGAAGGCGCTGGTGGCGCTGGCCGGGAATGGGGCGTCGCCGCTGGCTTCGCGGGTGGCGGCGGTGTTTGCGGTGAATGAATCGACGGCAGGGAAGAGCACGGAGGCGATCGCGTCGCTGGCGAAGATCGGGGACATTCAGGCCTGGGTGATCCGGGCGCTGGCGGACCGGCCGGTTTCTGCGGCGAGTGCGCCGCTGGCGGTTTTGAAGGCGGGTTGCGAGTCGGAGAATGTGAGGGTGCGGCTGGAGTCTGCGGTGGCGCTGGCGCGGACTGGGAAGATGGAGGGAGCGGTGGCGATTCTACCGTTGCTAGGGGATGCGGATCCGGTGATTGCGCACACGGCGTTCCGGGCGCTGGTGGAGTTGAAGGCGGCGGACGCGTGTTTTTCGGTCGTGGATCGAGCGGATGCGACTTATGAGCAGAGGAAGGGAGCGTTGTATGCGCTGATGAGGATGCACGAGTCGGCGGTGGTGGACGGGTTGATTGCGCGGGTGGCGAAGGAAGGGGATTCGGCGCGGTTGCGGGGATTGCTGGCGGCGTTGTGCCGGCTGCATTTCCACGAGGGCGAGTGGAAGGGGGATTCATGGGGCACGCGGCCGGACACGCGCGGGCCGTACTATCAGCCGGAGACGTGGGCGGAGTCGGGCAAGGTGCTGGCGGTGCTGCAAGAAGTGCTAGGGCGTTTGAAGGGAGAGGAAGCGGCGTGGCTGGCTGGGGAGATGACGCGCAACCGGATTGAGGATGATGCGGCGGCGCGGCAGATGGTGGTGCTGGCGGCGACGGACGCGAAGGTGCGGAGTGCATTGCTAGGACAGCTGGTGAAGAAGGACGGGGTGCCGCAGGAAGCGGTGCCGGTGGTGGTGCAGGCGGCGACGGCGGCGGAGACGGCGGGTTCCGAACGGGCGGACGCGGTGGCGATTCTGACGAAGACGGATCGGGCGGAGGCGTGGCGGGCGATGCCGGTGGCGCTGGGGAGGTTCGGGAATGACCGGGAGGCTGGCGATCGGGCGGTGCAGGCGTTTCTGGGGGCTCCGAAGCTGGAGAATTTCCACACGTATTTCGAGGAACAGGCGGCGAAGGTGGATGGTGAGGGGAGTTTGTGGGCGGAAGCGGCGGTGCTGGCGCTGAGTGCCAGGAATTCGGGTGCGCCGGAAGCGCGTGAGCAGGGGATTAAGTCGCTGGAGGCTGGGTGGGCGGATGCGCGGCGGCGGGCGCAGATTCTGGAAGCGGTGGCGCGGATCAAGCACCGGCCATTTGCGTCGAAGGTGCTAGCGGCGCTGAAGGATGAGGACAAGGCGGTGGCGGCGGCGGCGTTAGTGGCGGTGAAGGCGCTGAAGCTGGATCCGGCGGACGCGGATCTGCCGAAGATCGAGACGATGAAGGTGGAGGATGTGATTGCGGCGGTGGTGAAGACAAAGGGTGACGCGGTGGTGGGCGCGCAGATTTTTGCGCAGGCGACCTGCAACAATTGTCACACGGTGCGGAAGGATGTGGCGCAGAAGGGTCCGTATCTGGGGAACATTGCGGACACGTACAAGCGGCCTGAGCTAGCGGAAGCGATTCTGAACCCGAACAAGACGCTGGCTCAGGGGTTTGTAACGAATTTCTTTGTGCTGAAGAAGGGTGATCCGGTGATGGGATTTGTGGTGCAGGAGAGTGCGACGGAGGTGACGATCCGCAATCAGACGGGTGCCGAGCAGAAGATTGCGGTGGGGGATATTCAGGAGCGGCAGAAGTTGCCGACGAGTCTGATGCCGCCGGGGTTGATGAATCAGCTGACGGTGAAGGATTTTGCGAGTCTGCTGGATTATCTGGAGGTGCTGGCGAAGCAGCAGAAGAAGTGAGGGGGAGGGGTGGGGCGGCGGGTTCGAAGGCACGCGGTTGGACGCCGCTTCTACTCTGGTTATTGGGGGTCTAGAAGTCGCCGGAGAGGAGTTGGAGGTAGCGGGCTCCTTCGGTGGCTAGGGTGGCGGTGTTGCCGGAGCCTGAGAGGAGGTTGCGGGAGGCCCATGAGTGGGAGGTGGGTGAGGGGCGGACCCATGAGACGGCGGGGAACTGGACGGGCTGGGAGGATGGGGCAATGGAGAGGGGGACGCCTGCGCCGTTTAGGGCGATTTCCCATGAGGCTGCGGGTGGGCCGGGTTTCCGGAGCCATGGGTAGCGGCGGGCGATGTCGAGTTCTGCGCCGTCGCGGCAGGGGACGAGGGCGCGCCAGAGGGGTTGGTCGTTTTTGAGGAAGTCGGCTGGTGTCAGGCCGGGGTCGCGCTGGGCGGCGGAGAGGAAGGCGGCTGCGTCGATGCCGGTGAGGTTGCTGCCGTGGAAGTTGCCGTGGCCGTTGGGGCTGCGATTGTGTTTGGCGTAGTAGTCGTCGAAGTGTTCGCTGAGGAGGAGGGCGATTTCGAGGTGGAGGTGGGAGCGGCGGCGGTCGATGCCGGCTCCGGTGTGGCCCATGACGCCGAGTTGGTCGCCGCGGCGGACGGTGGTGCCGACGGTGGCATCGATGTGGTGGAGGTGGGCGTAGAGGCTGTAGAAGGTGCCGGCTTTGGGGCCGCAAGGGTGGGCGACGACGAGGTAGTTGCCGTAGTTGCTGGTGAGAGGAGGTTTGAGGGTGTAGACGACAGTGCCGTCGGCGATGGCGCGGACTGGGTCGGTGGGTTCGCCTTTGGGGTCGCGGGTGACGGGGGCGATGTCGATGCCCTCGTGGAACTTGGTGAAGACCTCGCCGTGGGTGGTGGTGCGGGCGTTGCGGACGAAGCCGTAGGAGCCGCCTTGCCAGACCTGCGAGGTGGTGCGGTCCTTGGGGTTGTAGCGGTCGACGAACATGAAGAACGCGGCGGGGTCGTTCGAGATGAGGGCTTTGTTGTCGGTGGGGAATGAGAAGGTCGGGCCGGTGCGGACTGGTTTGGGAGGGGGAGGTGGAGGCGAAGGGGGGGCTGGGACGGGTGTGGGCGTCGGGGAAGGGGCGAGAACCGGTTCGGGGGTGGATGGCGGGGGTTCCTCGGAGCGGTGGCAGGCTGCGAGGGCGAGGGCCGCGGCGAGTGCGAGGGCGCGGTGGGGCCGCGGGAGCGGAGGGCGCATGCGTGAGGGAGGCGTGCCGAGGGCGGGGTTACTCGATGGGCGGCTCCGGAGGGTCGAGGCGGCGGAGTTTTTTGGACATGAGTTTGAGGTCGGCTTCGGTGAGGCCCTGCCAGATGACCATGTAGCCGTCGAAGTTGCGCGGGGCGGTGATGCGCTGGACGTCGACTGGGCGGCCGTTGACGATGACGCGGGTGAGTTTGCCGCGGACCATGGAGACCATGACTTGGTGGGCCTGTAGGCCGGCTTCGGTGAGTTTGAGGGCGACGCCGATGGAGCCGTCGTCGGCGGCGAAGGAGTAGAAGGAGGAGAAGTGCCTGGTGACGAGATCGGGGGAGACGTGGAAGCGGTAGACTTCGCCGTCGATGACCTCCTGGCGCATCATTTTGGGGTTATCGGTTTCGTCGGCCTCGGAGTGGAAGCCGATGTAGAGCGGGGTGGACCGGCCGCCGGCGGCGAGGGAGCCGGTGAGGAGGGCCATGAGCGAGACGAGGCGGAGGAGGGCGGGCATGGGGGTATTGAACCCGGAACGGGGGTGGAATGCAAGCTCCGGGTGAGGGGAGGGGCAGGGGGATTTGAGATTTGAGATTTGAGAGGGGCGCGTTGGGAGAAATGGGTCCCACGCGAAGGCGCGAAGAAGCGGATGGCTGGTTCGGGAGGAAATGTGGACAGGCCTCATGGGGGGGGGAGTCCGAGGACAGGTAGACAGGCCTCTTGGGGGGAGGCGCGGAGGCGGCAGGTGGGTGGGTGCTCGAGGATAGGTAGACAGGCCTCTTGGTGGTGTGGCGTGTGGACCTCTTGGTGGTTGTTCGCAGTGCGAGGGTGGGGGTGGAGAGGATGATTGGACGGACCTCTTCGGGGTGGGGAGGCGGTTGGTGGCTGGGTGTGCGAGGCAACGGTGTCCGTGTTTGGTCTGGATTTGACCTGCTTGGGCGGGTGACGCCGGCGCTCTGAGCCCTGACTCGAAGGGGGCCCGAGGGTTCCCGGGTCCCTGCCCGAGGGTCGTTTTC
>JAIXPK010000449.1 GCA_027486335.1 Verrucomicrobiaceae bacterium | reverse complement strand
CTCAGCGGCCACTTCGTCCAGGGCCACATCGACCAAACCGCTACCGTCCTCGCCTACGAAACCATCGGCCAGGACCACCGCTTCGTCATCTCCATCCCGGAAAACGCCGCCGCTCTCCTCATTCCCCGCGGCTCCATCACCATCGACGGCATCTCCCTCACCATCGCAGATCGATCCCCCACGGACTTCACCTGCTGGATCACCCCGCACACCCACGCCGTCACCACCCTCGCCTCCTTCTCCAAAGGCCGTCTCGTCAATCTCGAGTTCGACATGCTAGTCAAAGCCATCGATCACGTCCTCGCCCTCCGCGCCGCCGCTCCGCCCACCACCTGACCCGACCCGGCCCACCCTCACAGCGCCGCCGCGAAAAACCGCAGGCTGTCCGCCACCCGCGCCCGCCAGTACGGCCATTCATGGCCCCCCGGCGATTCCTCATACTCATGCGGAATCCCCTCCGCCACCAGCGCCGCCCGCAACTCCCGGTTGTCCTCCAGCAGCGGATCTTCCGTCCCGCAGTCAAAACGCACCGGCGGCAACTCCCCGCGATGCCGCTTCATCAGGTCAATCAGCGCACTCTCACCCTCCGGCACACCACACCCCTCCAGCGCCTCTTCCACAAACACCGACAATCTCCGGAAGTCCGTCACACTCGAGTGCCCCGACGCCGCCCGCACCCGCCCCCCGCTCCGCGCCGCCAGCCGCAACGCCCCGTACCCACCCATGCTCAATCCCGCCAGAAACAACGGCGACCCCATCGCCACCTCCGGCACCGCCATCCCCACCGCCGCCGGCACATCATCCAGCACCCAAGACTCGTAATCCTCACCACTCGCGTGCCGCACATACCCGGATCCATCCCCCCACAGCCCGTCCGACGGCATTGCTAGCACCATCGGTGGAATCTCCCCGGCCTCCATCAGCGCCGCCGCCGTCATATGCGCCGCACCCTTCAACGCCCACGCCCAGTGGCTCCCGTAAACCCCATGCAGCAGCACCACCAGCGGCATCCCTTCGACCACACTCCCCGGCACCCACAACGTTAGATCCCCGCGACGCCGCAGCGCCCCGCTCTTCACCGTCATCATCCGCAACCCGCCGCTCTCCAGTGCCGGATCCGATAACTCAACCGTCCGAAATCGCTTCTCCATAACTTCTCAGTCGAAAAGGATCACTCCCTTCGCATTCCGCCCGCTCATCATGTCGTCCATCGCCTCCGCCGCACGCTCCAGCGGATACGTCCGAGTCACCAATTCGTCCAGCCGCAGCGCCCCGCTCAGATAGTGCCCGAACACCCGCGGAAAATCCCGCTCCGGCACGCAATCCCCATACAACGGCGTCACATACCGCTTGTTCCACATGAACCTCGGCATCGCCACCGTCACCGCATCGTTGATCCCGCTCACCTGCAGCGCCATCCCGCCATCTCTCACTAGCACCAGCGGCAGAAACGCCAGCGCCGCCACACTCGTCGCCTCAAACGCAAAATCCACACCCCGCCCGTCCGTCAACCCCCTCACATATTCCCCCGCACCCCGGAACTCCGCATCCTCCCGATCCATCAGAAACGTGTGCGTCGCCCCAAACCGCCGAGCATTCTCCAAAGCCCCCTCCCGCGCATCCAATCCCACAATCACGCTCGCCCCCGCTATCCTCGCCGCCTGAATCACATTCAATCCTACCCCGCCACAACCCGCCACCGCCACCGTCGCCCCGCTCGACACCCGCGCCGCATTCATCACCGATCCATACCCAGTCATCACCCCGCACCCCGCAATCGCCGCCACCGCATACGGCACCCCCTCCGGCAGCAACGTCACCGCCGCCTCCCGCACTAGCGTCAATCCAGCCATCGTCCCGATGTTGAACGACCGGTCCACCGCCACCCCGCGCCACGTCGTCCCCTCCGCCCGAGCATGCCCCGCCGAACGCTCCATCACATGCGCCGGCCGACTCGTCTCGCAAAGCACCGCATGCCCGTCCCGACACTGAAAACACTCCCCACACGGAATCGCCCAGTTCAGCACCACCCGGTCACCCACCCTAACCCGCTCCACACCCTCCCCCACCGACACCACCTCCCCAGCCCCCTCATGCCCCATCACCAGCGGCCTCCCCCACCGCAGCGACGCATGATCCGTATGGCAAATCCCGCAAGCCTTCACCGCCAATAGCACCTCACCGGGACCCGGCGCACCCACCTCGATCGTCTCAAGGCTGAACCCGCCGTTCCCGTCCGCTATCGCCGCACGCGTCCGCTCCATACCATTGTCAGGATTGCACCACTCCCGTCCCATACTCCCCAGCCGCCACCACCAGCGGCCCGCTCCCCTCATTCACAAACGCCGCATCCCCGCGAACCACCACTCCCGGCTCAAACACCACCTCTCCCTTCACCGTCAATCGCCCGCATTCCTTCAGACACGGCACCCCTCGACCCGCCAATCGCTCCAGCCCGTCCACCATCTTGTAAAGCTTCCCATCCAGATCCACCACAGGCGGCTCCCCGCCGCGCGACGGCTCCAGCTCCAGCCGGAAATCATCCGTCAGCCGGCACGCACTGCTCCGCACCACCAGCAAATCCCCAGTCGTCTTCACCGGCGCAAACCGCACCCGCGGCACCTCAATCGCCGCCGCCCCGTCAAAACTCTCAATCGCCGCTCCCATCG
>JAIXPK010000205.1 GCA_027486335.1 Verrucomicrobiaceae bacterium | reverse complement strand
TCGAGCATTTCGATTTCGACGAGGTGGGAGACCTTGAAGTGGTCGCGGAGGGTGAGGGCGAGGGCGACGTCGAAGAGATTGTGTGAGGCGACCCCGAGGCGGACGGCGGCGGCGTTTTCGGGTTGGACGGCGAAGGCGAGGAGACGGCGGAAGTTGGCGTCGGTGTCGGCTTTGGAAGGATAGGGTGCGGGGTGCCAGCCGTGGAGTTCGGCTTCGACGGATTCCATGGCGAGGTTAGCGCCTTTGACGAGACGGACCTTGATGGGGGCGCCGCCGGAGGCGACGCGCTGGCGGGCCCATGAAGTCAGGTCGGTGAGGGCCTGGAAGGAATCGGGGAGATAGGCCTGGAGGACGATGCCTGCGGAGAGACTGTGGAATTCAGGTTCGTCGAGGACCGAGCGGAAGGCGGCGATGGTGAGGTGGAGGTCGCGGTATTCCTCCATGTCGAGGTTGACGAATTTGGATAGTGAGGCGGCGGATCTGAAGAGGAGACGGAGGCGGTCGGTGATGATGGCCAGGGTGTGGTCCCATGCGATGAGACTGATCTGGCTGAAGATGGCGGAGATTTTGACGGAGATGTAGGAGACGGATGGGTCGGCGAGGTGAGCGAGGACGGCGTTGAGACGGTGCTGGGCTTCCTGTTCGCCGAGGACGGCTTCGCCGAGATGGTTGAGATTGATGCGGAAGCCCTGGGCGGAGCGGGAGGCTAGGTAGGCGTGGAGGGGTGCGGGTTCGCCGGGGAGGATGACGCGGGCGCTGTCGGCGCGCATGCGGCGGGAGACGGCGGCCATGACGAAGCGGGGGAGGAGGAGACTGCCGAAGGCGGCGGCGCGCATGAGGAGGCGGTCGACGGGAGGGAGGTAGGCGGGGGTGCCGAACTGGTTGAGGAGCCTGCGCCAGCGGTTGGCGGAGACGGAGGGTTGGCTGCTGCGGAAGACCTCATCGACCATGGCGAAAGTGAAGGCCTTGCCGTTGGCGTCGGCCATGAGGCGGCCGAGTTTGGCGGCCTCGGCGCGTTCGGGACGGGTTTGGGAAGCGAGGGCGGCGGCGAGCAATTGGGCGGCGCGGTCGGCGACTTGTTCAGCGAAGCGGAGATCGGATGAGGAAGACTGCGTCATGGAGGCAATCTGGGGTCAGACGGGGGAAGAGTCGTGGAGATATTCCGGTGGAGGGATGACGAAAAAATACAAAAGCGGGGGCAGATGCGCCTGGAGTTCCGTGGGAACCGGGTGAAGGGTGCGGGATGTCGGCGAGCGGCAATTTTGCGTTAGCGCTAAGGGAAGCGGTGCTGGGGCGGGCGCCTGGGCTGGAGGCTGCGGAGATGCTTTTTGATGGGGTGGGGGACGTGTTGTTTCTGGTGAAGGACCGGGCGCGGCGGTATGTGGCGGCAAACGAGGCGTTTGTGAAGAGGGCTGGGTTGCGGCATCGGGATGAGATCATCGGGCGGACGGCGCGGGATCTGTTTCCGGCGATTCTGGCGGCTGGTTATGAGGTGCAGGACGAGGAAGTGTTCAGTGGTGGCGTGGCGGTGCGGGATCGGTTGGAGATGATCACGCAGCCGAATGGCGGGGTGGACTGGTTTGTGTCGGCGAAGGTGCCGGTGCGGACGGCGGGTGGGGAGATCATTGCGCTGGCGAGCACGTCGCGGGATTTGCGGACTCCGGTGCGGGAGGGGCGGGAGTTAGGTGTGCTGGCGGAGGTGCTGGAGCGATTGCGGCGGGAGTATGCGCAGCCGCTGAGGATTGAGGGACTGGCGCGGGAGACTGGGTTGTCGTGGAGCCAGTTTCAGCGGCGCGTGCGGGCGATTACCGGGCTGACGCCGAGACAACTGCTGACGAAGTCGCGGATTGAGGCGGCGGCGCTGGCGTTGCGGACGAGTGATGAGGCGCTGTCGTCGGTGGCGATCGAGTGCGGCTTTTACGACCAGGCGGCGTTCAGCCGGCAGTTTCGGCTAGCGACGGGATTGTCGCCGGGCGAGTACCGGAGAGCGGTGCGGGAGACGGCGATCAGCCGGGGACCTTGAAGCGCGGGTATTTGGAGGCGAGTTCGGCTTTGAGGTCGTCGGCCTTCTTCTTGTCGGCGGGGTCGGTGCTGCGGGAGAGGATGAGGATCATGCGCTGGATGGCGGTGGGGGTGAGGACCGGGTCTTCCCACGTCATGCGGACGATGTTGTAGCTGCCGAGGGCTTCCTTATTGAGTTTGGTGCGGCTGGCGATGTCGCCGGAGAGCATGTGGAGCTGGGCGGCGAGGAGCGTTTCGCGGTCGATTTCGAGACCTGAGGTGACGCTTTTGCGGGCTTCTTCGGGGTCGTTGAGGCCGAGGAGGGCGCGGCCGCGGAGGAGGAAGGTGCGGGCGCGCTGAGGTTTGCGCTGTTCGATGGTGAGGAGGGCGTCGAGGGCGCGGAGGGCGGGGGCGTTTTCCTTGGTTTCGATGAGGGATTCGCCGAGGGCGAGCCAGACATCGGGATCGGTTTCTGCGGGGGCGTCGTGATTGACGGTGAAGGC
>JAIXPK010000145.1 GCA_027486335.1 Verrucomicrobiaceae bacterium | reverse complement strand
TCCTCCTTCTCCGCTTTCACCCGCCCCGCCATCTCCGCCTCCTCCATCCACCGCAGGCTCCGCTCCACCTCATCTTCGGATGGCACCCGCTGAAATCCTTCAACGTAAAACCGCCTGACTTGCTCCGCGCGATCCGCCGTCCCCCGCGCCACCCGCTCCGCCCATTCCCTCGCCCAACCCTGCACCAGCGGCGCATTCATCAAGGTCAACGCCTGCGCCGGAACATTCGTGCTGTCCCGCCGACCCCTCGTGCTGCTCGGAATCGGCGCATCAAACACCGTCAGAAACGGATCCGGCGCATTCCGGATCACCCTGACATAAACACTCCGCCGCGGCGCGCTGCCCTCAACCCCCGGACCACCACCCGGCTCCACCTTGCCCGTCATCGCCACCATCGCATCCCGGATCGCCTCCGCCTCCAATCGCCGCAGCGTCCAGTGCGACAGCAGCACATTGTCCGGATCCTTCGCCGCCGCCGCCGGCGACGCCGCAGACTGCGCCATGAATGCCTCCGATGTCACTAGCAATCTCAGCATCGCCTTGATCGATCCACCGTTGCGCAGAAACTCGCCAGCCAGCCAGTCCAGCAGTTCCGGATGATTCGGTAGCTCACCTAACTTCCCAAAATTGTCCGTCGTCGCCACCAGTCCGCGCCCGAACACATGGTGCCACAACCGGTTCACCACCACCCTCGCCGCCAGCGCACTGCCCGGCCCCGCAATCCGTTCCGCCAGCTCTAACCGCCCGCTCCCCGCCGTCTCATACGGCCGCCCATCCAGCGCCGACAAGAATCCCCGCGGCACCGCCTCCCCTGGCTTCCGGATGTCCCCCCGCACATACAGCGGCCAGTCCGACGCGTCCGTCTCTATCACCCCCGGCACCCGCACCGGTGCCCGCACGCGTCCCTCAAGCTTCGCCATCTCCTCACGCACCCTCGCCACCACCGCCGACTCAGTCCCTAGCAATCCCCTCTGCATCGCAGCATTCAGAAACCCCGCCGTCTCGTCATCCAGCCGCCCCGCCAACGCCGCCCGCAGCGCCTTCCCATACCGGCTCTCCAGTTCCCCCATCGATCCCGGCACTTCCCCGTCCAGCACCCCTAACAACTCCGCCGCCGGCTCGAACAGCACCGCCGCACCATCCGCCGGATAAAAAATCTCCGATACCCCGATCCACGCCCGCTCCCCGCCTCCCGCCTCCACCGGATGATCAGGATTCGTCAGCACCTCAATGTGCACCGTCTCCCCCTTCCAGTAATCAAGATCAAACGACACCCACCGCATCTCGTCATGATCCAAGCCCGCCTTCGGATACACCAGCCCCGCCCGCGGATAATTCCGAATCACTAGCCGAACCGCCGCATTCCTCCCGCTCGCTCGCACCCACACTCTCCCACCACGGCTCTCGAACCGCTCGCTCTGAAACACCCCGCGGTGCAATCTCGTCGCCGCATCAGAATACTCACCCGCCACCCGCAACCGCAACGCCGGCTCGTCACCGCCCGCTCCCACCGCCACCAGCGGCTTCTCACCGCCCGCCTCAAACCCGGGCCCAGATCGATACACCTTCCCCGGCCCCCCCGCCGCCGCCGTCCACCGGAAATGCGCCCGCGCCTCCCCATGCGCCTGCCGCCGCTTCACATATTCATCCCGCAGCCCCTGCAACCGCGCCCACTCCGCTGCCCTTCCTTCCTCTCCCGCCGCCCGCATCCGCAACAGCACCCCTAACGGCCCCAGCCCGTCCCCTTCCGCCGCCTTCGCCTCC
Source organism: Verrucomicrobiaceae bacterium (assembly GCA_027486335.1). Classification (GTDB taxonomy): domain Bacteria; phylum Verrucomicrobiota; class Verrucomicrobiia; order Verrucomicrobiales; family V1-33; genus V1-33. The sequence continues at coordinate 3,789 of JAIXPK010000145.1, read as the reverse complement.
CCCTCGCTCCCAGGCACCCAACGCTCCAGCGCACCCTCCGCAAACCCCGCCGCGCCCCACGCGCTTATCACTTCGCGCACATACCTCCCCCGCAACGCCAGCATCTCTCCCACCAGCGCCCGCTGCCCCGGATCCGCCGCCGCATCCACCTGCCCCGGCCGCCCGTTCGCAAACACCCCGAACATCGCATAGTAATCCTTCTGACTGATCGCGTCGAACTTGTGATCGTGACACCGCGCGCAACTCACCGTCAGCCCCAGAAATGCCTTCGACACCACATCCACCTGGTTGTCCGTGAAATTCACAAACTCATCCAGCGCATCCGTCGGCGTGAACCCATGAAACACCATCCGCAGGTGCGCCGGACCCATCGCCGCCTCATTCAGCTTCCCGTCCGCACTGACCCGCGGTGGCAGCAGGTCGCCCGCCAGATGCTCCCTTACTAGCTGAAAATACGGCACGTCGGCATTCAGCGCCCGAATCAGATAATCCCGGTACTGCCAGGCATGCGGAATCACCGGGTCACCCTCGCTCCCGTGACTCTCCGCATACCGTAGCCAGTCCATCCAGTGCCGCGCCCACCGCTCCCCGAACGCCGGCGACGCCAGCAACCCGTCCACCACTCGCCCCCATTCCCGCCCCTCCCCATCCGCTCCATCCGCTCCATCCCACCCAGCCACAAACCGCGCCGTCTCCTCCGGCGTCGGCGGCATCCCAGCCAGCACAAACCACGCCCGCCGCACCAGCGTCGCCGCATCCGCCACCCCAGCCGCCTCCACCCCACGCGCCGCCATCGCCTCCCGCAAAAACCGATCCACCGGATGCCTCACCCCAGCCACCTTCGGCACCTCCACCTCCTTCAGCGGCTGCCAGCACCACCACTCCCGCCGCAACCGAAACGCCGCCGCCCAGTCACCTCCCTCCCCAACCGCAGGCCGATCCCGCGGATCAGGCGCTCCCGACCGCACCCATTCCTTCAAATCCGCCACCACCGCCGCCCCCAGCGGCTCCCCATTCTTCGGCATCTTCAACTCCGCATGCGTCCCCGACACCGCACGCACCAGCAAACTCCCCTCAGCATCCCCAGGCACAATCGCCGGGCCGCTCTCCCCTCCCTTCAACAACCCCTCCCGCCAATCCACCCGCAGCCCCCCCTTCTGCTTCCCTGGCCCGTGACAATCATAACACGCCGACGCCAGCACCGGCCTCACCTTCGTCTCGAAAAATGCCGTCTGCTCCTCCGTCAGCTCAGCTCCAGCACCCATCACGGGCATCCATATCACAGCAATCAATATACGGCGCATCACCCCCACCCTGCCGCCACCACTCCTCACCGGCGAACTCATTTTCGCGTACCCACACCCTCGCCTCCCTCCATCCCCCATCCTCGCGAAAACAGGTTGAGCCTCGCAAGCCCTGTCCTAAGGTCGCATTCCGCCGCGTCCACCCACCGACGCAGACGTATTTCAAGGCCCACAGCAACGACCAGATCAAGACCATGAGCGACCCCGCACCGCACCCAGAGGACCCAGAACTCCAAGACCTCACCCCGGACTCCCCATCCGACCCTCTCGACGCCGCCCTCATGGAAGTCGCCCAGTGGAAAGACGCCGCCCTCCGCGCCGCCGCCGAACTCGACAACTACCGCAAACGCATGGCCCGCGAAATGCAGGAAGCCGCCCGCTATGGCAACGCCGGTCTCCTCGAAAGCCTCCTCCCCATCCTCGATAACTTCGACTACGGGCTCCAGGCCGCTCGCCAGGAAAACGAAAAATCCAACCTCTTCATCGGCCTCAATATGGTCCTGAAACAAATCCAGGACTTCCTCCGCGACCAGGGCGTCGAAGAAATCCCCGTCTCCGGCCCCTTCGACCCCAACCTCCACGACGCCGTCACCCAGCAACCCCACGACTCCCTCCCGGAGGGCGCCATCATCACCCAGACCCGCAAAGGCTACAAACTCCGCGACCGTCTCCTCAGACCCTCCTCCGTCATCCTCAGCAGCGGCCCAGCCGCTCCCGACGCCTGACCCAACCACGGTTCGTCCGCCCACCCCCTCTCCTCCATGGCCAAACGGGACTACTACGAAGTGCTCGGCGTCGAAAAATCCGCCAGCGCCGACGAAATCAAAAAAACCTACCGCAAACTCGCGGTAAAATTCCACCCCGACAAAAACCCCGGCGACAAATCCGCCGAAGACAAATTCAAAGAAATCGGCGAGGCCTACGATGTCCTCGGCGATGAAGAAAAACGCGCCGCCTACGACCGCCACGGCCACGCCGCCTTCCAAGGCGCTTCCGCCCAGGGCGCTGGCGGCTTCCACGATCCCTTCGAAGTCTTCCGCGAGGTCTTCGGCGGCGGCGGCGGCGGCGGCGGCGGAATCTTCGAAGAATTCTTCGGCGGCGGCTCCCGCCGCTCCTCCCGCAACGGCCCCTCCCGCGGCAGCGACCTCCGCTACGACCTCGAAATCTCCCTCGAGGAAGCCGCCAAAGGCACCGAAAAATCCATCGACCTCGAACGCTCCGTCAGCTGCGAAAAATGCAGCGGCTCAGGCTCCGCCAAACCCGGCGGCACCAAAACCTGCTCCACCTGCGGCGGCGCAGGCCAGGTCATCGCCACCCGCGGCTTCTTCCAGGTCCAGCAACCCTGCCCGGATTGCCACGGCGCAGGCCAGATCATCTCCAACCCCTGCCCAGATTGCCGCGGCCAGGGCCGCGTCGAAAAAAGCACCCGCATCAAACTCCGCATCCCCGCAGGCATCACCGAAAGCGCTCGCCTCCGCTCCAGCGGCAACGGCGACAACGGCATGCGCGGCGGCCCAGCCGGCGACCTCTACGTCGTCATCCACATCCGCCGTCACGAAATCTTCGCCCGCGAAGACGACGATCTCTACTGCGAAATCCCCCTCAGCTTCACCAAAGCCGCCCTCGGCGGCGACCTCGTCGTCCCAACCCTCGAAGGCAAAGCCACCGTCAAAATCCCCGCCGGCACCCAGAGCAGCACCGTCTTCCGCCTCCGCGGCAAAGGCATGCCCCGCCTCCAGAGTTCCTCCAAAGGCGACCTCATGGTCCGCGTCCAGGTCGAGGTCCCCACCAACCTCACCTCCGACCAGAAGGAAAAACTCAAAGCCTTCAGCGACGCCTGCGGCGGCGAAAACGAACCCATGGCCGAATCCTTCTTCGAAAAAGCCAAACGATTCTTCTCCTAACCTCAAACAGCCCATCCCATGTTCGACGTCTTCCACAACCTCGCCGACTTCTCCTGGATCTCCAGCAGCTCAGCATGGATCGGGCTCCTCACCCTCATCCTCCTCGAAGTCGTCCTCGGCATCGACAACATCGTCTTCATCTCCATCCTCACCGGCAAACTCCCAGCCGACCAGCGCGAGAAAGCCCGCCGCAAAGGCCTCATCCTCGCCGTCATCCCCAGAATCGTCTTCCTCCTCCTGCTCGGCCTCATCCTCGGCATGCAGGAACCTCTCTTCTCCATCCCATGGCCATTCGGCCAGGGCGACTCCGCTCACCACGGCACCCACCCAACCGAACCCGGTAAACTCGCCCTCACGGGCCAGGACCTCGTCCTCCTCGTCGGAGGCCTCTTCCTCATCGTCCAGGCCGTCCGCGAAATCCACCACAAGCTCGAAGGCCCAGATGGCTCCCAACCCGGCAGCACCGCCGCCGCAGCCGCTACCATGGCTCAAGTCATGGTCCAGATCATGTTCATGAACGTGATCTTCAGCCTCGACTCCATCATCACCGCCGTCGGCATGGTCAAACAAATCCCCGTCAT
>JAIXPK010000003.1 GCA_027486335.1 Verrucomicrobiaceae bacterium | reverse complement strand
GACCGATGGCTGGACCGTGAAGTTCAGATTCCCCCCAACAATCTCGAGCTTCGGCGCAACCAACTCCCCCGGCGCAATCGGCTCGGCACCCGTCGCAAAAACCGTCAGCGCCGCAAAAAAGGCAACCACGATTCCACCAAGCCGGTGACGCGATGGTCGGCGAAGAGTTCTGAAGCCGGATGATGTGGTCATTATTTAAGGGCCGTACGTCTGCTTTTCTTGAGTGGGTGCAAGGGCGGGACTTGTGAGAGGACATAGCGCATTCATGAAGATTCCGTTCCGTTCGTTTCGCTTGCTCCTGCCGATGCCTGTTTAGGGGCCTGAACTTCGTGCCAGGCGGAACCCGATGACGAAGTTGCCCGGGTCGGCCGGGGTGCCGCTGTCGCGGTACGCGACGCGGCAGACGGTCGCGTACCAGCTCCATCCGCCGCCCCGGACCACCCGCTTCGAGCCCGAAGCAGCACCCCGTGGATCACTAGCTCCACTCACATACGTCGATCCTCCATACCAATCCCAGCACCACTCCAACACGTTCCCCGCCATGTCATGCAAGCCATACCAGTTGGCCGCAAAACTCCCTACGGGTGATGTGTAGGGCTGCCAGCCAGTCCTGTATGTCGGGTGGTAACCGTTCACCTCCCCGCTTAAATCGTAGCTCAAGCCGCTGGCGGCATAATAGTTTGCCTGACTGTGGCTGATTGTGTCCGAGCCCGACGGGAATCGCTTACCGCTCACTCCACCCCGTGCCGCTTTCTCCCACTCCGCTTCCGTCGGCAGTCGATAGCCTTTCGCAGTCCAGTTCGCGATGGGTGCCGTCGTTCCGGTTTTCATAACTGCGCCACTCACGGTGTAAACCGGCGTCAGCCCGTCTTTCTGGCTGCGCGCATTGCACCACTTCACCATGTCAAACCAACTGATCGTCTGCACCGGGTGATCGCTCGCCTTGCCGTCCCCTACCCGGAGATCCGTGTAGCCATTGGTGGCACCCCAAGTCCGCACTTCATCCCATAGGGCCTTCGTCACTTCGTATTTCCCCATGAAAAAAGCGCTCACCGTCACCGTCACAGGTGGAGCATCGGGATCCGTGTCGCCACTGGTGCGGCCCATCGTGAAGGCTCCGGCGGGGATGCGGGAAAACTCTTCCGGGACTGAATTGCGGGCCAGGCGGAACCCGAAGCCGTTGCCCGCGCTCGCCGGGGAGCCGTTGAAGCGGCCCGCGGCGCGGCAGCCGTGCGCGTAGTAGTCCCAACTGCTGCCCCGGAACACCCGGCGCGTGCCCGAATCAGCACCCCGGGGATCGCTAGCTCCACTCACATACGTCGATTCTCCATACCAATCCCAGCACCACTCCCACACGTTCCCTGCCATGTCATGCAAGCCATACCCGTTGGCCGCAAAACTTCCCACGGGTGATGTGTATGGGGAGCCTCCCGCCGAGTAGCTGGGGTGGGAATTGTTCACCGCCCCACTTGAATCGTAGGCGTAACCGCTGGACGCGTAATAGTTTGCCTGACTGTGGCTGATTGTGTCCGAGCCCGACGGGAATCGCTTGCCGCTCACTCCTCCCCGTGCCGCCTTTTCCCACTCCGCTTCCGTCGGCAGTCGATAGCCATTCGCTTTCCAGTTCGCGGCGGGTGCCGTCGTCCCGGTTTTCATAACCGCGCCGATCACGGTGTAAACCGGCGTCAGCCCGTCCCGCTGGCTGCGTGCATTGCACCATTTTACCATGTCGAACCAACTGATCGACTGCACCGGGTGATTGCTCGCCTTGCCGCCCCCTTCCCTGAGATCCGTGTAGCCATTGGCGGCACCCCAAGTCCGCACCTCATCCCACAGGGCTTTTGTGACTTCGTATTTCCCCATGAAAAAGGCGCTCACCATGACCGCCACAGGGGGAGCAACGATGTCCGTGTCGCCGCTGGTGCGTCCCATCGTAAAGGCGCCCGCGGGGATGAACGAAAAGCCTTCGGGGACTGCCGGTGCATCAAGCGCGAGGCGATAGAACCGCCGGGGCACTCCGGCGGTGTGAGGGGTGGTGATCACAAGGTTGTTCCCGTCCCCAATGACTGCGCTGCCAAGATCCTGCCACGTTCCACCCTCCAACGTGTCTGCATACTGGAGCAGGTAGCTGCGGCCCGCGATCGATGGCTGGACCGTGAAGTTCAGATTCCCCCCAACAATCTCCAGTTTCGGCGCAACCAACTCCCCCGGCGCGATCGGCTCCGCACCCGTCGCAAAAACCGCCAGCGCCGCAAAAAGGGAAACCACGATCCCACCGAGCCGGTGACGCGATGGTCGGCGAAGAGTTCTGAAGCCCGATGATGTTGTCATGATTTAAAGGCTATAGGTCTGCTTTTCTCGGATTGGTGCAAGGGCGGGACTTGTGAGAGGACATAGCGCATTCATGAAGATTCCGCTCGGCTCCACCACTTCGATTGCTCCGTTCCGTTCGTTCCGATCCTTGCTGTTCCTAAGGAACTGAACTGCGGGCGACGCGGAACCCGAAGCGGATGCTTAAAATGCCCCACGGGACGTCGGAGTTGCGGTTCGAGACGCGGCAGCCGGTCGCGTACCAGCTCCAACTGCCGCCCCGGAGCACCCGGTTCGTGCCCGAGGCAGCACCCCGTGGATCGATCGCGCCACTCACATACGCCGATGCTTCATACCAATCCCAGCACCACTCCCACACATTCCCTGCCATGTCGTGCAAGCCGTACCCGTTGGCTGCAAGACTTCCCACTGGTGATGTGTAGGGCATCAAGCCGGTCCTGTATGTGGGGTGGTAATCGTCCACCGCCCCACTTGAATCGTACCTGTATGAACTGGAGGCACGATAGTTCGCCTCACTATGGCTGATGGTATTTCCCCACGGAAAGCGCAGACCACTTTGTCCTCCCCGCGCCGCTTTCTCCCACTCCGCCTCCGTCGGCAGCCGATAGCCATTCGCACTCCAATTCGCCGTAGGTGCCGTCAACCCAGTTTTCATCACCTCGCTGCTCACGGTATAGACCGGGGTCAGCCCGTCTTTCTCGCTGCGCGCATTGCACCACTTCACCATGTCGAACCAGCTGATTTTATGCACCGGATGATTGCCCGCCTTGCCGTCCCCTGATTGGAGATCCGTGTAGCCATGGCTGGCACCCCAGGTCCGCACCTCATCCCACAGCGCTTTCGTCACTTCGTGTTTCCCCATGAAAAAGGCACTCACCGTCACCGTCACGGGGGGAGCATTTATGTCCGTGTCGCCACTGGTGCGTCCCATCGTGAAGCTCCCGGCGGGGATTAACGAAAAGCCTTCGGGGACTCCCGCCGGTGTATCAAGCGCGATACGATAGAACCGCCGGGTCACTCCGGCGGCCCGGGGGGTGGTGAGTACAAGGTTGTTCCCGTCCCCAATGACTACTCCGCCAAGATCCTGCCACGTTCCACCCTGCAAGGTCTCTGCATACTGGAGCAGGTAACTGCGGCCCGCGACCGATGGCTGGACCGTGAAGTTCAGATTCCCCCCAACAATCTCGAGCTT
>JAIXPK010000492.1 GCA_027486335.1 Verrucomicrobiaceae bacterium | reverse complement strand
GATCAGGCCTTCGGCGAACTCATCTGGCTCGCCCGCGAAGGGGTCCTCATCGTCCCTAGCCACATGGGCGAACGCCCCATCCGCGCCATGCACGGCTACCACCCCACCGACCCACAGAGCTACGCCACGCTCTTCACCAGCCACAACGACGTCCCCGACGACGTCACCCACATCCCTCACATCTACAAACTCATGGAACGTGAGGTCCAGTTCCACTCCGCCGCCCGCTCCTCCCCATGACCTCAGGCACCATCGTCCACGTGCCCAGACGCTTCGTCGCCCACGAATGGGGCGGCACCGAAACCGTTATCCTCGAAATCTCCCGCCAGCAGCAGCTCGCCGGCCTCCACCCGCTCATCATCACTTCCATGGCCCTCGCCTCCCAGCGCGAGGAATCCATCTCCGGCATCCCCGTCCACCGCTACCCGCATTCCTATCCTTTCTTCGGCCTCTCCACGGCCGATCGCGCCGCCATGGACAAAAAAGGCGGCAATCTCCTCTCCCTGTCTCTCCTCCGCGCCCTCATCCGCCAGCCCGACGTCCGGCTCTTCCACGCCCACGCCCTCAAACGTCTCGGCGGCACCGTCCGCACCGCCGCCCGCTTCCGCCGCAAACCCTACGTGGTCTCCCTCCACGGCGGCATCTTCGACGTCCCCTCCGCCGAACTCTCAGACCTCACCAAACCCATCGAAGGCAAATTCGAATGGGGCCGCGTCTTCGGCGCGCTCCTCGGCGCTCGCAAGGTCCTCGACGACGCAGACCACGTCATCTGCGTCGGCGCCAGTGAAGCCGAAAAAGCCCGCGCCTCCCTCCCCCACAACCGCATCTCCTATCTCCCTAACGGGGTCGACTCCGCCCGCTTCTCCTCCGGCAACGGCCCCGCCTTCCGCCTCGCTCACAACATCCCCGCAGACGCCTTCCTCCTCGTCGCCATCGGCCGCATCGACTCCCAGAAAAATCAGCTCACGCTCCTCGAAGCCTTCGCCCGTTTCCTCCCCTCCGCACCCCACGCCCGTCTCCTCATCATCGGCCCCGAAACCCAGCCCGCCTACGCTCAGCAGCTCCGCGACTTCATCAGCGCTAACAACCTCTCGCACGCGGTCACCATCCTCCCGGGCCTCGGCAACGACTCCAATTCCCTCGTCGACGCCTACCACGCCGCCGATGTCTTCACCCTAGCCTCCCGACACGAACCATTCGGCATCGTCGTCCTCGAAGCATGGTGCGCCGCCAAACCAGTCGTCGCCTCCCGCATCGGCGGGCTCCAATCCCTCATCCGCGACGGCGAAACCGGTCTCTTCTTCAACCCGTCCGACCCCGACGCCGCCTCACAACTCGCCGCCCAGCTTTCCCTCCTCCACCAGAACCCCGCCCTCCGCGACTCTCTCGGCAACGCCGGCCGCGCCGAAGCCCTCGCCCACTACGACTGGAGCCGCATCTGCCTCCGCCTCGAAGCCATCTACCAGCTCGCCGAAGCCCACGCCGCCTCCCGCTGGCACCGCGCCCCATGAACACCGACGACGTCAAAAAAGCTGCATGGAGCGGGGCCCTCTCCAACTACGGTCGCACCATCCTCCGCATCGTCCTCGGCCTCGTCACGTTCCGCATGCTCTATCAGGGGCTCAGCCGCGAAGACTTCGGCTTCTGGTCCCTCCTCTGGAGTGTCTTCGGCTACGGCATCCTCCTCGACTTCGGATTCGGCTACGCCGCCCAGAAACGCGTCGCCGAAGGGCTCGCCAAACGCGATTGGGACCGTCTCAGCCGCGCCCTCAGCACCATCTTCTTCTTCTACCTCGCCGCCGCTACCCTCATCGGCCTAGCCGGCTGGGCCCTCGCCGACCCGCTCATGCACTGGCTCGGCGTCGCCCCTGACAAGATCCAGCTCTACCGCCCGGTCACCGTCCTCTTCTTCGCAGGCATGGCCCTCGGCTTCCCTCTCGGCATCTTCCCCGAGGTCCTCCGCGGTCTCCAGCAGCTCAAAACCGCTAACCGCATCGCCATGCTCGGGCTCGTCGCCAATGCGGTCCTCCTCGCCCTCGCCCTCCACTTCAATTGGGGGCTCTTCGCCGTCTTCGCCATCGCCCTCGTTTGCGTGCTCGGCCCCGACGTCCTCGCAGGCTTCGCCGCCCTCCGCGCCATGCCCGAGGTCCGGCTCCGCCCCTCTCTCTTCAGCCGCAGCGAACTCTTCTCCACTGGCAAGTTCTCGCTCTTCGCGTGGCTCAACATGATCAGCAATCTCCTCCGCAACAAAACCGATCAGGTCGTCGCCGGTGCCCTCGTCGGCCTCCCCGCCGTCACGCTCTACCAGGCCGGCGGCAAAGCCGGCGAAATGTTCGGCATCATCACCAAACAGATCTCCGACGCCCTCTCCCCAGCCGCCGCCTTCCTCCACGCCGGCGGCCGCCGCGACGCCCTCCACGAAATGTTCCGCAAGGGGCTCCGCCTCACCGTCCTCGTCGCCGCACCTCTCTACACCGGCGGCGCTCTCTACCTCGACCTCCTCGTCCGCATCCTCACCGGCGAAAAACAACCAGCCTTCGCCACGCTCATCGTCGGCGAAATCCTCCTCTTCTGGTACTTCCACCTCGCCCTAACTCACCTCGTCTTCAAAAAAATGTTCATGATGTGCGGCCAGGAACGCCGTCTCATGTGGCAGGGCCTCGCCGAAGCCGCCCTCAACATCCTCTTCTCCGTTTCCCTGACGCTCCTCCTCGTCCACCGCGGCTGGCAATCCGACGCCGTCATCGGGGTCGCCGCAGGCTCAGTCCTCCCCACCATCCTCTTCGGCTGGGGCCTCCTCTGGCGCTGGGCCGCCCGCGAAGTCAACACTTCCCCGCTCGCCCTCTTCTCCTCCACCATCGCCCGACCGCTCCTCGCCTGCATCCCCATGCTCGCCACTGGGCTCCTCTGCCGCGCTCTCCTCGGCCCAACCTTCGGCAACCCGCAATGGCTCCCCGCCCTCCTCGGCATGGCCATCACCGGCCTAGCCGCCATCGTCGGCGTCTGGTCCATCGCCCTCCTCCCCGCCGAGAAAACCAAGGTCCTCTCCCGTCTCCCCGCGCGCTTCCGTCCGTCCGCACCCTGACACTTCCTACCCATGAACCCGCCGCTCGCCAGCATCGTGATGCGCTCGTTCAACGAGGCATGGGCCCTCCGCGAAACGCTCCCCGCCCTCGCCGCCCAGTCCTTCCCCTCATGGGAACTCATCGTCATCGACAGCGGCTCCTCCGACGGCTCCCAGGATCTCATCAGAGCCGCCAACCCAGCCCACTTCATCCAGATCCAACCCCACGAATACAACCCCAGCAAGGTCATGAACACCGGCATGCGCCTCGCCGCCGCCGACTCCGTCATCTTCCTCAACGCCGACGCCACCCCCCAGGGCACTCTCTGGCTCCAGCCTCTATTCGACGCCCTCCAGAACCCCCGCACCGCCGCCGCCTTCTCCCGCCAGATCCCCCGCCCGGACTGTCTCGCCGTCTTCGCTCACGACTACGACCGCTGCTTCGGCCCTAACCGCGAATCCGCCCACTGGGACCACTTCTTCAGCATGGTCAGCAGCGGCATCCGCCGCGATGTCTGGCAGCGCCGCGGCTTCCGCGAGGACCTCCAGTTCGCAGAAGACGACGAATACACGCGCTGGTGCGTCCAGCAGGGCTTCGAAATCGCCTACGTCCCGGATTCCGTCGCCATGCACAGCCACAACTACTCCCCAGCCCAGGCCCGCAAACGCGCCTTCGGCGACGCCCGCGCCATGGCCGCCACCTATCAAGGCAAACCCTCCGACTTCTCATGGCTCCGCACCGTCGCCCTCGGCTGCGCCGCCGATCTCCGCAAGGACCTCCGCTGGTTCCGCCAGCACCACAAACTCCGCGAACTCCCCGCCGCCGCCCGCATCCGCTTCGCCCAGCGCTCCGGTAAACTCGCAGGCTTCCGCCAGGGCTGGCTCGACTACCAACGCGCCTCCACACCATGACCTTCACCCGCGACGGCAGCCCCCAACTCGAGGCCCTCCTCGATCAATCCTGCTCCGCCATCGGCGCAGACCTCAG
>JAIXPK010000546.1 GCA_027486335.1 Verrucomicrobiaceae bacterium | reverse complement strand
TCGCCCACGACGGCTTCCCAACCACCGTCGGTCTCCCCACTTACCGCAATCTCAGCGAAGCCAACGCCCCACACGACGAAAGCTACCTCTGCCGCGCTCAGCAGTCATGGCTCGACGCCGTCAACTTCGACTACCCGCTCGACTGGTCGTCCTCCGGCCGCAGCTTCACCGGCCACCGCGTCCACAAAAATGACCTCTTCGTCCTCAACGTCGAACACCAGGTCGACTGGCTGACCGGCGAAAATGCCAAGATCAGCTTCGGCGCTCAATACGACGGTCTCCCCAAAATCCACGTCGCCAACTTCTTCAACAAACACGCCGACCAGGCCCTCAAGGACATCGAATCCTTCGTCACCGCCACCTCCGACGATGTCTTCAACAAATTCACCGGCGGCGTCGACGACCTCGCCGAAATGCTCAACGACCAGGTCGACGGTCTCGTCGACGGGGTCCTCGACAAGGGCATCGATCAGTTCCACGACGCCTTCTGCCAGGCCATCCAGAACGCTCTCAATCAGGTCAACCCCAATGCCTGCCAGCAGGTCATCAATCAGTACATCCGCAACGGCCAGCTCAAAAACGTCCTCAACAACATCGCCTCCGCCGCCAATCAGCCGTCCAGCATCCTCAACGCCATCGATCAGCGTCTCATCTCCGCCGATCAGTCCATCGCCGCCATCACCGGGCAGCTCGCCAACGGCAACGCCTTCCCCAACTCGATGCTCGGCGACCTCGACCAGGCCGGCAATAACATCAACGCCTTCGTCATGGCCCTCATCAGCCAGCACCTCGGCAATGTCGCCCAGAACGTCGGCGTCGACTCCATCGCCGATGCCATCCAGAATGTCGTCAACGGAGCCAAACCTCAGCTCAATCAGCTCGTCAATCAGCTGAAATCCATCCAGCAGTCCATCCAGCAGGTCCGCAATCAGCTCGCTCAGGCCGGGGCCATCGTCCAGCAGATCCAGCAGATCGTTCAGAACGCCGCCAATCAGATCAACGACGTCTGCGACGAGGTCGCCGACGCCCTCGAGAAATACGTCTGCTCCATCCTCCAGCAGGACATCCCTAACTTCATCAACCTCAAGCACAAGCTCCGCGACACCCTCAAACAGAAGCTCAAGGACTTCCTCTACGCCAAAACCTTCATCGCCGACATTCACAAGGCCATCAAAGACAAGGCCTACGAAATCAAAGCCGCCTACGACGAAGCCATCGACTCGGTCTTCGCTCAGATCCGCAACATCGTCATCGGCGTCGTCGGCAAACACATCGCCGACGCAGAGGGCAAGATTAACAAAATGATCGGCGGCATCGGCGAAAAAATGGGTGCCGGCAAAATCGACGGCTTCGCCCACATCACCGGCAACTCCATCAAGCTCCTCCGCCTCGATGCCGAATTCTCATGGAAGGTCCCCGAAGAACTCCGCTACAACGGCTACCTCCAGATCAAGGAACTCGACTCCACCGGCCCTAACGGCTGCTCACCTCCCGGCCAGCCCCTCACCGAGGTCACCTGCGGAGCCCTCAACATCCCCCTCAAGTGGATCTCCAAGGGCGTCAAAGCCAACATCGGCGGCCGCTTCACCTTCCAGCAGTCCCAGGGGGTCACTCTCCCGCTCGGCTTCGGCGGCAGTCTCGAAATGACCGAAGGCGAACTCAAGGTCGGCACGCTCCTCATCCAGAAATTCGCCGCCGCCGCCATGTTCGGCATCGATAACCCGCTCACTCCCACCAACGAGCTCGAAGCCTATCTCGCCGCCAACGTCGGCGTCAAGTTCGACAATTATAAGCTCGGCGGCGCTCTCTTCCTCGGCCGCACCTGCACGCTCGACCCCATCATCATGGTCGACCCCGACGCCGCCGCCATCATCGGCAAACCTCCCTTCACCGGCGGCTACTGCTACGCAGAAGGCTGGTTCCCGCTCTTCAACGGCGGCAAGGTCTTCAACCTCTCCATCGGCGCTGGCGTCGGCGTCTTCTACTTCGCAGAAGGCCCCACCTACGGCGGCCGTCTCATGGGCGCCGTCAGCGGCGAACTCCTCGAACTCCTCCAGGTCACCGGCCGCATGGACCTCATCGGCGTCAAATCCGGCGACGACTTCCGCTTCCGCGGCTCAGGCAAGGTCACCGGCTCAATCGGTCCCTGCGACGCCTGCGTCGAATTCTCCAAGGGCTTCCGCGCCACCTACCTTAACAACTCATGGGACCTCGACCTCGTCGACTGATCCAGCAACCCTCAGAATCCTATCATCTCTCTCTTCCCATGAAACGCTTCTTCCTCATCCTCTCCGCCGCCCTGAGCATCGTCTCAGCTCAGGCCCAGGACGCCTTCGACAAAATGGTGTACTGCACCGGCACCACCGCCCAGTCGGGCCCGGATCACTGGGCTTACATCCTCTTCCAGCCGGTCAAACTCGACCTCCTCGACGGTAAAACCCTCGCCGTCTATCAGCAGTCAGGCGGCTCCGGTCCCTTCGCCCTCAAAAGCGTCATCACCGGCCCCCAGTCTGACCCTTCCGTCATCAAGCCGCTCCTCGCCAGATCCCTCCCGCTCGGTCAGGACCTCGCTCAGCTGGAATCCTCCATCACCGCCATGTTCCAGGACGCGGTCCCGGATCCAGCCATCCCCCTCGAACGCAAGCTCTCCGCCGTCATCCAGGGCACCATCAAGGATCCTGCCAAACGCCAGAATCTCTTCCTCCTCGCCCGCCAGCACCCGGCCATGGCCCTCATCCTCGGTCAGGGCGCGGCCCTCAAGCTCCCTAACACCGGTTCCTTCACCATGGAGGTGCGCCTCCGCTCCGCCGCCGGTCAGGACGAGGCCGTCCTCGGCCGCGTCATCCTCAACACCGCCGCCCCACTCGTCCTCCCAGCCCCCGGCCAGCCGTTCCACGTCACCGACAAAACCCCGCGCGGCCACCTCCACGCCCAACTCCGCTGGGCCACTCCCGACACGCTCCGCCAGCTCTCCCTCTCCCAGTACGGCTTCAATGTCTACCGCATGACCGACGCCTTCGTCCTCAGCCGCGGCTACCAGAACAACGCCCCTTCCAGAGCCCAGCTCGCCGCCGATCTCGCCGCAGGCAACGCCATCCGCATCAACCGCCTCCCCGTCCTCGCCGACCGCGACTACGACGCCGCCTCCGTCGCCGACCCCGCCAACACCACGTTCTTCATCGCCGACGATAACAAGGTCTTCAACGGCGGCACCGCTTTCGTCGACGCCTCCAATCACTGGTACTTCTGCACCGCTCGCGATATCCTCGGCCGCGACGGCTCCGTCTCACAAGGCCGCAAGGTCACCATGTGCGACCGCATCGCACCTCTCCCGCCTACCAATCTCGCCGTCACCAGCGAAACCGACTTCGTCAACGGGACCACCAAACAATGGCTCCGCGTCAAATGGAACACCCCGGAAACCAACGACGCCTCCGGCTTCCTCAAGTACTACATCTACCGCTGGACCAATCCCGACCAGATCGCCGTCAATCAGCGTACCCTCGACCCAGCCCCCGTCGCCCCCGCCGCCCCCAACCCCGCCCTCATCGGCACCGTCAATCACGTCGCCGGCACCACCTCCTACTCCTTCGACGACACCGGTCTCCCCGGCTCCCCTGTCCAACCCGCTAACAACGGCATCACGTTCTGGTACACCGTCAGAGCCGTCGACGACAGCTCCTGCCAGAACGTCTCCGGCAACAGCGCCCCCCAATTCGGCGTCCTCCGCGACCGCGAGGGCCCTCCCGCCGCCACCGGCGATGTCCTCATCACCTGCTACAGCCCGGCCGCCAAATTCCGCAGCGCCACCCTGATCAATAACCCCACCGCCGACCAGAGCCGTTCCCAGATCCACGCCAATCTCCTCGCCGAAGCCACCACCCCCGGCCTCGACGAACAAGCCTCCGCTGAATTCTGGTACGGCAGCACGCTCCTCGGCATCGTCGCCTTCAAGATGGAACCCGGTGCCACCGTACTCCGCGCCCGTCTCCTCCACGACTTCGATCCAGTCCTCGACTCCATCCGGGACATCAACTGCTACATCCGCACCGGTTCCGGAAAACGCTCCGCCATCGCCTTCATGGCCGGCCAGCTCGCCCCGACTAACAACGCCACCCAGACCGCCTCGATCATCTTCGACGCCTCGGTCTCCACAGTCAACCAGCCCGCCAGCACCGCCAACGAATGCGGCAATCAGCACGAGCCCTCCAACCCCGCCAGCGACGAGCCCAACTACCCTCACGTCGTCTTCGCCCCGCCCCTCACCTCCCGCGAATACAAGATCTTCCGCCGCGTCGACGACGGCGACCTCTCGCTCATCAAGCAAGGCACCTACCCGGCCGGCACGCTCGCCCCGCAAACCATCCCCGATGACGCCGTCCCTGCCACCGCCGCCGAGGTCTGCTACTACGTCCAGTGCTTCGACGAACACGGCAACCCCAGCCCCATGGCTCTCCTCGGCTGCATCGAAAACTGCGCCCCGCTCCAGGCCCCCATGCTCGCCACCATCGAAGCCACCGGCAATTCCGCCTCACCAAAAATGAAGCTCCGCTGGTTCTGCCCTCCCGCCGGAATCACCCGCTTCGAAATCTTCCTCCACCGCGCCAGCGGCGACTACACCCTCGCTAACGCCGGGCTCTCCTCCGACAAGGCTGCTCACCCTAACTTCCAACCGTTCAACGGCACCCAGACGACGTACGACTTCAGCATCTTCGAAACCGCGTCCCTTCAGTCCCTCGCCGCCGTCCAGTCCGCCGAACACTCGGTCGAACTCCCCTGCTCCATCGGCGATGTCAGCCGCGTCATGATCCGCGCCGTCGGAAACGGCGACTTCAACAACCGCTGCGTCGGACCCCTAAGCAATGGCGAGGAATTCTCATGGACCGGCAGCGTCGCCTCCACCGCCATCGACGTCCCATGGCCAGCCCGCCCGCTCCCAGCCAAAGACTCCGCCGCCTTCCCCGGTCTCACCCCCGTCTGGCTCAACCCCAAACGCGCCACCCTCGGCGTCGGACTCCCCATCGGCCAATTCACCATGACCGACCGCACATGGCTCACCCCTCCTGCCCTCGGCCCCAATAACGAGGTCCCCCAGACCATCATCCCAGCCACCGGATCGGTCGCCTCCACTCTCCGCAAAAACGCTGACCTCGCCGCCAAGGAATCCGGTCCCTTCGCCGGCTCGCTCCTCCCCTGCGTCCTCTTCCGCTACCAGGTCCCCAACACCAGATTCCCAACCGTCTCCGGTGACGTCGTCCAGGTCTCGCCCATGCTCGAAGACATCGCCCACCAGACCACCGCCTACCCTAGCAGCACCGGCGGCACCGCTCAGGCCCATGTCGTCAAAGACCCGTTCGTCGCAGGCGTCGATCTCGATCCCCTCGAACCCGAAACCGTCACCGTCCTCGCTCTCGACAGGCAACCAGTCGTCCGCGGCGCTGAATACAAATACCTCTTCGTCCGCTTCAAGGGCCGCACCAAGGAAATCGACCGCATCATCCCAGCCACGGGCAGCATCACCATCCCCTGACGCTCCCCGCCGCCACCCACGAAGCCCAACCCTCGCCACTCGACTCATCCGATGAAACTCATCACCGCTCTCGTCTCGCTCCTCAACGCGGTCGCCGCGTCCGCAGCCCTCGTTCACGACTCCGGCGCAGAACTCACCTCCTCTGGTGACTTCAACGCCGACGGCTTCCCCGACGTCGTCGTCGCCTCCCGCGACACCGGCATCTTCCGCATCGGCTTCGGCTCCGCAGCCGGCCCGTTCTCATGGAGTCAGCCCCAATCCTCTGGCATGGCCTCCCTCTCCGCCATGTCCGTCGGCAAGGTCCTCTCCACCACTAACGACTCCATCTTCTTCGCCTCGCCCGAAGCCAACCGCATCACCCACGTCACCCCAGCCTCACCTGTCTACAACCCGCTGAGCGACTTCTTCTTCTCCGGCATCGGCCCCAAGATCGTCGCCGCCATCGACATCCCCGGCGGAAACCCAGCCAACACCGCCCACCTCGACCTCATCACCGGCAGTGTCCTCAACCCCACCGCCCAATCCTCTTCGCTCCGCTCGTTCCGCAGCAATGGCTCACCCCCCATGACCACGCTCGGCACCGTCGGCTCATCCGACCAGTGGCTCCGCGCCCTCGCCTTCAAACCCTCCACCGCCGCCGCCGAACTCATCCTCCTCCAGCGCGAATCCTCAGGCACCGAAGCCGCCACCATCTACAGCGTCGCCTCCGGCACCCCCGCCGCCCTCGCATCCCTCGCCATCTCCGGCCTCGCATCCGGCACCAGATTCGCCTTCGGCTCGTTCGACGCCCCTCAAACCGACCTCTTCGCCTCCGTCCCAGGCAGCGCTTCCGTCGTCGTCCGCCGCTTCAACGCCGCCGCTAACGGCTACTCCAGCACCATCACCCGCACGCTCCCATCTCCCGTTAGTCAGCTCCACGTCATCCACAACGGCGTCACCAGCCAGGTCCTCGTCATCCATTCCTCCGGCAGCGTCGTCATCTACAACTACTCCGCCGCCGCAGGCTTCACCGCCGCCTCCTCCCTCAATCTCTCCAACGCCCCGGGCGTCCCCTCCGGCGCCACCATCACCAGCGACGGCAGCTTCCAGCTCCTCTTCGCCTCCTCCGCCAGCCAGCCTTCCTCTAACCTCTGGCGCTTCTCCGCCTCCGGCGGCCTATGGAACCAGCAAGGCTCCGACGCACTCCCCAGAACCAGCGCCTTCTCAGGGATGGCCAACGTCGTCTATCTCAATTCGCCTCCCTTCATCACCGCCTCCCCTCAGGTCCTCCGCCTCTCCTCCATCGGCGATTGGACCGACTCCGTCATCCTAGCCGGCTCTCCACTCTCCGCCCTCGCCAACTGGCGCGATGACCTCGGTGCCTCTCTCGGTCTCGGCTCCGCCTCCCCACTCAGCCTCGGCAACGCCCCGTTTGCCGCCCAGTCCGCTCTCTACAACCAGTGGCGGCCCACCATCTCGCTCTTCTGGCTCGAATCCAAAAACGGCGCCGTCAACGAGGAGGTCGCCATCTCCCCAGGCAGCGGAACCTATGTGACCAGCCAGCAGATCACTCTAACCGCTCGCTCCGAAGTCAACTCCATCTACTTCCGCACCAGCCCCACCGCTCCATTCACTGAGTACTCCGCGCCCTTCCCGCTCTACACAGACGCCACCGTCGAAACCTACGCCCTCAGCAACGGCGCTCCCTCCGCCATCCAGAAAGCCTCATTCCGCTTCTCCAATCCCCCGCACCAGCAGGACTCGGACAACGACGGGGTCCCCGACTTCGTCGAAAACGCCCTCGGCCTCAACCCTTCCTCCGGCCCGGACTCCGACGGCGACGGCTTCTCCGATCTCGAAGAACTTCTCGCCAATACCGACAGTCTCTCGGCCGCTAGCAAACCGGAGCAGCACGACCCCTCCGCCGCACGCTTCGACATCCACGCCTCCGTCTCCGCCCTCAATGGCCTGACCAATTCCCCGGCCGCTCCGGCCGACGACGAGTCCATCACCGCCCGCGACATCGCCTCTGCCCAGCTCGGCTCCGCCCCGACCGCCAGCGGCAACGGCACCGCCGATCTCTCCGTCCAACCCGTCGAATCCTCGCTCCGGCTCCTCACCCTCGCCACCCCCGCAAGCTTCCCACTCGTCGGTTCCGCCCCGGACTCCATCCTCGGCCGCGAAATCATCGCCCTCCAACCCATCCCGGACGGTCTCAGCATCTCCGTCCCCTTCACCTACAACCCCAACGCCCCGGCCATCCAGGCCGCCGCATGGATCGCCGCCGCCCAGTCCGCCTACGCCGCCGTCCAACCAGCCTCCGCCGACGCCACGCTCGACACCACCGCCTCCCTGGCCACCATCCTCTTCGAATGGGGCCTCACCGGCATCGCCAGAGACCGCGGGCTCCTAACACCAGACCAGAAGCTCTGCTTCACCAAATGGCGCCCCTCCGACGAATCCGACGCCACCCTCGCCGCGCTCTCACCCGATGACCTGCGCTCGCTCGAATCCCCGCCCTCTCCAGCCGAAGCCGCCACTTCCGCCTCCATCCTCATCCGCCCAGCCTTCGAAGCCCTCTCCAACGCGCTCCGCCAACCCGCCGCCGCCACCCTCCGCACCGTCGCCACCGAGGTCTACCGCCTCAGCAGCGCCCTCGGCAATGACTCCCCAGGCCTCTACGACGCCCCCATCGACGCCCTCCGCCACTTCGCATGGAACGGCACGCTCCCCGAAGCCTTCTTCGAAGAAACGTCCCTTAACATCGCCGACGTCGCCGCCGCCCGTTCCCTCGCCACCACCCTCATCTCCAGCGCCTTCCAATCGCGGCCGCTCGTCACGCTGAACGTCACGCCTTCGCCCGCTCCCGTCGCCGGTGCCACCGCCGTCGACTCCGTACCCTCCGGCCCGCGCTACGCCCTCATCGACGACCACGGCCAACCCTTCAATCTCCCCGCCGCCTTCAATCTCCCCTCGGGCAGCACCATGACCGTCATCGGCTACTCAGACCGCGACGCCATCAACGGGCTCGCCTCCATCGAGGTCGTCTCCGTCCTCGTCTCCTCCCTCGGCGCTCCAAGCCCCACCGACTCCGACGGCAATCTCCTCCCAGACGCGTGGGAACTCGCCTTCTTCGGCGCCATCGGCCAGGACCCCGCCCGCAGCGGCGACGGCTCCCCCTACTCGCTCCTCCAGGAATACCTCGACGGCACCGACCCAGGCTGCGCCACCGATTCCCCAGCCTCCCCTCCCGTCACCATCGGCATCTCCAATGTCCGCATCGCTCCCGTCCCCGGAACCTCCGGCATCCGGCTCTCCTTCGACTTCCCTGCCTCCTACGCCGACCGCTTCCGCGCCCGCTTCCTCTCCAGCGAAACCATGACCGAATGGGAAGAACTCCCCGAAGCCACCCACAGCAGGGGCACCTTCACCCACGACGCCACCATCACCACCCCCAACCGCTTCTTCCGCGCCCACGTCAGCCTCAAGTAATCACCACCCCCCAATTTCATGGCACTGTCTGCTTGCGCCCCGCTGCGCGGATTTGCTACCTCCAAACCTTGCAGTCGGCCCGCTCCGGCGCATCGTGTCCGGCATCAGACCACCAACCATGAAACCCTCCCTCGTCCTCTCCCTCCTCGGAGCCGTCCTCTCGGCCGTCTCCCTCACCGGCTGTCTCGATCCAGCCACCCTCAACGCCCTCTCCGGCCCCCAATCCGGCCCAGGCTACTACCCGCCACCTCCACAGTACGGCGGCCGCCCTCCCGGCTACTACAATCAGCAGCCCTACTACCCCAATAACAACGGCTACTACGGCAACCACCCAGGCTACTACGACCAGGGCCCCGGCTACTACAATAACAACAACAACCGCCCAGGCCCATGGCAAGGCAACAAGTCAGGCGTCTATGACACCGCCTACCGCGCCGGTCAGGACGACTACTACCGCGGCAAGGACAAACACATGACCAATCACAAGAAACTCTACGACTCCAACACCCACGACACATTCAAACGCGGCTACGAAGCCGGCTACGACGCCGCACGCCGCAAAGGCAAACGCTGACCCACACCACAACACCCCTTCCCAGGACCCGCCCCGGACCCTCCCGGCGCGGGTCTTTTCCTTTCCCCCATTCCCCTGCCCCCTCCCTCTCCCAACACGCATTCCCCTGCCACCCATTCCCCTGCCTCCTCCCTCTCCCCACAAGCATTCCCCTGCCTCCCATTCCCCTGCCTCCCCCTCCCCCCACAAGCATTCCCCTGCCACCCATTCCCCTGCCTCCCCCCTCTCTCCACAAGCATTCCCCTGCCACCCATTCCCCTGCCCCCTCCCTCTCCCAACAAGCATTCCCCTGCCTCCCATTTAATCGTCCGCCTTGTCGTTGTCCTTGATCACAAATCGCGCCTTCAACGTCGCCACGGGTTTTGCTAGCCCAGCTCCCTCCACACTCTTCAGAACCTCCGCGAAGTCCTTGTAAGCGTCAGGAGATTCATCAATCGGGTATTGCCGGCAGTTGGAAAGGATATCCATCGCTTCCATCCCGGCATCGACCGCCCTCTGATCAAGAGCACGGGCCGCCGCTTTACGACCCATCGCCCGACCCGCCCCATGGTTCACCGACCAGCAGCTCTTGGATGCCCCGGACTGCGCAACCATCACCACGGAGCCATCGCGCGGATTTCCCGGCAGAAGAATCGGATGACCGCACTCGGCAAACGGTGTGCCCGCCAGCGAATGATGCCCGCCCGGAACCGCACGGGTCGCCCCCTTCCGGTGCACCCATGCCTTCTGGTTATCCACGACTTCCTTCCGCGCAATGTTATGACTGATGAAATACACAAGGCGACCCGTGACACCCGGCAGGACTTCCTGAAAGGCTTCCAGCACCAGTGCATTGATCAGCAGATGGTTCACCGTCGCAAAGTTAGCCCCAAGAGCCATGTCGTTGAGATAGGCATCAGCTTCAGGCGTTCCCAGCGGAGCATAAACCAGCTTCTTGTCATTGGCCGGAAACGGCGTGCTCCACTTCTCGAACTTGCGCTCAAGGTCCTTGAACTGGTTCTGCGCCAGCACATTGCCAAACCCGCGCGACCCGCAGTGGCTCAGGAACGCGACATTCCGGTCGCGCAGGCCGAAGACTTCTGCCGCACGCTGCACACTCGGGTCATCGGACAGGCGCACCGCTTCGCATTCCCCAAAGTGATTGCCTCCTCCATAGGATCCCAACTGACGCATCTTGCCTTCAAAGTTCCGCATCCGGTCATGCGCAAGGTTCCATTCCATGCGCTCGGCGAGGGCGCCAGTCGTTTCATCATGCCCCACATGGGCCGCGTCCTCACAACGCAGCGCCCACTCCGGCGGAATCCCCAACGCACGGCAGACCGCCTCACTGGCACCTTCTGTCACAGCCTGAAATCCGACCGAACGGCTCACCTCACGCGACTTCTTTGCGGAACGCTGCCCCTGTCCGGCACCCGTCGGAGTGCGTTCCACGATCGCGTTGATCAGCGCCCGGCGAACCGCGCGGTCCAGGATGTGCTCCTCAGGCAGATCCAGTTGCAGCAGGCTCATCGAACACTTGATGTCCACGCCCACAGGACCTGGATAAATGTGCGTCGGCGAAACCATGACACAACCAATCGGAGCCCCATAACCAGAATGGGCGTCGGGGTTCAGCACGACGTCAGTGACGCCCGGTGCCATCCGGCAGTTCAGCGCCTGCTGCACGCAAGCGGCATCAAAGCCAGATCGGATCGGATCCGTTCCGATCACGGTAATCGGCTTGCCCGAGGAATCACGCAGGGGGAGAAATCCTTCGGCAGGACCAGTGGAATGGATCGTAAGGGGGTTCATGAAAATCAGATCAGATAAAGATCGGTGACAAGAATGATGAAACGGAACACGCGAATCGTAACCCGCGTTTTGCTCTACCTCTGAGCTACGGCAACCCTAGGGTTTCCGGCAGGATTTGAACCTGCGACCGATGTAGTTTCATCTGCATTCACCGAAAACTTGAGAAAAAAGGAACATCAAAAAGAGTGACGACAAGGATTTGGTGGAACATTGCGCTCTACCGCTGAGCTACAGTGCCATCACAGCACTGGAGGGAATCGAACCCCCGTCCGCAACTTCTTCAAAGTGTAGTTCCGCCGGGCATTCGCCACAGACCTTTTGATGGTATCTCCGATTGGATTGAGTTGAGTTTAGTTGCTAAGCAGGCCGACGAGTTCGGTGGAGTGACAGCAACAGTGTAGTCACGCCAGGCATTCGGCCCGCAATGGAAGGCAGCACGGGGCCCCCTTCGCATTCAAAGCACGGTTTCTTCGATGACGCCGACCCAGTGGTCGGCCCGCAGGGTGCCGTCGGCGAACGAGGCGATGATCTCAAAAACCGAGTCCGAAAACCCGCCAATGTTCATCACGTCCACCCGTTCCGGAGCCTGGCTGCTGGCGTTCGGCTGAATGTCGAGGCAAACCAGCTTGGCATTCGGATTCCGCTTTCTGAAGGCAGCCCACTCGATCATCAGCGCCGTGGCCGGACCAGCCTGCCGCCCCGCCCAGGATTCGTTATCCGAGACAATCACCACCAGATCCCCATGGGCCTTGCGCCGGTTCATCTCCGCCAGCGGGACCGAACAATCGGTCGCTCCGGGAGGCAAAGCCGCCAGCTTGGCCGCGTTGGTCATCACGCTGTCGCGGGGATTCAGCTCCACCGGGACCAACCGGTCCGTGAAGGGCAGGACTTCCGCCCCGCGGTTGTTCCGCAGGAAGCAGGCCGTCACCAGCGATGCCACATCAAGACACCGCACCGCCGTGGTGGATCCAGTGCGGTGACCAGTGACCGGCGACTGCATGGAACCCGAGACGTCAGGCAGAATCCAGACTTTGCCCGCAATGGACGGCACGTTCTGCGTGGCCGTTTCCATGGCATCCTGAAGCGCTTCCTTCACTTCCCGCGGAACTTCCGCAGAGACGTTGATGAAGGCCGCCAGCAGTTGGTAGGGAAACACCCGGGCCTTGCGCACCTTGTCAGGATCACGCAGCCGTTCCGCGATCAGACGCGTGAGATCAGGATCAGCGAAGACGCCGTGACGGGCAAAGGTGTTCAGGTTCATCCGCGTAGTCTGCCACGAGGCCGTGCGCGCAATCTGCGCCCAGTGAGCCGGCCCGAGATCCAGCGCCGTCAGCATCTGAAACGGCACGTCAGGCACTGCCGCGGCATCGCGGGATTCCTTGAATGCCTCAAATGCCCGCACCAGCGGCGGGAGCAGTTGCGCTTCCACCTTGCGGCTGCACAACCATCCATAAAGGGCCTGACGCTGGGGCGATTCGGGCTTCGGGTGCACCATCTTGACCACGTCCGCGAGCGATGGCTTCTGGCCGACGCTGGCGCGGAGCAGTTGATCGTCGGTGCGGGCCGTCAGCCAGCGCTTGACCAGCCGCTTCGGCGCAGTGCCAAGGGACTTGCGGCCCGTCACACCGCTGCGGATGATCTGCACGAAGTTCCGCAGCATTTTGCCATCGTCGATCACGCGGTCGAAAACCATCCGAAGCAGCAAGGGGTCGCGCTGGGCCAGGTGGCCCGCCAGCAGCGCCGGCACGTCCTTCATGAACCCACGCTGCCGCGCAAACACCGCCGTCTTCGCCACAAACTCAGCGTCGCAGGCCGATGCCATCTTCAGCACCATCTCCAACTGCGTCTCCGCGCTGGCATAGAAGGTCCCGTTCAGGCAGCCGGTCGCCGCGTATTGGGCAAGCGCCAGTCGCGGCCCGAGCCCGTAGGCCTTGCCACCGGCCTCATTGAAGGCATCCGCCGCAGGGAGGCTGCCGGAGCCGGTCTTGAAGAGCGTTGGGTTCATCGTGGTTTTCCTTTCGTTGGATGTACCACCAGACAATGCTCGAGCCGTGCCAACTGTGTTCCTGAAAATCCCAGCCTTCCACAACTCGTTCATCATCAATTCGATAAAGACCTCAGAAAAACCTGGATGAATTTTCAGCACACTCCCGGATCCGCGGTATTCTATCTCCATGGATAGTCACTTATCTAAAAATCCACCCCCGCAGAAACCCCGGGTCGTGCTCGGCCTGCTCGGGACCAAACTCGACGGCATCAAGCACGACGAGCGGTGGACCATGTGGCGGCCTTCCATCGGGGCGGTGATGCAGAAAACATGGCCAGTGGACCGGTTTGAACTCCTCTATGAGCACCGGTTCACTCCCCTCGCCGATTTCGTCATCAACGACATGCGGACCTGCTCGCCGCATACCGAGGTCCGCCCGCAACTGATCTCACTGGGGGAGAATCCATGGGATTTCGAAAGCGTCTACGACGGGCTCCTGACCTTTGCCGAATCCTATCCATTCGATCCTGACAAGGAGGACTACTTCATCCACATCACCACCGGCACCCACGTCGCTCAGATCTGCCTGTTCCTCCTCACGGAAACCGGCCGTCTGCCCGCCAGACTGCTCCAGACAGGACCGAACCATCGCGCACCCAAGGACAACAAGGCCACCGGCAAGTTCGACATCATCGATCTCGACCTCTCCCGCTACGACCGCCTCGCCACGCGCTTTGCCCGCGAACAGGCCGAAGCCCGGGACCTGCTGAAAAGCGGCATCGCCACGAAGAATGCCCAGTTCAATGCGCTCATCGGCATGATCGAGCAGGTCGCCCTGCGCTCGAAGGAACCCATTCTGCTGACAGGCCCCACCGGAGCCGGCAAAAGCCAACTCGCCCGCCGCATCTGCGAACTGCGCCGACAGCGCTGCGGCCTGAAGGGAAAATTCGTGGAAATCAACTGCGCCACCCTCCGCGGCGATTCAGCCATGAGCACCCTCTTCGGCCATGTGAAAGGAGCCTTCACCGGTGCCATGACCGACCGCACCGGGGTGCTGCGCGAAGCAGATGGCGGTCTCTTGTTCCTCGATGAAATCGGCGAACTTGGCCCGGACGAACAAGCCATGCTGCTCCGGGCAGTCGAGGATAAGGCATTCTCTCCATTCGGTTCCGACAAAACCGTGCAGAGCGATTTCCAACTCATCGCCGGCACCAACCGCGACCTTCATGAACTGGTAAAGCAGCAGAAATTCCGCGAGGACCTCCAGGCCCGCATCAATCTCTGGACCTTCGCCCTCCCGGGCCTCGCAGATCGCCGCGAAGACATCGGGCCGAATCTCGATTACGAACTCGACCGCGCTTCCCAGAAACTCGGCCGCAAAATCACCCTGAACCGCGAAGCAAGGCAGGCTTTCCTGAAATTCGCGCAAAGCCCGGAAGCCACATGGCAGGGCAACTTCCGCGACCTCAATGCCGTCATGATCCGCATGGCCACCCTCGCGGAAAAAGGACGCATCACCGAAGCACTCGTGAAATCCGAAACCGCCCTGCTCCAGTCCCATTGGAACAAGCTCTCCCGGCCCGCCAGCACCCGCACCGACGATGATGCCGCCCTGCTCTCAACCCTCCTCGGCAAGGACTACACAGACAAGTTCGATTCCTTCGACCTCGTCCAACTGGCCCACGTCATCCGCACCTGCCGCCAGTCCCGCACCATGGCCGAAGCCGGACGCCGCCTCTTCTCCGTCACCCGCACCGCCAAGGAAAAACCCAACGACACCGACCGCGTCAAGAAGTTCCTGACACGATTCGGCTTGTCATGGGAATTACTAACTACCTGACCCTCCCGGCATCGGTCTTTTCCTTCCCACCCCGTCTTCCCCTCCGCGCTCCGTGCGCACCCAAGCCAAAGGCTTAACAGAAATTCGACCCCATGGCTGCGGCCCGTCCCGCGATCACCACGCCAATGAAGCCGAAGGCTTAACAGATATTCGACCCCATGGCTGCCGCCCGTCCCGCGATCACCACGCCAATGAAGCTGAAGACTTAACAGAAATTAGACCCGATGGCTGCGGCCCGCCCCGCGATCACAACGCCAATTAAGCCGAAGGCTTAACAGATATTCGACCCCATGGCTGCGGCCCGTCCCGCGATCACCACGCCAATGAAGCCGAAGACTTAACAGATATTCGACCCCATGGCTGCGGCCCGTCCCGCGATCACCACGCCAATAAAGCCGAAGGCTTAACAGATATTAGCCGGTGGCGTCAGCCACCGGTCTAACATACCAATAAATCACCGCCCCGGCAGGGGCGTCAGACCCCCCCCATCCCTTCAATCAATCAACTGCACGCCATTCATCACAAATCGAAACCCGAACTTCTTCGCCCATGCCCGAAATCGCTGGCTGACAATATACGGGGACCGCCAAACTCCATTGCGCTCAATCATCCACTCTGCTTGACGCATGAAATCCACTCCATCAAATCCCACCAGATCAGACCTTCGGTAAGCGATGCCAGGACCAAAGTAACCTTGGTCGTCAAAACCCAGATTGCCGGTATGTCCGACTAACGGCTCATTGGTATGCCCCAACTCCGTCCCAGCCATGTCATCGGAGTCATCAAGCTGTTGAATCCGCCGTATCCACGGCGACCATGGCGCTGTCACCGTCGCATCCATCCAGAACGTGCGCTGACAGTTCGGTGCTGGCGGGTCATAAATCAGCGGCCGGAATTCAGCCCCAACCAATCCCGCTGCTTCAAATGCCACCTTAAACTCCTCGGTCACCGCAAACACGCAGTAATTCAGCTCAAGGCAATGACCTTTCCGGCGGGCTTCTTCCTTGGTGCACGAAGCCACCAGTTGTTTACCCTGAAGCGACCGCACCACACCCCCTAGATTGGCGCGCATGCCCATCACCTGCAACCACTCTGATCCGTCCAGCGGAAACGGCGCGCGCTCACGACGGATCGGGAAGAATTTCCCCCGTTGCTCAGGCGTCAAGAGATTCTGGAACACCGGCTCCAAACCCACCTCCGACAATAGACGCAGCGCCTGCTGAAGTTCAGGTGCGGATTCATCAATGGCAACTCCAAGCACCCGATCACTGCAAGCTGCAGGGCGAAGGAACTGACTCAGTATGCCTTGCAGTTCCCTGAACAGACTGCGGTCCTTCAATACTGCAGATGACGAAACACTGAAGCCACGCCAATCCAGCTCATTTTCAGAGAAAAGTATCTGTATGTGACACGTCATTTTGTCTGATGGTGCTGCCCCCCATCACACCTCAAATAACCCAAGCAGCATCACCTGTAAAGCGCCCCCGCCAACCCTCTTCTCACCCGCCTCCCCTTGGTCCCATCAGCCCCATAAGACCTATTCTCCCCACAAGCCCTTCGCGTCTCCCCGCCCCCATCCCTTCAATCAATCAACTGCACGCCATTCATCACAAATCGACATCCGAACTTCTTCGCCCACGCCCGAAAACGCTGGCTGACAATATGCTCGGAACGCCAAACCCCGTTACGCCCAATAGTCCACTCAGCCATCCGCATGAAATCCACTCCATCGAACCCTACCATTTCACGCCTTCGGTAAGCGATGCCCGGACCAAAGTAACCCTGATCGTCAAAATCCAAGGTACCCGTATGTCCCACCAACGGCTCATTGGTGTGTCCTATTTCGGTCCCAGCCCTGTCTTCCGATCCATCAAGATCATGAATCCGCCTCAACCACGGTGACCATGGCGCTGTCACCGTCGCATCCATCCAGAAGGTGCGCTTACAGCTCGGTGCCGGCGGGTCATAAATCAGCGGCCGGAATTCAGCCCCAACCAACCCCGCCGCTTCAAATGCCACCTTAAACTCCTCGGTCACCGCTAACACCCGGTAAGTCAGGTCAAGGCAATGACCCTTCCGACGGGCTTCTTCCTTAGTGATCGCAGCCACCAGTTTTTCACCGCCATGCGACAGAACCCTTCCCCCTCGATTGGCTTGCACGCACACCAACTGCAACCACTCTGAATCGTCGAGCGGAAACAGCGCGCGCTCACGTCGGATCGGGAAGAATGCCCCCCGTTGCTCGGGCGTCACCAGACCCTGGAACACCGGCTTCAGCCCCGCCTCCGACAACAGACTCAGCGCCTGCTGAAGTTCAGGTGCAGATTCATCAATGGCAACTCGAAGCACCCGATCACTGCAAGCTGCAGGGCGAAGGAACTGACTCAGTATGCCTTGCAGATCCCTGAAGAGACCGCGGTCCTGCAATACCGCACATGACGAAGCAACAGAGCCACGCCCATCCAGCTCATCTTCCGAGAAAAACATCGTTATATGCCACGTCATTCTGATCGCGCTGCCCCCCATCACACCTCAAATAACCCATGCCGGATCACCTGTAAAGCCCCCTCCCCTCCGCCCCCCCCAACCCGTCCCTCACCCGACGCCCATTGGTCCTATCAGCCCCATAAGGCCTATTCTCCCCACCCGCACCATCTCCCCCCCAAAAACAAAACAGGCAGCAGGATCTCTCCCGCTGCCTGCTCATGTTTAAATCAACAATCCTCCGCCTCAGTGGCACCCGCAACCCGATCCGCAGCTGCCCCCGCTCTGAGCGGCAAATTCCGATTCCTCAGGAACCCGTCCCAGCTCCAGCGTCCGGCCGACATACGCCGACACCATTCCTTCAATCTCCTGAAGCACATTGCGCGCCTCCGCAAAATCCTGGACCGCACGGTCACCCAGCACCTCACGGCGCAGATTCTCGAAGGTGTCCGCTTCCTCCTCACTGATCTCTTCACCAGCGCTCTGCTTTTGATGGAGGCTCTCGCCCATGTTCGCCAGCGCCGCGTACCCGCGAGTCGCCTCCGGATTCTGCAAAAAGCGCTCCACACGATTCCGGGCGTCAATCACGCTCTCGTCCTGCAGCAGGGCTTCACAAAGTTCACGGATCTTCTCGCCGAGGTCGAGCCTCGGCTTCACGTCGTCGTCAGCACCGATGATTAGCATAGTCCCCGAACTACGCACGCCCCCGCCTCCTGCCAATCGCCATTTTGCCCGCCCCGAAAATAGTTGCCCCGAACTTGTCACATCCCGCCTCCCCCGGTAGTTTCCCTTCAGCCATGCGTTCCCGTTCTCTCGCCATCCCCTCCCGCGCCCGCTTCGCCGCCGCCGCCCTCACCCTCGGCGTCGTCTCCGCTCACGCACAACTCCCCCCGCGCAACACCGCCCCAGCCCCCGCCGCGCAACCCGCTCCCACGCCAAAGCTCCTCGACGATGCCGCCGCCGCCAAACTCCTCGCCCAACTCGAGGACGTCTCCAAAACCATGGAGGAAAAAAAATACGGCTACAACTCAGGCATCATCCGCGACCTCCGCGACGCCGGTTCCTCCGCCGACAAGGCCTTCAATCTCTGGCTCGACTGCACCAAGGTCATCGAATTCGACGAGGCCGGCCGCACCGCCACCGAATTCTCCGATTGGAAACGCAACCAGACCAAATCCACCAGCAACGAACGCGAATCCGTCCTCCAGATGCAGGTCCAGTGGCTCACCATCGTCGTCATGGACGCCAACGCCCGCACCGAATCCGCCCGCGCCGAAGTCGTCGCCGCCGCCGTCAATTACATCGACTCCGTCCTCGCCCACCTCAAGAAAACCGACGGCAAAAGCAACCTCGGAGGCGATGTCGTGAACAGCGTCTTCGGCAGGCGCTACAAACTCGACATCACCGTCGGCCGCAAAGAAGGCGGTGCCACCCACAACCCAGGCGACATCGGCGGCATCTACGAAACCCTCGTCTTCCCCTACTACCGCCGCAACAAAATGGCCTCCAGCCTCATGCAGGCATGGACCCGCCGCATCTCCCAGGAATCCGAAGCCGCCGCCACCGCCGGCTTCCGCGAAGCCACCGAACGCTTCACCGCAGAACGTCTCCCTCAGCTCAAGTGGGGCCAGATGCGCGAAATGTTCTCCCTCGGCCAGCAGGAAAGCGCAGGAGCCTCCATGCTCGCCCACATCAAAACCAACATGGCCCACCGCGACGCGCCCCAGTGGATCACCGAACTCCGCTCGCTCCTCGCTGAAGAGGACACCCAAATCGCCAAACCAGCCGCCAAGGGCACCAAACCCGACGACCTGACAGATCCAACCGAGACGGCCGATCCAACCGACCCGACCGCCGCCCCCGCCGCCACTCCCAAACAAGGCGACAAACCAGAAGCCCCGCCCGAAGACCCCTTCGGCGGCACCTCCGAAATCCCCGCAGCTCCGCCCGCGCCCACCCCGGCACCCGAAAAAACCACACCGCCAGCCACCGGCCCAGTCAGGCAACTCCCGCCCGGCACCAGACCCGGCATCCCGTTCAATCCGAGAAAACCCTGACGCCTTCCCGGGCTCAGCCCGCCCCTCAGCGGCCGCGGTAATTGAACAGGTCCGCCATCGCAGGCTCCGGCAACCCCGCACTCTTGCAGTGCGCCGCCACCGCAGCCAGCACCTTCTTCTGCGCCCGCACCGTCAGCGCCCGGCCCTTCCGTGCCTTCTGCAGCACTTTGTGCGTCAGCCCGCTCCCGTGCGCCGCCGCCACAATCGCATGGTTGTTGACCTCATGCCCGGTCAGAAACGCATCAATCGGCTGCGTCCCCACTTCCATCACGGCTCCTTCTCCTGTTTTCTCAATGTCACTCATCTTCTCCCTGCATTGCCTCCTTCCTCCCATTCGGCAAGCGTAGTCCCACACCATGTCCGCATCTCCTGTCGCCGTCTCCGCCAGCCGCACCGGCATCCTCCTCCCGGAACCCGGCGTCTGGCTCGACGCCCACCGCTCCGTCCCCTTCTCCTTCATCACCCACGCCCACAGCGACCACGTCGCCCGCCACGCCACCACCATCTGCTCGGAACCCACCGCCCGCCTCCTCCGCGACCGCTTCAACTACACAGGCAACATCATCGCCCTCCCATGGGACCAACCATGGGAACACGCCGGCCACCGCTTCTTTCTCACCCCCGCCGGCCACGTCCTCGGCAGTGCCATGGTCCACGTCACCCGTCTGTCCGACGGCGCGTCCCTCCTCTACACCGGCGACTTCAAACTCCGCGCCGGCCTCAGCGCCGAAGCCGCCCGACCCCTCCCCGCCGACTCCCTCATCATGGAATGCACGTTCGGCCAACCCCATTACGTCTTCCCTCCCTTCGACCACACCCGCGCCGCCATCATCGACTGGTGCCGCCACGCCCTCGAATCCGGCCAAACCCCAGTCCTCCTCGCCTACTCTCTCGGCAAAGCCCAGGAACTCCAGATGCTCCTCGGCGGTCTCCTCCCCGTCGCCGTCCATTCCTCCGTCGCCGCCATGAACCGCACCTACGAGGACCTCGGCTGGCCCCTCCCTCCATGGGAATCCATCTCTCCCGAAACCTCCGGCCGCGTCCTCATCATCCCTCCCTCCGCCTCCCGTCAGCAATCCCTCCGCAAACGCCAGCGCCTCGTCTCCGCCATGGTCAGCGGCTGGGCCCTCAACTCCAGCGCCCGCTTCCAGTACCAATCCGACGACGCCTTCCCGCTCAGCGATCACGCCGACTGGCCCGACCTCCTCCACCTCGTCGATCTCGTCCAACCCTCCCTCGTCCTAACCACCCACGGCCCGTCCGCCGAATTCGCCTCAGCCCTCCGCTCCCGCGGCTGGAACGCATGGTCCCTCCTCGGCTCGGACCAACTCGAACTCTCCCTCGCTTCCCCCGCCCCACCCCCGCCCGACCCTGACACTTCCTCCGTTGCCACTGCCTCTCCACCTCCCACTTCTAGCGAATTCTCCGCCTTCGCCGACATCTGCGACGCCGTCGCCGCCGCCCCGGGCCGCTCCGCCAAATCCTCCCTCCTCGCCCCATACCTCAACCGCCCCGCCGACGCCGCCACCCTCGCCACCAGCATCCGCTTCCTCGCCGGCAAACCCGCCGCCACCCGCGCCCAGCTCTCCAATCTCCAGACCGGCCCAGCCCTCATCCGTCAGGCCCTCATCGACGCCGCCGGCATCTCCCTCCCAGCCTACCGAGCCATCTCCCGCGCCCAGAACGACGCCGGCCGCACCGCCTTCCTCGTCCTCGACGGCCGCACGTCCCCGCAACCATGGTCTCTCGCCGATGTCCAGGCTCTCTTCGACCAGCTCCTCTCCGCTAACTCCCCCTCCGCCCGCCTCGCCATCCTCACCAAAGCCTTCCGCACTCTCTCCCCGCGCGAAGCCCAGTACGTCGTCAAAATCCTCACCGGAGACACCCGCCTCGGCCTCAAGGAAGGTCTCCTCGAAGACGCCATCGCTAACGCCTTCAACTCCTCGCCCGACGCCGTCCGCTCCGCCCACATGCTCAACGGGGACCTCGGCTCCACCGCCATCCTCGCCCGCGACGGCCGTCTCGACGAAGCCTCCCTCGTCCCGTTCCAACCGGTCAAAGCCATGCTCGCCTCCCCAGTCGACTCCACGTCCTCCGCATGGGACCAGCGCCCCGCTCCAGACCACCCCGCAGGCCTCTGGCTCGAAGACAAATTCGACGGCATCCGCGCCCAGCTCCACGTCACCCCAACCCTGGCCGCTCTCTTCTCCCGCGACCTCCGCAACATCTCCCGCGAATTCCCCGAACTCATCGCCGCCGCCTCCAACTTCCCTGACCAGATCATCGCCGACGGCGAAATCATCGCCCCAGGCCTCTCCGGCCACGCCGACTTCGCCGCCCTCCAGAAGCGTCTCGGCCGCCGCGACCCCGACCTCTTCCTAACTTCCGACATCCCCGTCCGCTGCATCCTCTTCGACCTCCTCTGGCTCAACGGCAACTCCCTCATCCACCTCCCTCTCCAGCAGCGCCGTCTCCTCCTCGACTCCCTCCAGCTCCCCAAGGGCTTCGAACGGATCGCCGTCCGCTTCGCCTCCTCCCCCACAGACCTCGACCGCGCCTTCCTCGACGCCCGCCGCGCCGGCAACGAGGGCCTCATCCTCAAAGACCCGGAAAGCCCCTACTCCGCTGGCCGCCGCGGCCGCTCATGGCTCAAACTCAAACGCTCCCCGCTCTCCCTCGACGTCGTCGTCACCGCCGTCCAGCAAGGCCACGGTAAACGCAGCCACCTCCTCAGCGACTTCACCTTCGCCGTCCGCGATCCCTCCGACGGTTCCCTCAAAAACATCGGCAAAGCCTACTCCGGTCTCACCGACGCAGAACTCGAATCCCTCACCGAACACTTCTCCCGCACCACCATCACCACCGACGGCCGCACCCGCTCCGTCACCCCGGACACGGTCCTCGAAGTCTCCTTCGACGCCATCAACCCCAGCCGCCGCCACCCCAGCGGCTTCGCCCTCCGCTTCCCCCGCATCCGAGCCCTCCGCCACGACAAATCCCCGGACGATATCGACACCCTCACCGAAGCCGCCCGCCTCGCCGCTCTCTCCTCTCCACCAACCTGATTTCAGCCACCTCTCTCCCATGTACCGCATCTCCCTCGCCGCCCTCTCGCTCTTCGCCACCCTACCGTTTCTCACTAACGCCAACGCCGCCCCTGAATTCCGCGCCGGAGCCGCCCGCTCAGTCATCACTCCTCCGCTCGGAGCCGCCATGGCCGGTTACTATCACTTCCGCGCCTGCGACGGGGTCCTCGACGACCTCCACGCCTCCGCCCTCGTCCTCCACGACGGCACTTCCATGGCCGCCATGGTCACGCTCGACCTCATCGACGCCCCCCGCTCACTCGTCGACGCCGTCCGCGCCCGCATCGACGCCGATGGCGTCCTCCCCGGTGCCAGCGTCATGATCTCCGCCACCCACGCCCACACCGGCCCCGTCCCCGGCAGGTTCCTCCGCACGCCGGACGCCCCCGACGCCTCCGCCACCGGCCCCGATTCCCCGCACGGCAAATACCTCGCCACCCTCCCTAACCTCATCGCCGCCGCCGTCCGCAACGCCGCCGCAGCCCTCGCCCCCGTCTCCATCTCCTCCGTCTCCGGCGATTGCCCGGACACCACTTTCTGCCGCCGCTTCTATCTCAAAGACGGTTCGGTCGCATGGAACCCCGGCAAACTCAACCCGGCCGTCATGCTCCCCACCGGCCCCACCGACCCCCAATCCCAGGCGGTCTTCTTCGAACCCCCTCACGCTCCCGGCACTCTCGCCCCAGCCCTCGCCATCTACGCCAACTTCTCCATGCACCCGGACACCGTGGGCGGCTCCAAAGCCTCCGCCGATTACCCCGGTGCCCTCGCCCGTCTCCTCGCCGCCTATCACGGCAGCAACGCCATCACGCTCTTCGGCAACGGCACCTGCGGCAATCTCAACCACCTCGACGTCCACTGGAACCGCTCCCAGTCAGGCCCCGCAGAAGCCAACCGTCTCGCCACCCTCATCGCCGCCTCTCTCTTCCGCGCCGAAAAATCCCCGCGCCCCATCGCCCCCTTCCCTCTCAAGGTCCGCTCCGCCTCCGTCCCCCTCGCCGTCCCGTCCGTCTCCCCGGAACAATCCGAAATCGCCTCCCTCACCGTCTCCGGCAAACGCTCCACGCCCCCGTCGTTTAACGATCTCGTCCACGCCAACCGCATCCTCGACCTCGCCCAACTCAACGGCCAGCCCATCCCCGCCGAGGTCCAGGTCATCTCCCTCGGCCAGGACATCGCATGGGTCGCCCTCCCCGGCGAAATCTTCGCAGAACTCGGCCTCGCCCTAAAAAAACGCTCGCCCTTCCCAGTCACCATCATCACCACCCTCGCCAACGGCTCCGTCGGCTATGTCCCCGACCGCCGCAGCTACGCCGAAAAAGCCTACGAAGCAGA
This sequence comes from Verrucomicrobiaceae bacterium, assembly GCA_027486335.1. GTDB lineage: Bacteria > Verrucomicrobiota > Verrucomicrobiia > Verrucomicrobiales > V1-33 > V1-33. The sequence goes on along the minus strand of JAIXPK010000546.1, from coordinate 3,071 downwards.
AAGCGCCCGCGTCGAACCAGGCAGCGGCGAACAACTCGTCGACGCCGCCATCTCCCTCCTCAACTCCCTCCACCAATCCCCCTGACTCCCGCCCCTCCCATTTCCAGAATGCGCGGTTGCCCCTCCCCGCCCGAAAAGGAATCCTCCACCCCTCGCGCCCGCAGGCCAGTCGCCGGCACGCGCGCTCTCTAACCAAATACCATTCGTCTCACCCCATGAACCGCTTCTCGCTCCGCGCACTCACGGCCGCCGTGCCCGCGCTCATCCTCTCCATCGCCGCCCCCATCAGCGCTGCCGAAGGCTGGACCGAAGATTTCGACAAGGCCAAGGAAACCGCCGCCAAAGACGGCAAAGACCTCCTCATCGACTTCACCGGCTCCGACTGGTGCGGCTGGTGCATCAAACTCCAGAAGGAAGTCTTCACCAAGGACGGCTTCAAATCCACCGCCCCCAAAAACTTCGTCCTCGTCGAACTCGACTTCCCCCAACAGAAGGAACAATCCAAGGAACTGAAGGCCCGGAACGCCAAGCTCCAGGAGGAATTCGGCATCGAAGGCTTCCCCACCATCGTCCTCGCCGACGCCAAGGGCCGTCCCTACGCCAAGACCGGCTACCAGGAAGGCGGCCCGGACGCCTACCTCAAACACCTCGACGAACTCCGCCAGGTCCGCATCGACCGCGACGCCGCCTTCACCAAAGCCAAATCCGCTGAAGGCCTCGAAAAAGCCAAGCTCATCGCCGCCGCCCTCGAAAAGCTCGACGCCGACGTCGTCACCAAATTCTACAAGGAAGAAACCGACGAGGTCATCGCTCTCGACAAGGACGACTCGCTCGGCCTCAAGAAGAAGCGCGACACCGCCGGCAAAATGGACGCCCTCAACAAGGAACTCGAAGCCCTCGGCACCAGCGGCAAACTCAAGGAATTCGAAGCCCGCATCGATAAGTTCATCGCCGACGAAAAACTCGACGGCGAAGAAAAACAACAGATGCTCATGCAGCGTCTCCAGGTCTACGGACCTGACCGCCTCGACGCCGCCGACAAACTCATGGACGAGGTCGTCGCCGTCAAACCCGACAGCGACACCGCCACCCAGGCCAAGGCCATCAAGGAACGCATCGTCGAAATGAAGGCTCAGGTCGAGAAATCCCAGAAGGAAGAACCCGCCGAAAAGGAAGCCCCGGCCGAAAAGGAAGAAAAGGAAGACGCTCCCACCAAAAAGGGTAAGTAATCTCCCCACTCTCTCTCCCAAGGGCACCGCTGCACCAACGCAGCGGTGCCCTCTTTTTTTGCCCCCAACCACCCCCGCCTCCCCTCCCAGTCTTGCACCACCACGCCCACTCCCCCATAATCCCTCCCATGAACCGACGCTCCTCCGCCGCCGTCCTCGCCGCCGCTCTCACCCTCATCTCCCACGCCGCCGCCCAGACGCCCCTCGACTTCTTCATCACCGACCCCTCACTCTGGAAACTCGCCCCCGCAGAACTCGAAGCTCGTCTCGCCCCCCTGGGCTACAAAGCCGCCACCCCAGCCGACGGCTCCGCCACCCTCGGCGACCCGCGCGACCTCATGAAACGCAAGGCCCAGCTCGCCCCCGGCCTCCCCGTCTGGAACGTCAAACTCGCCCCCTCCACCACTCTCCGCCGCGCCACCATCTCCCTCCTCCCACCACCCACCGTCGGCACCCCTCCCACCAAATCCGAATTCCGCGCCACCTCCAAAGCCGCCGCCGACTTCATCCAGAAATCCCTCCGCTCCCAACCCAAACCATGGATCATCGACTACGCCAACCCAGGCCGTAAAACCGAATGCCTCCGCTGGACCTCCGACTCCCTCCAGGTCGTCCTCACTTCCTCCTCCCTCGACTCCGGTGCCTTCACCCCGGAACGGCTCGACCTCAAAATCATGCCCTCCGCCCCTCCCGGCACCCCTCCTAACGCCAAACCCGCCGCCCCCACCCCGGACCGCACCACCGGCACCATCAGGCTCTCCGGCATCCCCGGCTTCAACCCATGGCCCGGCCACCCACCAGACTGGGCCGTCGTCGAACAAGCCCTCTGGGCCCTCGGCAAATCCTCCGACCGCAACGCCATCCTCGAATACTCCGACCTCGGCCCCTCATGGCCCGGCAGCTTCTGCCCAGCCATCAGCCACGTCACCCGCGCCTCTCTAGCCAAGCCCATCGTCCTCGTCCCCGAAATCCACGCCGCCCCCGAAGCCGCTAAACTCGCCACCGCCTGCCAGGCCGCCGCCAAAAAAATCGGCCAGCCCGCCCCCCAGACCGTCCAGAACCTCCTCGACATCCACCCCGAAGTCCTCCGACTCGCCCGCGCCAGCCAACCCCAGACCGCCCTCCTCTCCGCCGCCATCCGCAAAGCCCTCGACGCCGGCCAACCCATCCTCTGGCTAGGCTGGCGCGGCCTCTACCAGGAATCCCCCGAACCCCCCGAAAAACCAACCCCAGCCATCCGCCTCATCTCCGGCCTCGACCCACGCAACGGCCGCGTCCTCTTCACCGCCACCTCCGGCCAACCAGACGGCGACATGGCCACCTCCGACGCCCTCGCCTCCTCCTTCCAAATCATCACCCTCTCAAAATAACCCCCCACTTCCCTCCCGCACAAGCCCGCCTCTCCCAACAAGCAGCCGCAGGCTCTGGACTGCTGTCAGAATTACAGCTCTCTCTCGCGCACGGAGTGCGCCTACCAGCCCCTCTCCCAACACGCCCCGGGCCCGCCGACCTCCCGATCGGCCCTCTCCCAACCAGCCCCTCTCCCTGCAAGCCCCTGAGAGCGCTGAGCGCCAGCTCGGCGTTCTCCGAACTCGCCCCTCTCCCAACAAGCAGCCGCAGGCTCTGGACTGCTGTCAGAATTACAGCTCTCTCTCGCGCACGGAGTGCGCCTACCAGACCCTTCCTCCGCGCCAACGGCGCAACCCATAACAGCCTGGGGCATCGCCCCATATGCGTTAACCTAGTAATTATAATTTTCTTGAATGTTGGGCGGAGTGGCTGCACCATTCCGGGATGACTCTGTCCGAACTTGAGGCTGACTGGAATGTGATCCTCCGATGG
>JAIXPK010000410.1 GCA_027486335.1 Verrucomicrobiaceae bacterium | reverse complement strand
TTGCGGATGACGTGGCCGTGGACGTCGGTTAGGCGGCGGTCGACGCCGCCGGCGCGGAAGGTGAGTTGTTCGTGATTGATGCCGAGGAGGTGGAGGATGGTGGCGTGGACGTCGTAGACTTCGGTGGGGTTGTGGCGGTCGAGGGGTTTGTAGCCGAAGTCGTCGCTGGGGCCGTGGGTGACGCCGCCGCGGATGCCGCCGCCGCAGAGCCAGTTGGTGAAGCAGAACGGGTTGTGGTCGCGGCCTTTGCCGCCCTGGGTACTGGGCATGCGGCCGAATTCGGTGGTCCAAAGGATAAGGGTATCGTCGAGGAGGCCGCGTTGTTTGAGGTCTTTTATGAGGGCGGCGGCGCCGTGGGCGAAGCCGCGTGCGAGCGGGCCGTGGTCGCGTTCGACGTCTTCGTGGGAGTCCCAGTTGCGGCGAGGGAAGCCGTTGTCGTTGCCGCTCCAGATCTGGACGAAGCGGACCCCGCGTTCGAGGAGGCGGCGTGCGGCTAGGCATTTGCGGCCGAAGATGTCGATTTCTTCGGCGTCGTTGATGTCTTTGGGCCATTCGCGTTTGTCATCGCGGATGCCGTACATTGCGCGGATGGCGGCGGGTTCTTTGGAGAAGTCGAGGGCGTCGGGAGCGGCGAGCTGCATGCGGGCGGCGAGTTCGTAGGAACGGATGCGTGCGTCGAGGCGGTCGTCGCCGGGACGTGAGGCGGCGTGGGTCTGGTTGAGGGCGGCCATGAGCCGGTGGGCGTCGGCTTCGCTCTGGGGGGAGACGAAGCTGGCGCGTTTGTCAGGGAAGAGGTCGGCGACGGGGGTTTCTGTGCCTGGGTAGATGATCGTGCCCTGGTGCTGGGCGGGGAGGAAGGCGGCGTCCCAGTTTTTGGTGCCATTGGAGGCGAGACCGCGGTGGTCGGGGAGGACGACGAAGGCGGGGAGGTTTTCGTTCATGGAGCCGAGGCCGTAGCTGACCCATGCGCCGGCGCTGGGGAAGCCTGGGCGGTTGAATCCGGTGGTCTGGAGGAGCGTGCCCTGGGAATGGACGCCGGTTTTACCGACCATGTTATGGATGAAGGCGAGATCGTCGACGACTGGGCCGAGAGCGGAGACTGGTTCGCCGAGCATTTTGCCGGATTGGCCGTAGGGTTTGAAGTCCCAGACTGGGCGGAGCCATGGGCCGAGACCGTTCTGGAAGGCTTCGACTGGTTCGCCGAAGTCGCTAGGCTGGCCGTGGCGTTTAATGAGTTCGGGTTTGAAGTCGAAGAGGTCGAGGTGGCTGGCGGCACCGGCCATGAAGAGCTGGACGACGCGTTTCGCGCGCGGGGGGTGCTGAGGGAAGGAGAGGGCGGGGGAGTTCTCGCGTGCGAGGAGGGAGGCTAGGGCGATGCCTGGGAAGGACTGGAGGAGAGAGCGGCGGGAGAGGTGCATGGGAGGCGGGCCGCGGTCAGTCGGCGAAGTTGAATTCGTTGAGATTGAGGAGGACGCGGCAGGTGTTAGCGAGCCCGTGGGTGCTGGCGTAGGCGGCGGTGGTGGCGAGTTCGTCGGGGGAGGGATCGCGCTGGAGAGAGCGGCGGAAGGCTTCGCGGATTTTGTCGGAGAGGGAGCCGGGGAGTGTGTCGAGAGAGGTGGCGAAGTGTGAGGAGGCGACGAAGGTGAGCTGGTTATTGAGCTGAGCGAGAGCCTGGAGCGGGGTGATGGTCTGGGTGCGGCGGTCGACGAGGAGGGAGGGGTCGGCGCAGTCGAGTGTGGCCATCCACGGCTGGGGTTTGCTGCGGACGAGGAATCGGTAGATGGAGCGGCGGTGGAGGGCAGGGTTGGCGAGGTCGGCGAGATGGTATTCGTAGTGTGGGGAGTGTTCCGGGTGGAGGACGACGAAGTCCTGGAAGGCGGGGCCGCCCATGGTGGGGTTGAGGAGGCCGGAAACGGCGAGGAGACTGTCGCGAATGGCTTCGGCTTCGAGTTTCCGGCGGTTCATGCGCCAGAGGAGCCGGTTTTCGGGGTCGGAGCTGGCGGCGTCGGGATTGAAGTGAGAGGATGACTGGCGGTAGGTGTGGCTAGTGACGAGGAGGCGGTGGAGACGCTTGAGGGAGCCGCCGTGGTCGCGGAAGTCGGCGGCGAGCCAGTCGAGGAGGGCGGGGTGTGAGGGGAGACCGCCCATGCGTCCGAAGTCGCCGGGGGTATCGACGAGCCCGCGGCCGAAGTGGTGCTGCCAGACACGATTGACGATGCTGCGCCATGTGAGGGGGTTGGCGGGGTCGGTGATCCAGTTAGCGAGGGCGGCGCGGCGTGCGCCTTCCGGGGCGTCTTGTGGGATGGAGAAGCGGCCGGGGAGGGATTTGACGGCGAGGATGGCACCGGGGGTGGCTGGTGGGCCGGGACGGCGGACATCGCCGCGGGAGAGGACGTGGATGGGGCGTGGTTTGCCGCCGTTAGGGCCTGTTCCGGTGAAGGTGCCGGAACCGTGGTGGACGGTGCCGCAGTAGACGCGTGAGGGAGGTGGGAGGGAGGTCAGTTTGGCGGTGATTTCGGCGAGACGGGAGCGGGTGGTGGTCAGTTCTGCGGCGGCGACTGGGCCGATGAGGGATTCGACGATGAGGCGTCGGGCTTTTTCGAGATTGGCGATGGAGGCTGGGGGGGCGGCGAGGGCGGCGGCGTCTGCGCCTGGGTACCAGCGGTCGGTTAGGTTGCTGCGGAGCCAGCGGGGAGCGGCTTCGACGCTGTCGAGGGAGGAGACGGCGGCACCGGCGGCGAGGTTTTGGCCGGCTGCGTCGAGGATTTCGAGTTCGGCGAGGGCGAAGATGAAGTCGTTCTGGCGGTGGGCGAGGGTGGTGGCGGTGACGCGGACGAAGCGGGCGGTGGTTTTTGAGTTGAAGGAGACGGCGGTGATTTTCGGGTTAGGGAAGTCGGCGGCGGAGTGGTCGGCGATGGTGACGACGTCCCGTTTGAAGTCGGGGTCGTTGGAGGCTTCGATTTTGAAGCGTGGGGGAAAGCCGAAGCCATCGCCGATGCCTGCGAAGTCGTCGTGGCAGGGATGGAGGATGGTGGTGGTGAAGGCGGTGGGGCGAGCGAGGTCGATCTGGACCCATTTGGGGGAGGCCTGGGAATCGGAGATGGCGGCGTGGAAGCCGGCCTGGGCGGCTAGGGAGGCGGCAGGCTGGCGGGCGTCGGCGATGAGTTTATCGAGAGCGGTTAGGGAATCGGCGCCGCGCGGGAGGGCTGGGGCGATGAGGCTGGCCTCGCGGGATTTGAGGGACGATTCTTCGGTGAGGAGCGTGCGGCGTTTGGCGGCGGTGGCGGGGTCGGCGTCGTAGGGACGGTCGGCGCGGTCGACGGCGGCGAAGACGGCCTGGAGACTGTAGTAATCTTCTGCGGAGACCGGGTCGAATTTGTGGTCGTGGCACTGGGCGCAATGGACGGTCAGGGAAGTGAACGTGCTCATGGCGTTAGTGACCATGTCATCGCGGTCGAGGTGGCGTGCGATTTTGCCGTCGGTTTTGTCTTCGGGGACTTCGGCGTGACCGATGAGGTCCCATGGTCCTGCGGAGATGAAGCCGAGGGCTTCGATGCCGTCGCGGGAGTCGGGGAAGAGGACATCGCCGGCGAGTTGTTCGGAGACGAAGCGTGCGTAGGGCTTGTCGGAATTGAAGGCGCGGATGACGTAGTCGCGGTAGGGCCATGCGTTAGGGCGCGGCTGATCCTTGTCGTAGCCGTGCGTGTCGCCGTAGTGGACGGCGTCGAGCCAGTGGCGGGCCCAGCGTTCGCCGTACTGGGGGCTGGCGAGGAGCCGGTCGGCGAGGGCGGCGGTGGCGGCGTCTGGGTTGGAGTTGAAGGCGGCGATGAAGTCGGCGGTTTCGGTGTGGGAGGGTGGGAGACCGATGAGGTCGTAGGAGAGCCTGCGGATGAGGGTGCGTGGGTCGGCCGGGGGTGCGGGAGTGATGGGGGCGAGGGCGGCGCGGATGAAGTGGTCGACGGGATTGGCGGGGAGGGGAGCGGGAGCGGCGATGGGGAGGAGGGACCACCATGGTTCCGAGGTGGCTGGGGCGGCGGCCGCGGCGGGGAGCGAGAGGAGGAGGGCGGCGGCCAGAGATCTGGGGAGCATGGTGATTTCTAAACGTGCGGCGGCGGGGGGATTCATCGCCGCAAACCGGGAAAGCGGACGGGGGATGCAAAGCTGGCGGGAAGTGTCATGGTGCGGGGATGTTGAGAAAGCTATGTCTCTGGATGTGCCTGCTGAGTGCGGGGTGCGGGATTGGTGTGGCTGGGGAGGTTCCATTGATTGAGCGGTGGCGTCGGTGGATGGTGCCTGAGCTTGGGGAGGAGGCGGCGAGACTGGAGGGGTTGAGAGCGGAGCTGGAGCGGTTGCCGGAGGGGCCGGGGGAGCCTGATTTTTCGTCGACGGGGTACAGGAGTGCGGCGGAGGCGTTGGATGTGGCGGAGAAGTACGTGCAGGTGGATCTTGGGAGGGTGATGCAGGTGGATGACATCGTGGTGATTCCTGCGGTGGTGCCGGCGGCGAGCGGGGAGCCGGTGGTGGTGGGATTTCCGCTGAGGTTCCGAGTGGAGATGTCGGAGGAGTTGGATTTCGGGCGGCGGGAAGTGGTATTCGAGCGGACGGCGGCGGATTTTCCTGCGCCAGGGCCTGTGCCGGTGATGATCCGCGGGGTGGGGCGGCGCGGGAGGTATGTGAGGGTGACGGCGGTGAAGCTAGGCGGGGAGCCTGACAATCATTTTCTGGCGCTGGGAGAACTGGTGGTGTGTTCCGGTGGGAGGAATGTGGCGGACGGTGCGCTGGTGCAGGCGAAGGACATGCTGCTGTCGCCGCGGTGGAGCCTGCGGGGGGTGGCGGACGGGATCTCGGTGCTGGGGCGGCCGACGGAGATCCGGCGGTTTCCGACGAATGGGTATCACGGGCCGATGGGAGGAGCGGGAGGGGAGCAGTGGGTGCAGGTGGATCTCGGGGAGGAGAAGGTGATTGAGTCGGTGGTGCTGATTCCGGCGCGGCCGGGGGACATGGCGGACACAATTGGGTATGGGTTTCCGGCGCGGTTCCGGGTGGAGGCGTCGGTGGACGCGGGGTTTGGGGAGGTGGTGGCGGTCGGGGGATCCGGAGGGGAGGACTATCCGAATCCCGGGGATCGGCGGGTGGTGCTGCGGGCGGGCGGGGTGAGGGGTCGATATGTGAGGGTGACGGCGGAGAAGCTGTGGGTGGGGCCGGGGCGCTGGGAGGCTGGGGGCGGGGTGTTTGCGCTGGCGGAGATGGAGGTGAATGCGGGGGGGCGGAATGTGGCGCCTGGGGGTGTGGTGACGGCGTCCGGGCAGCTGGAGGGGAAGACCGAGCGATGGGCTCCGGCGTTTCTGGTGGATGGGGTGGCACCGCCCGAGGGGATGGGGACGTATGCGGACTGGCTGGCGGCGATGGCGCGGAAGTATGAGATTCTGAAAGAGGCTGGGCCGCTGGAGCGGCGGCCGTGGGAATTGCGTGAGGAGGCGGACTGGAGGCTGGGGTGGCTGGGGTGCGGGATGGCTGGAATGCTAGTGGTGGCGGGGGTGGCTGGTTGGTGGAGCGGGCTGGTGCGGGAACGGCGACGGACCCAGCAGTTGCGTGCGGGGATTGCGCGGGATCTGCATGATGAGATCGGGAGCAATCTGAGCAGCATCGGGCTGCTGAGTGAGCTAGCGATCGGGGCGGCACCGGATGCGGGGGAGATGCAGGTGGAGCTGGAGGAGATCCGGCGGGTGGCGCTGCAGACGGCGGATTCGATGCATGACATTGTGTGGCTGATCGGGCCTGGGCAGAAGACGATGGGGGATTTGTCGGCGCGGATGCGTGAG
>JAIXPK010000516.1 GCA_027486335.1 Verrucomicrobiaceae bacterium | reverse complement strand
TATGGGGCGCGGGATTTCCGGGACATCGGGCACAAGGCGATTTATGTGGCGAACAGCTGGCGGACCTTGCAGACGATCGGGTGGCACCATGCGGAGCCGGTGCTGCGGTCGCTGGCGTATGCGTTGCTGGAGCATGAGGCGGGGAATCCTGCGGAGCGGGATGAGGAAGCGGACCGGCCGGGGCGGGTGAATGGGGAACGGCTGCGGGGGATTCGGGCGGGATGGGTGAGTGGCGATGGGCGAGCGGGGGCGGTGGCGGCGATGCTGGATGCGGTTAGGGGGGCGACGTGGGATGAGAGTTCGGCGCGGGTGGTGGAGCTGCTGAATGCGGGAGCGGGGGCGCGTGCGGTGTGGGATGGGATCTTCAGCGGGGCGGCGGAGATGCTGATGCGGAAGCCTGGGATTATCACGCTGCATGCGGTGACGACGGCGAATGCGCTGCATTATGCGTTCGGGCAGGTGAGGGATGATGCGACGCGGCGGTTGCTGCTGCTGCAGGCGGCGTCGTTCATGAGTTTGTTCCGGCAGCGCGGGGAGGTGAGCGGGGGGACGGATCTGGCGGTGCTGGAGCCGGAGGCTGGGGCGGTTAAGGTGGAGGACATTTTTGCGACCCTGCAGGATGACCGGTTGAGGTCGTCGAGGCAGGTGCTGAGGTATCTGAAGGATGGAGGGGAGAGGGGGGCGTTGGTGGCGGCGGCGCAGCGGCAGATTTATCTGAAGGGGACGGACTCGCACGATTACAAGTTCAGTTCGGCGGTGTTTGAGGACAGTGGGAGCGTGGGTGGGGAGTGGGGGGAGCGGTATCTGGCGGCGTCGACGCACTGGCTGAAGGGGAGTAGCGGGCCTGACAATCCGCTGGTGGCGAGGATCCGCGGGGCATTTTCCTGACAATTTATGAAACGGAGACAACTGCTGAGATGGAGTGCGGCGGCGGCGTGCAGCCCGATGGTGGGGCGTGGAGAAGGGGCGGGGCCGGGGGTGACGTTTTTTCTGGCGAGCGACACGCATTATCATGCGCTGGAGGAGAGCCCCGGGGAGATGGATCCGCGTTCGGTGGCGGCGAATGGCCGGTTAGTGGATCAGATGAACCGGTTGCCGGGGACGGAGATACCTGCGGAGGCTGGGGGCGGGGTAGTGCCGGAACCTGCGGGGGTGATTCATGGCGGGGACATTATTGACAGCGGGGACAAGAACGGGGCGAAGTATGTAGCGATGCAGGCGACTGAGCTGGCGGCATTTGTGAGGGACTGGGGGACGGACGGGAAGGACGGGAGGCTGAAGTGGCCGTGCCGGGAAGTGCATGGGAATCACGATGGGCCGCAGGGGGTGGGGGTGATGATGGAGTTGCTGGCGGACCGGAATCAGCAGCGGAGCGGGTTGGCGGCGGTGTCGGCGAACGGGTTGCACTGCGCGTGGGACTGGGGCGGGGTGCATTTTCTGAATCTGGGGATTGTGGTGGGGCAGACGGGGGGTGTGCCGCGGCGGCGGCGGTATGCGCCGATGGAGAGCCTAGCGTTTCTGGTGGAGCAACTGGCGGCGGTGCCTGTGGAGAAGCCGCTGGTGATCACGCACCATGTGGACATGATGCGTTATGCGGCGGAGGTGGAGGAGAAGAAAGTGCTGACGCACGAGTGGGACTATGCGGATGTGGGGGCGTACTGGGAAGCGATCCGGGGTCGGCGGGTGGCGGCGGTGCTGTACGGGCACACGCATGGGAGGAATGTGTTCCGATGGGATGGGGGAGCGAGGCCTGCGGCGGCTGGGGCGGCGGCGGTGCCGGTGTTCAACACGGACAATGCGGCGCACTTCAAGGACAAGCGGCAGGCGCTGACGATGGTGACGGTGGATGGTGCGGGGACGACGTTCCGGGAATTTGCGACGGTGGATGCGTGGGAGACTGGGGTGTGGACACCGCAGGTGTGGCGGTTTCCGGCGCGGGTCGGGTGAGGGGTGTTAGGTTCACCATGCCCCGGGTTCGCGGCCGGTGGCGAGGCGGATGCCTGGTGGGGCGAAGGTGATGCGGCGGTCGCGGTAGAGGGCTCCGGTGGCTTGTTTGAAGGCTTTTTTGCTGACGCCGAAGCGTTCGCGGATGAGTTCTGGGGGGGATTGGTCGTTGAGGTCGAGTTCCCCGCCGGCTTCGTTGAGGGCTTCGATGATGCGGTCGGCGAGGGGGCGGACCCTGCGGTAGCCTGAGGGGTCGAGGGAGAGGTCGAGTTTGCCGTCGGGGCGGACGGTTTTGACGAAGCCCTTGAGTTGCTGGCCGGGGGAGAGGGAGACCCCGATTTCTGCGTGGTAGAGGAGACCGCTGGAGATGTGGTTGACGGCGGCTTTGTAGCCGAGGGGGGTTTCGGCGGTGATGACGAGGTCGACGGCGTCGCCAGCTTCGTAGTGAGCGGGGTGGTGGTCGAAGTGGCGGTCGAGCCGCATGGTGGCGACGAGACGATTGGAGCGTGGGTCGACGTGGACGTAGACGACGACGGTGTCGCCTGGGGAGACGTGGCCGGCTTGTTCGCGGATGGGGAGGAGGAGGTCTTTATCGAGACCCCAGTCGAGCCATGCGCCCATGCCTGGGGAGTAGTCGGTGACTTGGAGGCCGGCAAACTGGCCGGCCATGACGAGGGGAGTGCGGGTGGTGGCGACGGGACGGCCTTCGGAGTCGAGGTAGAGGAAGACTTCGAGTTCGTCGCCTGGGGAGGCGTCGTGGGGTGCGGAGTTGGCTGGGAGGAAGACCTCGCCGAGACGGCCGCCGTCGAGGTAGAGACCGTGTGGGGATGAGGAGGTGATACTGAGGAGATTGCGCCTGCCGAGGTGAGCCATGGGGGAGGGTAGAGGTGGAAAGTGGGAGCGGACAGCGGGATTTGGGGGGGGGCGTGAGCGGGTTGGGGGGTGCCATGAAATTTTCATGATCCGTGAATCCGGAGCTTGCCATGGGACGGGTGAAAAAGGCAGAAGGTGGGCGGGCGGATCTATTTCCGCTCCGGTTTCCTTTTGGGAAGCCGACCTCCCCCCACATTCCACATATGAATTCGAGACTCAGGTTGTACCTGGCCGCGGCTGCGGTCGTGTCGGGCATTGGCCCGGCATACGGCGGAAGTTTTTCCGCTAATTTTGACGATGGTGCTTTGCCTGGCGGCACGGCACTGTTTGGAAATGGCACGTCTGCGGGCGTGATTGAGCTGACGGGCGGCAACCTCGACAGCGGTTGCGTCAAGCTGACGAAGAACGCGAACGGCCTGCAGGGGTCGTATTTTATCAGCGATCTGGACGGCGGGAATCCGGTGAACGGGTTCACGGCGAATTTCAAGATGCGGCTGGGTGGGGGTTCGTCGATCCCTGCGGATGGTTGTGCGTTCTGTGTGGGTGCGGACATTCCTGACGGGACGTTCGGGGAGACGGGTGCTGGGAGCGGGTTGCGCATTGGTTTTGACATCTACGACAACACGGATGGCAATCCTAACAATGCTGGCGGAGAAGCGCCGTCGTTCAACGTGTACTGGAACGGGGCGCTGCTGGCGCGGACGCGGGTGTCACTGGCGACGATGGTGACGAACACGTTTGTGGATGTGATGGTGCGGGTGAATCCGACGGGGACACTGGATCTGACGTGGAACGGAGCGGTGATTCACGACAAGCTGAACATTGGTTATCAGCCGATTGCCGGGGCGAGGTTTGCGTGGGGTGGCCGGACGGGCGGGTTGAACACGAATCAGTTCATTGACAATGTGAGCATCACGTCGACGACCGGGGCATTGGTGCCGAACATTGTCCGGCAGCCGATCTCGCTGCGGATGGCGGCTGGTTATCCCGGGTTGTTCAACGTGGTGGACAACGGGGCGCCGGGAGCGACGTACGAGTGGCAGCGGAAGGGCCCAGCGGATGCTGGGTTTACGGCGGCTGGCGGGACGGGGGCGACGTTCATTTCCGCGCCGCTGACGCTGGCGGACAATGGGGCGCAGTACCGGGTGGTGATCAGCAGCCCTGAGGGTACTGTGACATCTGATCCTGCGACGGTGCAGGTGGTGAATCTGAGCCGCGGGACACCGACGGCGGCGTACAACTTCAATGACGGGATTGTGCCCGCGGGGAGTGGTGCTTTTGGAAGTGCGGTGGCGCTGGGATCGACAGGGTTTGCGGACACGGGGTGCATGAACCTGACGGATGCGCTGAATGGGCTGGCGGGGACGTGGACGGTGGACGACCTGAATGCCGGTGGACCGGTGGAGAGCATTGAAGTGTTCTTCAAGCTGAACATGTCTGGCGGGACGAATCCACCTGCGGACGGGTTCGGGTTTCACTGGGCACCGGACCTTCCTGATGCCGGGTTTCCGGTGGCGGAGGAGCCGGTTGGCAACGGGTTGAGCGTATGCTTCGACGTGTATGACAGCACGGATGGCAATCCTTTCAACGGGGTTGGAGAAGCGCCTGCGATTGACGTGTTCTGGCTGCGCAACCGGGTGGGCGGGGTGTCCGTCCCGCTGGAGCTGCTGAACACGCAGGGGGCGTTTCAGGACGTGTATGTCCGGCTGTCGAATGCCGGGCTGATTGATGTGATGTTCAACGGCGTGGTGCTGGTGTACCAACTGCAGGTGCCTAACTGGACGGCGTTCTCGCAGGCGCGGTACGGGTTTTCTGCGCGGACTGGCGGGTTGAACCAGCGGCATGCGATTGATGAGGTGGAGATTCGTTCGACGGCGTATGCCGGGCCGATCGGGGTGGTGAGTCAGCCGGTGAATGCGACGGCGGTGCCGGGCCGGACGGCGACGTTCAGTGTGACGTCGAATGATCCGCTGCGTGCGCTGTATCAGTGGCAGTGGAAGGCAGCTGGGGCAGGTGATTTCACGGACATTGGCGGTGCGACCTCGCAGACGTACACGACGCCTGCGCTGGTGGCGGCGGACAATGGTTCGCAGTACCGGTGCCGAGTGTACCGCACGGCGAGTCCGAGCAGTGTGTTGTCGGATGCGGCGACGTTGACGATTGTGAATCTGGCGCGGCCGGCGGTACCTGAGATCAACGATACGTTTGACGACGGGGCGACGGTGACGAACACGGGGACGGTGCAGACGGCGGTCCAGACCCTGAGTGGCAACTATGCGATTCTGCCGGATGGCGGGTCGGGGAATTCCGGGAGCTTGCGGCTGACGGAAGCGGTGAACGGGCAGTTCGGGACCCTGGTGATCGACGATTACAAGCCTGGGGTGACGGTGGGTGAGTTCACTGCGGCGATCAACGCGCAGGTCTTTGGTGGCAATCCTGCGGATGGCTGGTCGTTGAGCTGGAGCGACAACATTACGCCGGTGCAGGCTTATGGCGGCTTGGAGCGCGGGGTGGGCGACGACCTGCGGGTCGGGTTCATCACGTATGGCAGCAGCGTCGTGGAGGTCTACTGGGGTGGCACGATGCTGATCAGGGTTCCGGTTTCGCTGGAATTGCTGCAGTCGGCGCCGGGGGTGTACGAGGAGACGCTGATTCGGCTGCGTCAGAACGTGAGCGGGAGTGGTGCGACGCTTGATGTGGCGCATGACGGGTTCGTCATTGTGAGCGGGTTGGCGATTCCTAACTTCCAGGGATTGGCGAACGGGCGGTTTGCGATCGCGGCGCGGACTGGCGGGTTGAACGAAGAGCATCGGTATGACGACATTGCGATCAAGACTGAGCCTTACACTGGGCCGATTACGATCACGCAGCAGCCGTTGCCGTCGACGGTGTGTGAAGGATTGACGACGTCCTTTGCGGTGGCGGTGAATGATCCGGGCCGCACGACCTTCCAGTGGCAGCAGCGTGTGCCTGGTGGCGGTTCGTTCACGAACATTGGTGGTGCGGGAGCGGCGACCTATGTGACGCCAGTGCTGACCGGTGCGATGTCGGGGACGACGTATCGTTGTGTGTGCACGGCTCCGAGCAATGTGGTGACTTCGAATGAAGTGACTGTGACGGTGGTGGTGCCGGCGTTTCCGACTGCGTGGCAGCGTGTGGTGGACTTCAACGACGGCACGGTGCCGGCTGATGGATTGCTGCTGGGTTCTGCGACGGGGATGACTGGTGGCGGGATTGGCGGGACTGGGATGGTTCAGCTGACGCCTGCGGCGAACGGCCTGACGGGTAGCTTCACGCTGGCTGACAAGGATGGCGGGCGTCGCGTGCTCGGGTTCGAGACGCGGTTCGGTCTGCGGATCGGGGGCGGGACGAACCCACCGGCCGACGGTGCGAGTTTCGTGTGGTCGCCCGAATCGATTGAGTCGCCGTTTGGAGAAGACGGGACGGGTGGCGGCCTTGTGGTGTCGTTTGACATCTACGACAACGAGGATGGCAATCCTGACAATGCGACGGGTGAGGCGCCGGCGATTGAGGCTCGTTGGAACGGGGCTTCGCTGGGGAACATCCGGGTGCCGCGGGCGCTGCTGGAGACTGGCGAGCGGTTTGCGGACGTGTTCATCCGAGTGAATGCGGACGGGACGCTGGACGTGATCATGGACAAGAACGTGGTCTATTGGAAGACACCGCTTCCGGGCTTCCGGCCATTGGCTGGGGCGACCTTTGGGTGGGGAGCGCGGACGGGTGGACTTAATGCGGCGCAGGAGGTTGACGAGATTCAGCTGAACACGATTGCGGAGGCCCAGCCTGGGCTGTCGATCAACGTGGTGGGCGAGAACATCGTGATCAGCTTCGAGGGCATTCTGCAGACGACGACTGGGTCGGCAGCCGGGCTGAATGGCTGGACGGATGTGCCTGGGGCGACGAGCCCGTACCTTGTGCCGTTGTCGACGGCGACGGATCGCCGGTTCTGGCGTTCGCGCCGCTGAGCGGGACGGCCGAAAGGCCTGTGAAGGACAAGGGGCGCGCTCTGGAGACGGGGCGCGCCCTCTTTTTTTGGGAGGTGGCGGGAAGGTGGTGGAAAGGATTGCGGGGGAGACGTGGCTGGTCATGGTGCGGGATGCGATGGGTGCGAATCATCTGCCTTGTGAGTGTGTTTCCTGCGGGGCTGGCGGGTGCGGTATTGGAGGAAGTGAGGACGTTTGCGGCTCCGGGATTGTGTGGTCGGGTGGTGGGTTTGTCGGTGGGAGGGGATGGGCGATTGCATGCGGCGGTGAGCGGGCGGGACGGGCATGGGTGGGTGGTGCTTAGGGATCAGGATGGGGGCGGGGTGGCGGATCGGAGGGAAGAGTTGGGGGAGATGCTGAATGGGGAGGATGAGGGGCCTGCGGGCGGGTTGGTGTTGGAGGAGGGGGGCGGAGGCTGGCTGGCGTGTCGGCCGTCGTTGTGGCGGGTGGGGGCGGATGGGGTGCGGACGCCGGTGGTTTCGGGATTGGGGTTGAGGGCGGGAGTGGATGGTCCAGGGGTATATGCGCCGGTGGTGCTGGCGGATGGTCGGGTTGGATTTCTGACGGGAGGGCGCGGGGCGCGGCCGGTGCATGGGGAGGGGCGGCCGTTGGAGGTGGATTACGGCGGGGCGCTGGTGAGTTGCCGAGCGGACGGGAGCGGACTGGAGCGGATGGTTCGGGTGAAGGATCCGCTGGCGGTGGTGACTGATGAGGTGGGCAGGGTCTGGCTGGCGGCGGGGGGCGAGGGCAAGGCGAGTCGGTTGCTGAGTGTGCTGCCGGGCAGTGTGGTGCCGGAGGAAGTGGTGACGTTGCCTTACCGGGTGGCAGTGATGGTGCTGGATCCGGCGGGGAGCGAAGACGGGAAATCTGTGAGGATGTTAGTTGGCGCGGGGCCGGGAGAAGGGGCTGGGCTGCACCGGGTGACGCTGGTGCGTGGCGAGACCTCGTGGAAGCTAGGGGAGGATGAGACGATTTGGAGCGAAGGGGCGGTGGCGGCGGTGGCGGCAGGGGTGGATGGATCGCTGTACTGGGCGGATTGGGGCGCGGATTTCGGGGAGGCGGCGGTGTGCCGGATCTGCTGGCGGAAAGGTGAGGGGAAAGCGGGGGAAGGGAAGGCGAGGGGGGGGCGATTGGAGGCGGTGCGGCGGGCGGCGGAAGTGGCGGCGGGTGATCCGCTGCGGGTGCCGGAGTTTCTGATGCTGGCGAAGGATCCGGAGGGATTTGTGAGGGAGATGGTGGCGCTGAAGCTGCCGGGGATGGATCCGGATCTGGCGTCGGGTGTGGCGTTGCGACTGGCGGTGGACGAGGATGCGGCGGTGGCGGCGGCGGGGCTGGTGGCGGCGGCGCGGGTTGCGCCGGAGGCGACGGCGGAGTTGCTGGAGCGGGTGCTGGCGGGTCCGTTGCCTAACCATGGCGCGTATCGGGCGGCGCTGGCGGGGGCGCTGGCGCATTGTGGTGATCCGGTGGTGCTAGGGGAGCGGATCCGGTCGGAGACCCCGCGTGATGTGAGGATGGTGATTGCGGAGGCGTTGATTTCGGGGCGGCATGCGGCGGCGGCGGATGTGCTGCTGGATCCTGATCCGGAGCTGGCGGTATGGGCGGCGAAGCGGCTACATGATGAGGAAGTGGTGTCGACTTGGCCGGCGCTGGCGGCGATGGCGGACCGATGCGGGACGGCACGGGAGTTTTCGGATGGTGGGGTGGTGGAGCGCGTGCTGGCGGCGGCGGAGCGGACGGGGAGTGAGGCGGCGGCGGGGGCGGTGGGGCGGTTATTCCGGCTTCCGGCGGGGATTCTGCCTGCAGGGATGGCGGCGAAGGCGCTGGAGGTGCTGGCGGGATGGGATGGGAAGGCAGGGGTTGGGGCGGGTGGGGAGTTAGGGCGGTTGCCGCGTCGGGCGAGAGTGGCGTGGCCGGTGGTGCGGGAGGTGACGGCGCGACTAGTGGCGGGAGGCGGGCCGCTGGCGGGTCGGGCGCGGGAGGTGGCGAAGACGGTGGCTCCGGCGAGTCCTGAGCGACTGGCGGCGCTGGTGAAGGATGGGGATGCGGCGGAAGAGGCGAGGGTGGGGGCGTTGCAGGATTTGAGCGTGACGGCACCTGGGTTGGCGTTGAGTACGGCGGTGGAGCTGACGGCGGGGGCGGCTCCGGCGGTGGTGCTGGCGGAGGCGCGGCGGACGATTTTAAGGTATCAGCCGGGGTCGTTGCCGATGCAGCTGGAGACGGTGATGAGCAGCGGGACGATTCCTGAGAAGCAGGTGCTGCTGCGGGCGCTGGACCGGTACAATGGAGCGGACAGCGAGCGGTTGTGGGCGGGGGTGGTGAGGATGTGGCTGGAGGGGATGCCTGATCCGGCGTGTCATGTGGAGATTCTGGAAGGCGTGGTGCGGCGGGACAACGGGCCGAGGTCGCGGTGGCGGCGATGGCTGGAGCCGTGGGAGGCGTCGCTGCGGAGCGATATTGATCCGCTGGCGCGGTGGCGGATGTGTCAGGCTGGCGGGGATGCGGAGGCCGGGAGACTGGTTTTTGAGTCGCATCCGCTGGCGCGGTGCATGGATTGCCATCAGTTAGAGGGTCGGGGAGGGGCGAAGGGACCGGCATTGGACGGCGTGGCGGCGAGGTTGAGTTCCGGGCAACTGCTGGGGGCGCTGGTGACCCCATCGGAGATGTGCGGAGAGGACTACGGCGAGCAGAGTGTGGTGCTGCGGGACGGGAGCGAGCGGAGCGGGCGCGTGACGGGTCGTGGGGAGGACGGGCGGCTGGAGATGGAGACGCGTGGGGGGGTGTTGCGGATTCCGGGAGGGGCGGTGGCGGAGGAAGGAGAGCGCTTGAGTCCGATGCCTGGGATGGGCACGGTGCTGACCCCGCGCGAGCTGCGCGATCTGATGGCATGGCTGAACACATTGAAATGACCCCTGAGAGAGCGGCGGAAGTGATCCGACTGGACAAGGCGCATCACTGGCATCCGTTCACGCAGATGCAGGAGTGGAATGCGGAGGAGCACGAGCCGCTGGTGCTGACGGGAGGGGAGGGGGCGTGGCTGACGGATCACCGGGGGCGGCGGTATCTGGATGGGAACAGCAGCATCTGGACGAACATTCACGGGCATGGGCATCCGGTGATTGCGGAGGCGATTCGTGAGCAGTTAGGAAAGGTGGCGCATGTGTCGGGGCTGGGGTTTGCGAATGAGCCGGCGGCGCGGCTGGCGGCGGCATTGGCGGGGTTGTGGCCTGAGGGGACATTGAGTCGCGTGTTTTTTTCGGATGACGGATCGACGGCGATTGAGTGTGCCTTGAAGATGGCGCTGCAGTATTTTCAGTTGAGCGGGCAGCCGGAGCGGCGGCGGTTTGCGGCGTTTGAGATGGCGTATCACGGGGACACGATGGGTGCGGCGTCGCTGGGGGGGATTCCGGCCTATCATGAGCGGTTTCGCGGGCATGTGATGGAGGCGTG
>JAIXPK010000157.1 GCA_027486335.1 Verrucomicrobiaceae bacterium | reverse complement strand
GATCTCGATGAACTCGAGGAATCGCTGATCACCGGTGACGTGGGGTGGCGGATGACGCAGCGGATTCTGGATCGGCTGCGGGAGATGGGGCGGAGCCTTGATCCTGAGGAAGTGGTGGAAGTGTGTCGGAGGGAGATGCTGGCGTTGCTGCCGGCGGAGAACCCGGGGTTGCCGTTGTTTGCGGACAAGCCGTGTGTGGTGCTGGTGGTGGGGGTGAACGGGACCGGGAAGACGACCTCGACGGCGCGGTTGGCGCATTGGTTGAAGGGGCGGGGGAACACGGTGATGCTGGCGGCGGCGGACACGTTTCGTGCGGCGGCGATTGAGCAACTGGATGTGTGGGCCCAGCGATTAGACGTGCCGATAGTGAAGGGGCAGTACAAGGCGGATCCGGCGGCGGTGTGTCACGATGCGTGGGAGGCGGCGAGCAAGCGTGGGATTCAGTATCTGTTATGTGACACGGCGGGCCGGTTGCACACGCGGGACAACCTGATGGCAGAGTTGTCGAAGATTGAGCGGGTGATCGGGAAGAAGGATCCGAGTGCGCCGCACGAGACCCTGCTGGTGGTGGATGCGACGACTGGGAGCAATGCGCTACAGCAGGCGAAAGAGTTTCAGAAGGCGGTGGGGCGATTGACTGGGGTGGTGGTGACGAAGCTGGACGGGAGCGGGAAGGGTGGGTGTGTGATTGCGATCCAGGACGAGCTGGGGATCCCGGCGCGGTTTATCGGGACGGGCGAGGGCGCGGGGGATTTCGACGCGTTTGAGGCGCGGCGGTTTGTGGAGAACATCCTGTGAGCGGTCGGGGCGGCAGGAGAGCCGGGACCGGGTGACGGCGGGTCAGTCTTCGGTGAGGTCGAGTTCCGGTTTGAAGTCGGCGGCGTGGTAAGAGCTGCGGACGAGGGGACCGGAGGCGACGTGGCGGAAGCCTTTGCGTTCGGCGATTTCCTTGAGGTTGGCGAACTGGTCCGGGTGGATGTATTCGACGACTGGGAGGTGCTGTTCCGAAGGGCGGAGGTACTGGCCGAGGGTGAGGACGGTGACCCCGGAGTCGCGGAGGTCGTCCATGGCCTGGAAGATCTCGGATTCGGTTTCGCCGAGGCCGAGCATGATGCCGCTTTTGGTGGCGACCTTGCCGCCGGCCATTTCTTTGGCGCGTTTGAGGACGTGGAGACTGCGGTGGTACTGGGCGCGGCTGCGGACGAGCGGGGTGAGGCGTTCGACGGTTTCGAGGTTGTGATTGAAGATGTGGGCGCGGGCGTTGACGACGGTCTGGAGGGCGTCATCGCGGCCGTTGAAGTCCGGGACGAGGATTTCGATGATGATGCCGGGGTTTTCGCGGCGGACGGCTTCGATGGTGCGGGCGAAGTGGAGGGCGCCGCCGTCCTGGAGGTCGTCGCGGGCGACGGCGGTGATGACGACATGATTGAGGTTCATGCGTTTGGTGGCTTCGGCGACGCGGTCTGGTTCGTCGGCTTCGAGGGCGAACGGTTTGGCGGTTTTGACGGCGCAGAAGCCGCAGGCGCGGGTGCAGCGATCACCGGCGATCATGAAGGTGGCGGAACCCTGGCTCCAGCATTCCCAGCGGTTGGGGCACTGAGCTTCCTCGCAGACCGTGTGGAGTTTGAGGTCCGAGACGAGGGCTTTGGTGGACCAGAAGACCGGGTTGCTGGGGAGGCGGACCTTGATCCATGAAGGTTTCTTGTCCTTGTGCAGCGCGGGGTCGATTTTCGGGGTCATGGCGATGAGAGGAGAAAAGGCTGGGTTGGAGGAAACGCAATCGCGTCAAGAGAAGGAAGCGCCGGCGTGGAGGTCGGAGAGAGCGTGGAGGAGGTACGGAGAGAAGTGGGTGGCGGCTGCGGCGACATTGAGGTTTGGGGCGCCTTCGCGTTCGAGGGACGTGATGGTGACTCCGTCGATACCGCAGGGGGTGATGGCGGAGAAGCCGTCGAGCGGGCCGGCGATGTTGATGGCGAAGCCGTGCATGGAGATCCACTGGCGTGCGCCGACACCGATGCTGGCGAGTTTGCGGTTCTCGACCCAGACCCCGGTGAGGTTGTCGCGGCGGGTGGCAGGGATGCCGAGGGCGCGGGTGCCGTCGATGAGGGCTTGTTCGAGACAGCGGAGGTAGCGGTGGAGGTCCTGGCCGTAGGAAGCGAGGCGGAGGATGGGATAGCCGACAAGTTGCCCCGGACCGTGCCATGTGGCTTTGCCGCCGCGGCCGATTTCGACGAGCGGGGCGGGGAGGGATTGGGGGTCGCCGAGGCTGGATCGGTCCTGGGTGCGGCCGATGGTGAAGACGGAGTCGTGCTCGAGGAGGAAGATGGTTTCCGGGGTGAGGGGATCAAGGAGCGAGCGGGCGGTGGATTCCTGGAGGGCGAGGGCGTCCTGATAGGAGATGCGGCCGAGCCATTGGACGGAAGGCGGCGACCATGGGGCGGCCTTGAGTTGGAGATCCATCTTAGGTATACGGGCCACGGGTCCGGGGAGTGCAAACGCGGAGTGGGGCGGGGGGGAGTCTGGTGCAGTGTTTGAAAAAGCAAGGTCCTGCAGGAAGGCTGTCCTGGCCTTGAAAAGGGACTGCGGAAGCACGGGGGATATTCCTTCGTATCGGCACCAACAAGGCCGGGACGGCCTCCGGTTCTTTGCTTGTTTGCTGCGGACAGTGCCCAGGTGCAGTTGCCGAACAAATCACCCCTCAGGATCATCAAGGATCCGTTGCAGGCGCTCGCCGAGGGCTGTTGGGAATCTCGCGGGCCATTCGCGATCGATGAGGCCGACGGACGCTAGGTCGCGGAGGTGCATGCGGTCTTTGTCGCGAAAGGAAATGAGCTTCATGCGCACGAGGTCTTCGAGGGGGATGAGCTGGAAGCCCTCGGTGAAAAGGGTGTCGCCGAGCGGCGGGGTGGGCTCGATGGCATCGGGGACGGCTCTTTCCCGGGCCCAAAGGATGTGGACGGCGTCGCGGACTTTGGCATCGGGGCCGTCGAGGAAGACATCCATGGCTGCAGCTTTGCCGAGCGAGGCGACGCGGCGGTGGATGAAGCCGGCGGCTTCGAGGGCAGTGCGCGCGCGGTCTGCGTCTTCGCGGCGCAGGAGAATGTCCACGTCGCGGGTGTTGCGTACAGCGGCCACGTCCACCCGAGAAACCCATGCGGCCACCGCATTGCCGCCAACGACGGCGTAGGGAACACCAAGCAGACCCAGAGCAGCAGCAGCACGTTCAAGACGATTCTTTACCTCTTCGATCGCTTGAGCCATACGTGTCCAGGAAACGGGTTGGAGAGCCTGCGGGACGCCCATAGAGTCATCGTAGAAGGAACACGCCTGATGTCAATTCCCCAGCGCGGGTGCCGGGAT
>JAIXPK010000528.1 GCA_027486335.1 Verrucomicrobiaceae bacterium | reverse complement strand
GTGGAGCGGGACCGGTGGATTGAGCGGGCGGCGGAGGAGTGGCCGCAATATGCGTTTGCGCAGCACAAGGGATATGGGACAGAACTGCATTTGCAGTTACTCCGCAAGTATGGGCCCTGTCCGTTACATCGCCGCACGTTTCAGCCCGTTGCTCAGATGTCCTTCGATTTCTGAGGGAGGGGTCGTGCCCGATCCACAGTGGGTGGGGCGGAGGGGGGAGATGATTGCGGCGCGGTGGTTATGGACGCGGGGGTGCCGGATTCTGTATCGGAACTATCGCGGGCCGCAGGGAGGGGAAGTGGATGTGGTGCTGCGGCACGGGCGGGTGCTGGTGTTTGCGGAGGTGAAGACGCGGCGGAGCGATGCGTATGGGCGGCCGGGTCGGGCGGTGAATGCGGACAAGCAGGCACTGATCCGGCGGGGGGCGGAGAGCTGGCTGAGATTGCTAGGGTTTCCGGAGATTCAGTGGCGGTATGATGTGGTGGAGGTGCTGCTGCCCACGGGAAAGCGGCCTGAAGTCACGTGGCTTCAGGCCGCTTTCAATACGGACGAATTGCGGCGCGTGCTGGCGGCGCGCCGCGACCGGTGAGGGGGGCTGGGGTCAGCGGGCCGCGGTTTTCTTTTCCGTGGCTGGGGTGGCCTTGCTGCGTTCCTTGTCGGAGAGCGAGCGGAGGAAGGCGGCGATGTCGGCGGTTTCGGTTTCGGTCAGTTTTTTACCGAGCTGGATGCGGGCCATGGTGCTGACGGCGTCTTCGAGGGTTTTGGCGCCGCCGTCGTGGAAGTAGGGGCCGGTGAGGGCGACGTTGCGGAGCGAAGGGACCTTGAAGAAGAACTTTTCGGCGTCGTTTTTGGTGAGGGCGGCGCGGCCGAGGTCGGTGGTGTTGGCATAGGGCTCGATGAGGCCCATTTTCTGATAGAGGTTGCCGCCCATGGTGGGGCCGAGGTGGCAGGCGATGCAGCCGGTGTTGAGGAACGTGAGGAGCCCGCGGCGTTCGGTTTCGGTGAGGGCTTTGTCGTCGCCTTTGAGGAAGTCGTCGAAGCGGTCGTTGGTTTTGAGCGTGCGTTCGAAGGCGGCGATGGCCTCGGCGAGGTTGTTGTAGGTGACGGGGTCCTTGGCGTCGGGGAAGGCTTCGGCGAAGGCCTTGGTATAGGCTTCGACTTCCTTGATGCGTGCGACGGCGGTGGCTTCGTCTGGCATGGCCATTTCGCCGGGGTTGAGGATGGGGCCCTTGGCTTGATCTTCGAGGGTGGCGGCGCGGCCGTCCCAGAACTGGGCGATGTGGAAGCCGGCGTTGAGGGTGGTGGGGGAGTTGCGGCCGCCGCGTTCACCGAAAGCGCCTGGGCTGGTGGGTTCGTTGTCGACGCCGCCGCGGTTTTCGTCGACGCGGTGGCAGGAGTTGCAGGACTGCGTGCTGTTTTTGGAGAGACGCTTTTCGAAGTAGAGGTCCTTGCCGAGTTTGACCATGGCTGGGGTGTCGGCGTCGGCTCCGGGCATTTTGTCCGGGAGCGGTTGGAAGATGGCTCCGGCGCGTTCGCGGAGGGCTTTGGGTTCGAGGGTGGCGTCTTCGGCGGAGACGACTGAGGAGGCGATGAAGAGAGAAGGAAGAGCGAGGAGCAGAGATTTCATGATCGAGACGTGATTGAGCCCATTCATACGCGCTGGAAAAGGGAGGAGGCGTGCCTTTTTTGCGGGGGATTGGAGGGAGGTGGCGGGCAATGTGAAGATTGGGTGAATCGGGTGCAGATAAAGGTGGATGTTTAATTTGCCGAGGAGGAGTGGACCTGGTATCAGGCAGGGAGAACGAACCCCTGAAATTACCGATGGCCCAGGCAATCATGGATCCCGAAGAGGTGCGGCGCTTTGCGAAAGAGCTGAAGCGTTTCAACGATGATGTGCAGGTGCGGGCGTCGTCGTTGCAGGCGCGGTTTGCGGCGCTGGGGGCGACGTGGCAGGATCAGGAGGCGGAGAAGTTTGCGGAGGAGTTCATTTCGACGATGAAGGTGCTGAAGAAGTTTGTGGAGACGGCGGAGAAGCACACGCCGTATCTGCTGCGGAAGGCGCAGCGGATTGAGGAGTACCTTGACCAGCGCTGAATGAGATGAGCAGCGAGGCGAAAGTGAGATCTGTGGAATCGCTCGGGGAATTCCGGGCGAGGCTGATTGTGTTTCTGTCGAAGTCGTCGACGGCGATCGGGAAGGTGACGGAGGAAGTGAAGCGGGCGCGGATGTGGGTGGAGACGGACCAGAGGAATTACTGGGAAGGGCGATTGAAGCGGGGGATGCGGGCGCTGGAGCAGGCGCAGGCGGAGCTGATGACGGCGCGGATGTCGTCGTTCAAGGATTCGGTGACGATGCAGGAGATGGAGGTGAGGAAGGCGAAGCGTGTGGTGGAGGAGGCGACGCACAAGCTGAGTCGGATCAAGTACTGGGTGCGGGAGTTCGACCAGTTGTTTTCGGGGCATTTGAGGCGGTTGGATTCGATGACGGATTATATTGTGCACGATCTTCCGAAGGGGGTGGCGTATCTGGAGCGGGCGCAGCGGTTGCTGGAGGAGTATGCGGAGAGTGGCGGGGGTGGGTTGAAGGCGGTGGCGGGAGCGCCTGAGGTGGCGGGTGGGGAGAGCAAAGGGGAGGTGGCGTCATGAGTGCGCGGGCGAGCGGGGCGATGCTGGAGCAGGCATTGAAGGACATTCTTGTGGAGTGGCAGCAGTGCCGGGCGTCGTGGAACGACGTGAAGGCTAGGGAATTCGAGCATGATTTTCTTGAGCCGCTTCCGACGATAGTGAACCAGGCGCGGCCGGTGATCGAGGACATCGACATCCTGCTGCGCAAACTGAAAGCCGACTGTGAGTAATCTGACTGAAACTGGAGCGGGGCGAGCGATTGGCCTGCTGAATGCGTGGCTTGCTGCGGCGAAGAATTGGACGGAGCGAGAGGCTGCGTTTGTGAAGGATTTGAGGGCGAAGCGAGGGGGAGTGGACCGGAATGGGAGGGATGCGGTGAAGGCTGCGGAGGCGAAGGTGGAGCAGCGGCGGGAGCTGGCGAACCGGAGGTTTGAGGCTGCGGAGGCGAGGATTACGGGATTGTATGAGCGGCGGCGGTCGAGGCTGGCGCGGGCGGCGACGCAGATGCAGCGGAAGCTTCCGGCGCTGGCGCGGCATGCGCGGGAGAACCGGTTAGGAGGGTTGCAGATGCAGAAGCGGCGGGCGCAGCGGGATCATGATGCGGCGGTGGAGCGGGCGGTGGGTGAGCGGATGCGTGCGGAGGAGAGCCTAGCGGAACAGGCGAAGGCGCTCGGGGTGCTGGCGGCGGCGGTGCGTGGGTTTGTGAAGGTGCTGCCGGTGGTGGCGGTGCCGGAGGGGATGGGGCCGGAGGCGTTGTTCGAGGAGACGGCGAGGGCGGCTGGTGAGGCCGAGCGGGCGCTGGGAGCGGCGGCGGCGACGGGGGTGTCCGGGGTATTCAAGGCGGTGCCGCTGGCTGGGCGGATGTTCAAAGGGGATGCTTACAAGCAGTCGGAGGTGGCTGGGCAGGAAGCGGCGGTGGCGTTAGCGCGGGCGCAGGCTTGTCATCGGGCGTGTGGTGAGGCGGTGGTGGGGCGATGTGAGGCGGCGAAGCGTGAGGCGGCGGCGGAATTGCAGGTGGTGCTGACGGAAGTGCAGGAGAAGTGGGCGGTGATTGACACGGTGGAGACGACGGAGCGGGAGCGATTGAGCCGGAAGATAGAGGAGCAGACGGCGAGGATTTCGGCGCGGATTGAGGACATTTTCAGTGCGCGGACGCAGGTGCTGCAGGGGCAGCGGGACGAGGAGAATGCGGCGATTGAGCGGGCGGCTGGGCCGGAGCTGGAAGCGGTGAGGGAGGCGGCGGCGGCGGCGCTGGCGGCGGAGGATGCGTCGGCGGCGTCGGCGTGGGCGGTGTTTCGGCGGGAATGGGATGCGGTGATGGGGCCGCTGAGTGGGGAGTTGGCGAATTTGCAGGGTGATCCGGCGCTGCACCCGGAGGCATGGGTGCTGGTGGATCCGGGGTCGTGGAGTCCGCCGCGGAAGTTTCCGCCGGCGGCGGCGTTCGGGACGGTGTCGCTGGATTTGAATGCGGTGCCTGGAGCGGTGCCGCAGGTGCTGGTGATGCCTGGGCCGATGGCGGTGGAGGTGCCCCTTGCGCTGGCGTTTCCTGGTCGTGGGTCGCTGCTTATGGAGACGGCGGAGACGTGTGCGGGAGCGCCGATGGATGTGTTCAACAACGTGCTGCTGCGGCTGCTGTCGCTGACTCCGCCCGGGAAGCTGGCGCTAACCATTCTTGATCCGGTGGGACTGGGGCAGAGTTTTGCGGGACTGATGCATCTGGGGGATTACGAGCCGACCTTGATCAACCGGCGGATCTGGACGCAGCGGGAGCAGATCGAGGAGCGGCTGTCGGAGTTGAATGATCACATTGAGAAAGTGATTCAGATGTATCTGCGGAACGAGTACGCGACGATCACGGAGTACAATGCGGAGGCTGGGACGACGGCGGAGAAGTATCATTTTCTAGTGGTGGCGGATTTCCCGGCTGGGTTCAGCGAGACGGCGGTGCAGCGGTTGCAGAGCATAGCGGTGAGCGGGCCGAGGTGCGGGGTGTTCACGCTGATTCATCATGACACGAGGCAGTCGGTGCCTGAGGGATTTGTGGCGGACGAGCTGAGGGCGGCGAGTGTCTGTCTGAGCCGGAATGCGCGCGGGGTGCTGACGGTGGATGCGGAACTGGCGGCGGCTGGTGCGGTGGTGCGGCTGGATCCTCCGCCGCCGGCGGATCTGGCGGTGCAGTTAGTGCACCGGATCGGGAAGAGCAGTATTGATTCGAACCGGATTGAAGTGCCGTTCCGGGTGATTTCGCCTGCGCCTGAGGATCGGTGGAAGGGGGAGACGGCGAGTGAGCTGCGGGTGGCGATCGGGCGGACTGGGGCGACGAAGCTGCAGTATCTGGCGATCGGGAAGGGGACGCGGCAGCATGCGTTGTTTGCTGGTAAGACGGGGTCCGGTAAGTCGACCCTGTTCCACGTGATCATCACGAATCTGGCGCTGACGTGCAGTCCTGACGAAGTGGAGTTTTATCTGATCGACTTCAAGAAGGGGGTGGAATTCAAGTGCTATGCGGACGCGAAGCTGCCGCATGCGAAGGTGATTGCGATCGAGTCGGACCGTGAGTTCGGGTTGAGCGTGCTGCAGCGGGTGGATGAGGAGTTGAGGCGGCGAGGGGATCTGTTCCGGCGGATGGGGGTGCAGGATGTGGCTGGTTACAAGCGTGCGGGGGGAGAGGAACCGATGCCGCGGTCGCTGCTGATCATTGACGAGTTTCAGGAATTCTTTGTGGAGGATGACAGCATTGCGCAGGGGGCGTCGGTGCTGTTCGACCGGATTGTGAGACAGGGCCGGGCGTTCGGGATTCACGTGCTGCTGGGGTCGCAGACCCTGGGTGGGGCGTACACGCTGGCGCGGGCGACGTTAGGGCAGATGGCGATCCGGGTGGCATTGCAGTGCAATGAGGCGGATGCCTATCTGATCATGGACGACAACAATCCTGCGCCGCGACTGCTGACGCGGCCAGGGGAAGGGATTTACAATGATGCGGCGGGGGCGGTAGAGGGGAACAGCCCGTTCCAGGTGGTGTGGCTGCCGGATCAGGAGCGGGAAACGCTGCTGCATGAAGTGAGGCGGATGGCGGTGGAGAAGTACGGCGTGCCGTCGTCGCCGATTGTGTTTGAGGGGAATGCGCCAGCGGATGCGGCGGAGAATCCATTACTGAGCGGGTTGCTGGCATCGCCGCGGCGGGAAGCTCCGGCTGCGCCGAGGTGCTGGTTCGGTGCGCCGAATGCGATCAAGGGGCCGACGGAGGCGGTGTTCCAGCGCCAGAGCGGGAATCATCTGCTGATGGTGGGGCAGCGGGAGGAGGCGGCCTTGGTGATGATGGGATTGTCGATGGTGGCGCTGGCGGCGCAGTATCCTGCGGGCGGGGTGAGGCTAGTGCTGCTGCATCAGGCTGGAGCGGGGACGGTGGAGGAGACGTATATTGAGCGGATTCTGGCGGCGGTGCCGGGGGTGACGGTGGGGCGCGGGCCGGAGTCGGGCGCGATCCTTGGGGAGTTAGTGGAGGAATTGAATGCGCGGAGTGGCGGGGAGACGGGTGCTGGGCCGGTGTTTGTGTTTGTGCATGGGTTGCAGCGGTTCAAGAAGCTGCGGAGCGAGGATGATTTCTCGTTTGGCGGGAGCGGGGACAGTGCGGGGGATCCTGCGGCGCAGTTTACGAATCTTGTGACGGAGGGGAGCAGTCTGGGGATGCACCTTGTGGTGTCGATCGACACGGCGAACAATGCGGGGCGCTATCTGAATCGGAAGGCGATGGCGGAGTTTGAGGTGCGGATTATTTTCCAGATGAGTGCGAATGATTCGGCGCGGATGATTGATTCGCCGGCGGCGCAGGATCTCGGATTGTACCGGGCGCTGCTGTACAATGAGCAGGCGGGGACGCTGGAGACATTCCGGCCGTATGCGATGCCGCCGGAGGGATGGATCAGCGAGGCTGGGGCGGCGCTGGCGGGGCGGAATTTGTGAGATTCAACTGAAGCTAAGTTATGAAGACGAACAACGTGATCCGATTGATGACTGCGATGGTGGCGATGGTGGCGGTGTGGCCGCTGACGGCTGAGGAGACGACCGGGGAGCCGGTGAAGAAGGTGGAGAAGGAGAAGAAGGTAGAGTTGACGCAGGAGCAGTTGGAGGAGCGGTTTGTGGAGACGTTGAGTGGGGCGACGCTGACGGGGAAGTTTTCGGTGGTGGTGGATGGGAAGTCCGGGGATGAGAAGGAGGACACGTACACGATATTGAGTGTGTCGAAGCTGACGGGAGGGGAGGCGTGGATCATCACGGCGCGGGTGCGGTATGGCGGGAAGGATTTCACGATGCCGTTTCCGGTGGTGGTGAAGTGGGCCGGGGACACCCCGGTGATCACGGTGGATGACGTGGGGGTGCCGGGGGGAGGCAAGTACACGGCGCGGGTGCTGATTCATGCGGGTGCGTATGCGGGGACGTGGTCCGGGGGGGATCACGGCGGGCTGATGAGCGGGACGGTGACGCGGACGGAGAAGAGCAAGTAGGCTGATTGGATCACGCGTTGCGTTTCCGTGGTTCTCTCCTACTCTCGCAGCCCATATGTCTTCCGAAACTGACGCTCTCAAGGACCGCATCGCCGAGAAATCCGCATGGGTGCCGCTCGTGCGCGATGAA
The DNA here is from genome assembly GCA_027486335.1 of Verrucomicrobiaceae bacterium. GTDB lineage: Bacteria > Verrucomicrobiota > Verrucomicrobiia > Verrucomicrobiales > V1-33 > V1-33. The sequence goes on along the minus strand of JAIXPK010000528.1, from coordinate 4,830 downwards.
CTGCATCGCGTGCTGGTGGGTCAGGAGGACCTTGTGGACCGGATGTTTGTGGCGCTGCTGACGAAGGGGCACATTCTGCTGGAGGGGGTGCCGGGTTTGGCGAAGACCTTGACGGTGAAGGCGCTGGCGGGGACGATGAGTGTGAGTTTCAAGCGGTTTCAGTTCACGCCGGACTTGCTGCCTGCGGATTTGCTGGGGACGCTGATTTACAGTCCGGGGGACGGGCAGTTTAAGCCGAAGCTGGGGCCGATTTTTGCGAATCTGATTCTGGCGGATGAAATCAACCGGTCGCCGGCGAAGGTGCAGAGTGCGCTGCTGGAAGCGATGCAGGAGCGGCAGGTGACGATCGGGGAGACGACGTACAAGCTGCCGGATCCGTTCATGGTGATGGCGACGCAGAATCCGATCGATCAGGAAGGGACCTATCAATTGCCTGAGGCGCAGCTGGACCGGTTTCTGCTGAAGGTGCGGGTGGATTATCCGACGAAGGATGAGGAGCGGCGGATTCTGGATCTGATGAGCACAAATGCGCCGAAGACGGACACGCAGCAGGTGATTGAGGCGGAGCGGGTGACGGAGGCGCGGGCGTTAGTGAATGACATTATGATCTCGGACGCGGTGCGGGATTACATTGTGGAGATCATTCACACGAGCCGTTATCCCGGGGAATTGCTGCCGGACATGAAGAATCTGATCCGTTGCGGGGCGAGTCCGCGGGGGACGATCAATCTGGCGCTGGCGGCGCGGGCGCGGGCGTTTCTGGATGGTCGGGCGTATGTGACGCCACAGGATGTGAAGGATCTGGCGATGGACGTGCTGCGTCACCGGATTCTGCTGACGTATGAAGCGGAAGCGGAAGGGGTGACGAGCGAGCAGATCATCGAGCGGCTGCTGGAGCGGATTGCGGTGCCGTGAGGGGTGGGATCACCATGCGGTGAAGGAGGCGACGGTGGGGGTGTCGAGGCGGCGGACGACTTCGGTGACGAGGCGGACGGCGCTGAGGTAGTCTTCGATGTGGATGAGGGAATTGTGGCTATGGATGTAGCGAGCGGGGGTGCCGAGGACGACGCAGGGGACGCCTGTGCCTGTGAACTGGAGGCTTTTGGCGTCGGTGCCGCCGCTTTTGCGAACGGCGATCTGGTGGGGGATGCCTGCGGCTTTGGCAGTGGCGGTGACGAAGTCGACGAGGCGTCGGTTCATGATGGCTGAGGGGTCCATGACGCGGATCTGGACGCCTGAGCCGAGACGGCCCTGGGATTCGGAGAGGTCCATGCCGGGGGTGTCGTCGGCGGGGGTGCCTTCCATGACGAGGGCGACGTCGGGGTTGGTGAGGGAGCCGAGGGTTTGAGCGCCGCGGCAGCCGACTTCTTCCTGGACGGAACCTGCGGCGATGAGGGTGCAGGGGAGGGCGGTGGAGGCAAGGGCCTGCATGGATTGGATGGTGGCGGCCATGCCGGCGCGGTTGTCGAAGGCTTTGGCGAGGAAGAGATCGGGGTGGGCCATGGGGGTGAAGGCGCTGTCGGGGGCGACGGGGTCGCCGAGTTGGACGCCCCATGAGTTGGCTTCTTCGCGGCTGGAGGCACCGATATCGACGAAGAGCTGGTCGAGGGACATGAGTTTGTCGCGCTGGGAGTCGGAGAGGAAGTGTGGCGGGGTGGAGCTGATGACGCCGAGGATTTCGCGCTGGGAGCGGGTGAGGATGCGGACGCGCTGGGAGACGAGGGTGTGGGTCCACCAGCCGCCGAGGGCGGTGAGTTTGAGGAAGCCGCGTGGGGTGATCTGCTGGACGGCGAAGCCGACTTCGTCGCAGTGGCCGGCGACGAGGACGCGAGGGGAGTCGGGCGGGCCGGGGTGTTCGCAGGCGATGCTGCCGAGGCGGTCGCACTGGATGGGGCCGAGGGATGCGAGTTCGCGGCGGAAGATGGCGCGGACGGCGTCTTCGGAGCCGGGGACGCTGTGGGCTTCGGTGAGGTCCTTGAGGAGGGAGAGGGCAACGTTTCGCATGGCGGGTTCATGCAACGGGGGACGGGGTTTGTCCACCTGTGGGGGAGGGAGGTGGCGATTTCCCTTTGCCGCGGTGGCAAAGTGCGGGAAGGGAAGGTTTTCCCTGCAAGCTATGGCAACTACACCCGAGGCACCTGAACGAGAAGCGACGGATTTCATCCGCGAGATAGCGCGTGCGGATGTGGAGAGCGGGAGGCATCCGCGGGTGGTGACGAGGTTTCCGCCGGAGCCTAACGGGTATCTGCACATCGGGCATGCGAAGAGCATCTGTCTGAACTTCGGGATTGGTCAGGAGATTCCGGGGAGCTGCACGAATCTGAGGTTTGACGACACGAATCCAGTGAAGGAGGACATGGAGTATGTGGAGAGCATCAAGGAGGACGTGCAGTGGCTGGGGTTTTCGTGGGCGGGTGAGCCGCGGCATGCGTCGGATTATTTTGATCAGATTCATGCGTGGGCGCTGGAGCTGATCGGGAAGGGGCTGGCGTATGTGTGCGATCTGACGGCTGAGGAGATGCGGGCGAGCCGGGGGACGCTGACGGCGGCTGGGGAGAATTCGCCGTACCGGGATCGGACGGTGGAGGAGAATCTGGATTTGTTCGAGCGGATGCGGCTAGGGGAGTTTCCTGACGGGACGCGGACCCTGCGTGCGAAGATCGACATGGCGTCGTCTAACATTAATTTGCGGGATCCGGTGCTGTACCGGATCAAGAAAGTGCCGCACGACCGGACGGGGGACAAGTGGTGCATTTATCCGACGTATGACATGGCGCACGGGTACAGCGATGCGATTGAGGGGATTACGCACAGCATCTGCACGCTGGAGTTCGAGGCGCACCGGCCGTTGTACGACTGGCTGATCAGCAATGTGAGTGCGCCGTGTCATCCGCGGCAGATCGAGTTTGCGCGGCTGAATCTGACTTACACGGTGATGAGCAAGCGGAAGCTGCTGGAACTGGTGGAGGGTGGATTGGTGGACGGGTGGGACGATCCGCGGATGCCGACGATTTCGGGGCTGCGGCGGCGTGGGTTTTCGCCTCAGGGGTTGCGGAGTTTCTGCGGGAAGATCGGGGTGACGAAGTACAACAGCCTGACGGATGTCGGGGTGCTGGAGCATGCGGTGCGTGAGGATCTGAACAAGACGTGTCCGCGGTTCATGGGTGTGCTGCGGCCGTTGAAGGTGGTGCTGACGAACTGGCCTGAGGGGGAGGTTGAGGAGATCGAGGCGGCTAACAATCCTGAGGATCCTGCGGCGGGGAGCCGGACGCTGAGGTTCGGTCGGGAGTTGTGGATCGAGCAGGAGGATTTCATGGAGAATCCGCCGCCGAAGTATTTCCGTCTGGGGCCTGGCCGGGAGGTTAGGCTGCGTTATGCGTATAATGTGCGCTGTGATGAAGTGGTGAAGGACGAGGAGGGACGGGTGGTGGAGTTGCGTTGCACGTGCGACATGGCGAGTCGGCATTCCGGTCCGAAGAAGGGATCGGCGGTGATTCACTGGCTGAACGCGGCGGACGCGGTGCCGGTGGAGGTGCGGTTGTACGACCGGTTGTTCACGCTGGAGGACACTGGGACGGTGCCGGCCGGGCGGGATTACCGGGAGTTCATCAATCCGGATTCGCTGGAGATTCTGAAGGGGGCGCGAGCGGAGCCGGTGGTGCTAGGCCTGGCCCCGGGCGCACGGTTTCAGTTCGAGCGGATGGGGTACTTCTGCATTGATACGAAGCATTCGGTGCCGGGCGCGCCGGTGATCAACCGGACGGTGACGCTGAAGGACACGTGGGCGAAGGTGCAGGCGAAGCAGTGAGCGAGGAGAAGTGACAGGTTGGGGCTGCGGGTCAGTCTGCGGCCTTGATCTGAGCGTTGCGGATTTCGACCTGGCCGCCGTCGCGGCTGAGGTTCTGGAAGCCGATGCGACCTTTGCGCGGGCGGTCTTTGACCGCGGGGGCGGGTTTGCCGTCGTGACGGAGGACGGCTTCGGAGTGGGTGGCGAGGTCGGTGTCTTGGATGGTCTTGCCGTTGAGGATGACGGTGAGGTGGGAGCCTTTGAGGGTGAGGTGGATCTTGTTCCACTCGGTTGGTTTGTAGAGTTGCTCGGTGGGAGCGATGGCGCGGTAGATGCCGCCGGTGAGTTCGGAGGGTAGGGCTTTGGGGTTGTAGCGGAAGTCGGCCATCTGCATTTCCATTCCATCGAAGGCGGGGTCGCCGGAGGCGGGGGCGCGGAGGGCGAGGCCGCTGTTGCCGCGAGGGCCGAGTTTGAATTCGTAGGTGAGTTCGAAGTCGGAGAATTCTTTCTCAGAGATGAACCAGCAGCCGCGGTCGCCGCTGCTGGTGAGGGTGCCGTCTTTGACGGACCATGAGGGAGCGCCTTCAGCGGGTTTGCTGACATCGGCCCAGTGTCGCACGGACCAGCCGGCGGGGACGCCGTCTTTGGGGAACAGGGGAACGAAGGCGGGTTCGGCTGCGTGGAGAGAGAGGGAGAGGGAGAGGAAGGGGAGGAGGCGGGTGAGCATGGGAGGGGGGATTTGAGATTTGAGATTTGAGATCTCAGAGGGGAAGAGGGCAAGATCCGAAGTCGCGGGGGAGGGGGGGGCCTTGGGATTTAGGTTTGAGAGAGGGTGGGGGCGGGGTTGAGGGGTCTGCGAGGCCGGGTGGACATGTGGACGGACCAATTCGCCTCGAGTGAAGGGGAAATGGCAGGGGAATGGCCGGCAAGGGAATAGGGCTGAGCAAAAGGACAGGCCTCTTCGGTGCGCTCGGCGTGCGGAGCGGGGCCGGATGATGGGACGGACCTCTTCGCTCGCGTGAAGGGGAAATGGCAGGGGAATG
>JAIXPK010000448.1 GCA_027486335.1 Verrucomicrobiaceae bacterium | reverse complement strand
CGGCGACCAAGTTCGTCGCGCATGCTGCGGTAGGCTTCGACCACCGCCGAGCCTGCCTTGGGCAGCAGGCGCAGCATCAGCTCCTTGGCCTCGACTTCGAGATCGAGCAGGCAGCCTTCGGGCAAGTCTGGGGTTCCGCCTTTGAGGAATCTTTTCAGGTCCGTCCACGTCGCGGCTTGATTGCCGAGCGACAGCAGGTGCGTGAGGCGGCTGGCAAAGACGCGGTGATTGCCCACAAAATCGATGACCTTCAACCTCAGCTTCCTCTCCGCGGCGCGGAGGCCACGCCCGAGTTGCTGGAGGAAGATGACCTTGGATTCTGTTGGGCGCAGCATCACCACGCGGTCCACATCCGGAACATCGAGACCTTCATTGAACAGATCGACCACACAGAGAGCCTGGAGCTTGCCCTCGATGAAATCAGATAGGCTTTCGCTCCGCGGATCACTCCCGGACCCGGAGAACACGGCTGCCGCACTGACCTGTCGCCGGCGCAGCCAGTCGCGAGTGTAGAGCGCATGTCGGCGGGAGCAGCAGAAGACGAGCGTGCGGGCCGCCGGATCGTCCTGCCAAGCCGTCCACAGGCGTTCCATCCGTTCGCTGTTCTCCAGTCTCTCCTCAAGCACCGTAGGATCGAAGCGGCCGTTGCGCCACGGGATCTGCTCGAAGTCGACATCATCCTTGAGCCCCAAATAGTGAAACGGCACCAGTGACCCTTCCGCAATGCCATCGCCAACCGTCGCCTGCCAGGCCAGCACGTCATCGAAAAGCGACGCCACATCCACGCCATCGGTGCGCTCGGGAGTCGCCGTAAGGCCGAGCGTGAACGTCGCATTCAGCCGAGCCATCACCCGCCGATAACTGGGAGCCTGAGCGTGATGGACTTCGTCGATCACCACGTAGTCGAAGCGCTGACGATCCAGTTCGGCGAGTCCTTCGGGCCGGGTAAGCTTCTGAACCGAGGCAACCACCAGATCACCGCCCATGTCACTGTCCGCACCCAGATACCAGCTGACGCGGATTTCTTCCCACTCCGACTGCATGGCGCTTCGAACCGTCGCCTCGGCCTGGATCAGGATCTCGGCCCGGTGGGCGATGATCAGAACCCTTGGCGGACGCTCAAGTGCTCTTCCCACCGCCAGCACATCAAACGCCGCCAGCCACGTCTTTCCGAGACCGGTGGCCACCGCCACAAGCGCACGGCGGTAATTGTTAACCCGAATCTGACGCAGAGATTCCAGCGCACCCTGTTGCCACGGACGCGGCGGATGGAGGATCGCTGGAAGGTCGACCGTTTCCGGCGGGACGAACTTCCGGTGCGCTTCCTTCGCGTGCTCCGCATAACGGGCGACAAGGGCTTCATCAAGCAGCGTGGCCTGCACCCAGAGATCGCCAAACGCGCGGGTCAGTTCGTCATCAATCGCCTCCGATCCGCTGGTCTGACCGATCAGGTTCCACTCGACTCCCGTCTCGAGCGCGGCCCTCGACAGATTACTGCTGCCAACCACCACGAGGCCACCGGAAGAATCAAGGATCCTCCAAGCCTTGGGGTGGAACGAATCAGGCTTGGACGGCAGCGTCGCCATCTCCGCTAGGCGGACTTCAAGCGAACCGCTCTCGCCCATGTCCGCCGCCAGCGACATCCATCCCACCAACCGCCGGAGAGCCTCGGCGGAAGTGATGTACAGGTAATCACCGACCAGAATCCGGATCCGCGCCTCCGCCCGGAGCGCGGCGAACACCGATTGCTGGATGAGATCAAGGCCGGATGGCTGAATGAACGACGCCAGCAGATCGACTTCCGCGGCAGCGGAGACACGCTGCCCAATGCTTCTCCAAAGCGGGGCCGTCGGATGCCCGGTGGCAAGCGTCAACGCCGGGAGCTTTGTTACCTTCTGGCTCTCTCCCAAAAGATAGTTCCCCTTCCCCGGAATCACATGGCGCACACCGCCGCGGGGATCGGCCATGTCGCCAACATAACGCGGAATCACATGGATGTGAACGTGAGGAACCGTCTGCCCGGAAGCCGCACCACAATTGAACCCGACATTGTAGCCATCAGGCTTCGGCTCAAGCCGCCGGTCGAGCCGTCGCTTCGCTTCATTCACCAAACCCATCAGCGCAGCCTGCTCCTCATTGGTCGCATCGAACCACGTCGCCACCATGCGGCGAGTCACGACAAGCACATGCCCGGGCGAAACCGGAAAACCATCAAACACCGCAAACGCAAGATCATTCGAGCATAGCCATTCGCACACCGGAACGGCAAGGAATGGGGACTCAGTCGCACTCATGATCATCAGCAAAAACCTTCAAAGCGTAGCCTCTCACCTCAATCCATCCAACCAACTTCGCCAGCCCGAATCACTTTTCGCCGCAGAACCGTCACCCGCATCACAACGTGGAAATCGGCCAGACAACCCCCAACCAAATCCCCTGCATCATTTCGCAGCCGCCTCTCGCTGGCTAATGCGCCCCCTTCTACTCGCCAAAAACTCTCTTCCCTGTCACCCCACAGCCCCCTGACGCTCGCCACAGCCCAGCCACAGCCCCGTACAGGTGCCTGAATTCCAGTCAGTAAATCGTTCATCGGATGAGCCTCCGCCAAATGACTCACACCCCACCCCCATCGTCAATGCAATTCCCCGCCCGACCTTACTTTCTCACACGCGAACAATTAATCCACTCACCTCACCCAAAAACGCCTCACTCCCAACACGCCCTTCCCACATCACTCCCCCGCAGTGATTTCCCGACTCACCGACCCGAAGAAGTCCCGTCTTCCACCATCCGCGTCGCAGATCGATCTGGAGCGGTCGCGACAGTCGTCATCGCGCAGGAAGCAGCTTCGGATGGTTCGCCGTCATGCAAACCGTTCGCTCTCCATTGCTGCAAATGCATCAAACCCTCCCTTCAGCCACAATTTTGGTTCGGCGGCAACCCGAATCGAGAACGCATCGCCTTTCGCAAGTTTCTGACGCCATTCAGCAGGCGTGCGGCAGACCGGGTTGATTTCCCGGCCGAGTGCATCGGTGACACCACGAAGCGCCGGACTGAGTTTCCGCAGCCCCACACTGCCAATCACGAGCAAGTCAACATCACTCTTCGCTGTGGCCGTGCCGGCCGCAACCGAACCGAAGATCAGCGCGACGTCGATGCCCTCAAGCGGAGCAAGCGCCCGAGCGAGCTCCCCAGCGATGCCCGACGTTTTCAGCGCGATACCGTGAAGCTCTGGATAAAGGGGGTGCGCCCTATTGGCCCGGTAGTAGACACGATTCCCGTCGCGGCGTGTCAGCACCAACTCCTTGGCCGCGAGCGAGCTGAGTTCTTTCTGCAGACCTGCTGGACTGAGCGCGGCCAACCGGGCAAGGTCACGCAGGTGAATTTCCTGATCCCCAGTCTCGAAAAGCAGCCGCAGAACTTCCGCCCGGGCCTTGGGAAAGAGATCTGAAAGCGCACTCATTGTTTCCTTTTGGTAAACGAATGTTTACAGAAAGCGAACAAATTCCGGAACCTCGCCAGCAATTGCCCCGACTGCTGCGCCGCCCGTTCCGCCGCCGGATTCCCCACCCAACGAAAGCCCTCGCGGCCCATCCTTCCGGCAGCTCCTCCGACTTCCAGACTCCCAAGCGCTCTTCCTAAACGCGGACCAGAACGGTCGCACCGACGGCGCTCTTCGCATCACCTCCGCCTGATCGCCCGCGTTCGCCCATGAATACCGGCCATCACACAACCGTGGCCCCACTGCACGACGCCTATCCCATCGAGACCAACCGAGACCAACCGAGACCAATCTCGCACCGTCACGGAAATGATCCGCCTCAACCCCGCCCGACCAACGTCCCGAACGCCCCGATCCTCTCCGCCCACCACGCCCACGAAATTCAAGCCGCCCTGTGTTTCCCACTCCCCTCTCAACAAGCCCTCTCCCAACACGCCCTTCCCACTTCCCTCCCCTCCGAACACGCCATTCACACTTCACACTTCTCACTTCTCACTTCTCACTTCCCTCCGGCCCATCCGTGCCAATCCGTGAAATCTGTGGTTCCCACCCCCCACCCCCCACGCCAATCTCACTTCAAACTTCCAACGCCATGAACGACCTGATACTCTACACCACGGACGACGGCCGGAGCCAGATCAAGCTCCGGGCGCTGGAAAACACGGTCTGGCTGACCCAACTGGAGATGGCGGACCTCTTCGATGCCACGAAGCAGAACATTTCCCTGCACCTGAAGAACGTCTTCGAGGACGGGGAACTGGACCCTGGTTCAGTTGTCAAGGAATCCTTGACAACTGCCGCCGACGGCAAGGACTACTCCACAAAACTCTACAACCTCGACGCCATTTTGGCAGTCGGCTATCGCGTCCGCTCCCCTCGGGGAATCAATCGACGCCCGAAGAAGTGAGAAATGTGAACTGTAAGCATCACAGCTCTCGGGGTGCAAGGAGTGCGCGCGGCCCGCCCTCCGTACCAGCCTCTCCGACTAAGCCCCGGGATCGCGAGGCTCCGTACTCGCGCCACCCAGCAAGCCCCACCGACGAAGCCCTTCCCTCATTCACACTTCACACTTCACACTTCACACTTCTCACTTCAAAGTGCAAAAACTAACCATGAGCGGTGAACCACAGGAAATTGCAGACCGAGCCTTCGCCTTCGCAGTGCGGATCGTGGCGCTGAGTCAGGTGCTGGACGAGAAACCGGGAACCTCCCGGACCCTGGCCAATCAGTTGCTTCGTTCAGGCACCTCGATCGGCGCAAATCTGGCTGAATCCGAGGGCGGCCAGAGCCGGGCCGACTAGCTGTCAAAAGTGTCCATTGCTCTAAAGGAAGCCCGCGAAACGCACTACTGGCTCCGCCTGCTCATCGCCACCGACATCATTCCCGAGAACCAACTCACCCCCCTCCTCGACGAAGCCAATCAACTCGTCGCCATCCTCACAACCATCGTCAAAAAACTCAAGTCGCCTTAGCTTTCCCACTCCTCACCCCCCTCCCCACAAGCCCTCGCCCCCTCCGACACAGCCCTCCCTCCCCCCCCTCCACCCCACAGGCCATTCTCACTTCTCACGTCTCACTTCCCTAAACCCATAATGCTCATCCACCGCCCTGACCTCCGGACTCACCGACCCGAAGAAGTCCGCGTCATCCACCATCCGTGTCGCGAGATCGATCTGGAACGTCGCTAGCGATTGCCCCGACTGCAGCGCCGCCCGTTCCGCCGCGAGGTCCACCTGAGCTTCCACCCGGTCGAGATCCGACGCAATTTCATCCAGTCGGCACTGACGCAGCGAAAAGTTGCGCAGCCGTTCTTCCAGCATTTCCAGCGTCGCCTTGCGCGACTCCCGCGCCGACGCTGACATTTCCCCGAACTGAAGTTGCGACCGCAGATCCGCGACCTGCGCGTGCAGCTTCGGCGCATCCGCGGCCGCGCCTGCGGCTTCAAGGTGCGCCTTCGCAATCAGCAGCTTCAGATGCACCCAGCCGAGCCGCGCCAGACCATCCGCCGAATCCGACCGCGTCACCACATCTTCCGACCCACGCAGCACCGGCAGCAATTGCTCGACCCTTGCGGCAAACCGCACACTCCGGTCCCGCAGTGGCGGCGGCAGGCTCATCTGCAACCCGTTCATCCTCGCCGCCGGAGTCGGCGTGATCACCTGCGCCGGGCCCCTTGTCGGCTGCCGCGCAAATGGCGACGGCTGCACCACCGGACCAGCCGACATCCGGATGGCCGCCCGCGCGATCATAAAGATCACCGCAACAACGATCGCCAATGGAACAACGGTGAACATGAAAGGAAACAGGTTGAGCGCAAAAAAAGTTCCCCCCACCGACATCACCCCGATCACCGGAAACATGAACGCAAACACCGCACAGCCGCCAAACGGAACGCTGCACCCGGTCGGACGGCCTTGCGAACGTGAATTATAGCGTAGCTTCATGAATGGTTTAGAGTCCGATCCCCGGGTAAGTCGTGATCCGCCGCAGTTGCACACCGTACATCGCGGCAATCGCATCCGCCTCGCTCGCCTCGTACTCATCCCGGTAGTACACCTCCCGGATCCCGTAAGCACACAGCATCTGCATGCAGCTCGTGCACGGCTTCGTCGTCACCGCCACCAGCCTGACCGATCCCCTCACAAACAGACTGCACAGATTCGCCTCCGCATGCAGCATGTACTTCTGCCGCGCGTCCCGATCGTCCCAGAACCCTTCCGGCGCATCAAATCCCGGAGCCAGTCCGTTGTAGGCCGTCCCGATCACCCGGTTCGAAAAATCAATCGCCACCGCCCCCACCTTCCGATAGGGATCCTCCGATCGCAGACTGGCCACATGTGCCAGCGCCATCGCATACTCGGGCAGCGCAATGCGGCCAGGTTTGACGGGATCAGCAGCTTCCATATCAGTCATGCGAACGCGTTAGGCAATCACTTCGGACGGTTGCCCAGTTTGCTCTTCAACCGGTCCCAGAACCCGTCAAGGTCATCATCCTTGCTCTCCTCCACCTTCTTCCGGTGTTCCTTGATGATCCTATCAAGCTCCGCCTCCCGACGCTGCCGCGCCAGTTCCTGCGCCTTCGCCGCCTCGCGCGGATCACGCACGGGAACGGGCACCGGCTTCGCCCCACCCGCCGCCGCCGGCGACGACGGCCCCTGACCATTGAACGTGTCCACCGGCACCACCACCGTCCCACCCTTCCCCAGTTGCCGCCGCTGACTGATGAATTGCCGCGGGCTGAAGTAATTCGTGTAATCCCGCGCAAACGACGTCTGATGCGGCCCGATCTGCAGGTTCTTCCGAATCTCGAAATGCAGGTGCGCCGCGTACCGCCCATGCGCCGTCCCGATCGTCCCCACCGACTGCCCCCGCTTCACCATCTGGTAAAGCCGCACGTGCCGCTTGTCCAAATGCGCATACACACTGTCCACAATCTGCACCGCACCACCCGGCGGCCGCACCGCGTGCCTCACAATGATCAGATTCCCCCACGACCGCCCGTAATCCTCCGAATACACCACCACGCCGTCCGCCGTCGCATACACCGGGTCACCCAGATCCGAATTCCCGCCGCCATTCCCATTCCAGTCCTCACCCATGTGCGCGTTCGGATAAAACCCGCGGAACACATAATACCCATTCCCGTCCGGCTTCCCCACCGGTTGATCAAACCCGTCCGTCAGCGGAATCCGAATCGAATGCGCCGCCCACCCGCTCGCACCACCGCACACCCACAACGATGCTGCCGTCAGGACTCGGACCAGCGGAATGACGGAATCGTAGCGCATGAACTTCGGGGGGAACTGACCCCGCACTAAAAATCGGCCCGCCGCATCCGGCAAGGCCATTTCACACCCCGCCCGGACCCGCCACCCCTGACAATTCTACGACTCGTCAAGGTACACATACCGCCCGCAGTTCGGACAGGTGTTCAGGATCTTCCCGACCTTCGCCGTCGCCACACACCCAGCCGTCACTTTCATGTGACACCCCCCGCAGACGCCATGCCGCAGCGGCACCACCGCCGCATCACCCCGATTCTTGAAAATCCGATCGTACTGCTCCAGCAGCTCCGGCACCAGCTTCGCCGCCAGCCCAGTCCTCAATCCCTCGAACTCCGCCGTCTGCGCCGCAATGTTCGTCCGCCGCTCCACCAGCCGCGCCAGTTCATCCTGCACCAGAGCCTCCGTCGCCTTCAACGCCGCCGCCGCCGCTTCCTGCGTCGCCTTCAATCCCTCCCCCTTCTCCATCAGCACCAGTTCGTCATCCTCCAACCGCGCCACCTCCGCCGTGTACCGCTCCACTTCATGCCCCAGCGCCTGATATTCCTCGTTCTTCCTCGTCTCGAACTGCTGAATCTTCAGCCTCACAATCGTGTCCCGCCGGGTCTGAATCTGCAGCTGAAGGTTCTTCATCGCCACTTCGTTCAGCTGCGTCGCCTCCTTCGCCACCCGCAGCGCTTCCGTGTCCCCCGCCAGCTTCGCCTTCGCGCGTTCTTCCTCGGCCGGAAGCTTCTTAACCTCCAGCCGCAGCTTGCGCAGGTGCTGGTCTTTGTCCTGAAGGATGAGCATTTTTTCCAGTTCGGGCAGCATAGCAGGGGGGATCTTCGCGCCACCATGGCGCGTCCCCGTTCCGGCGGCAAGGCATCTTGAGGAAGAACTTGATCCTCCTCTCCCCCACCTCTCCTCCCAGGAATTTGCGCTTTCACACCTCCATCCCAATGCTACCGCACCACACCATGACCATTCTCCGCATGTTCCGCCTCTCCGCCGTGACCGCCCTCGCCGGCATGGCCTCCCTCACGTTCTCGAGTTGCGCCTCTCCGGTAAAATCGGTCTCCAAACGCAACGTCGACGGCCGCACCTTCGACGTCCCAGCCTACCGCCCGACCAATCCCCGCGCCGTTCGCGTCAAGGCCAGCGTCAATAACCACGCGGTCTACGTCATGGAAGGCAACAAGCCGCTCCTCGTAACCCCAGCCAGCTTCGGCGCTCCAGAACACGGCACGCCCCTCGGCAACCACACCGCCTACGCCCGCATCCGCAACAAACGCTCCATGAGCTACGGCAAGTACCCCATGCCGTTCTGGGTCGAATTCAAACCCGGCTACGGCTTCCACGGCGGTTGGGTCCACGCCGTCAACAAATCCCACGGCTGCGTCCGCCTCCCATGGAACGTCGCTCCCAAATTCTGGGAACTCGTCCCGCTCGGCACGCCCATGAGCATCCTCCCCAACCAACCGGAAGACGCCACCATCGGCAAAAATATCCCGCGCCTCAACGACGCCGCCGCCCCGGAATGGCCGCAGAACGTCCTCTGGACCGACCGCGTCTTCCACATCACCGACGGCAAAAAGGTCTTCGCCGACTAACCCCGGCATCGCGGGCCCGGTGCGCTCATTGATACATTGACGCACCGGCCCCTCCGCACCATCCTGCGCACGGCGGACAACTCCCGCCGTTCCGCCGCATGCCTCTGCCGGTTCCCCACTGCCCGCGCTGCCTCCAACAGTTGCAGCCAAGTTCCCCCGTCTGCACAGGCTGCCTCCTAACCCTCGCTGAACTCGACCGCGCCCTCGGCCCGGATGAGGTCCTCCTCGACCGCATCCACGACGGCGCAGCCTGCATCGACGCCCGCGCCCGCGCCGCCATCGACGCCGCCTTCTCCGCATGGGAATCCCGCTTCCCTGGCTTCACCACCGCCATCTACGCCGGCAGTCTGCCCCCGCAGATGAACGCCCGCACCTTCGGCATGTGGCTCCTCAACCGCGCCGCCCTCCCCTTCGCAGGACCCACCATCCCTAACGACTGCGGTCTCCTCTTCATCCTCGACCCCCACGGCGGGGAATTCGCCGTCGTCGTCGGCTACGCCCTCGAACCATGGCTGCCGCCTCCCGTCCTCGACGCCATGCTCGCCAGCGTCCGCCCACACCTCGAACGCGCCCGCTGGAAATCCGCCGTCACCTCCGTCATCTCCCAGCTCTCCAAACACCTCGCCAAGGCCGCCTCGGTCCCCGGTCGCTACCTCCCCGCAGATTCCAGCGACTCCCCGCCCCCTCACCTGCCACGTCTCCGCAGGCACTCGCCTCGCCCAGCCCAGACCGAACCCCAGCCCCCAACCTCCCACGGTCTGTGAAACGCTGGCTCTCAGTCTGCTTCGCCGCCGGCTTGATCAACGCCCAGGACGTCCCCCAATCCCCATCAACCACCCCAGACTCACTTCCCGAGGCCGCTCCGGAATCCACACCCGAGCCTTCTCCAGATCCCGCTCCTGAAGCCACTCCGGATTCAGCAACCGAACCTCCGCCGGATCCCGCCCCCGAGCCCGCCCCAGCCCCGCTACCCGACCATCCCGAATCCGGCGGGCTCCTCGACATCCTCCCAGGCCGCATCGACCCCATGGCCCTCCCAGTCGACGGCCCGCGCTCCGGCGCATCACTCTTCCCCCCAGATCTCTGGCCTCCCGGCCCGCCCCCCTCCCGCGAATCCTTTCCCGACCCACCCGCGCCCCTAACCGCCGACGAACTCGACGCCTGCATATCCTCCGGCGACTCCTTCTCCGACCCCCGCAACGCCGTCAGCGCCATCACCGCCGCCCGTCTCGTCTCCGCCCTCCGCCCCACTTCCGACGCCCCGCTAACACTCCTCTGGCTCACCGTCCCCGCACTCCCTAACCTCCCCGCCGCATGGAATCCCGAGGCCGCCCTCGAACGCCACTACGGCCCCCGACCCGCCGCCCTCATCCTCTCTCCCCTCGATTCCCCTGACCGCTCGCTCGTCTTCCTCTCCCCCGCCGCCGCCAACCGCACCCATCCCTTCCCGCTAGCCGACCTCGTCGCCAACGCCGCCCGCCGCGCCGTTCAACTCGACTCCCCCGACGCCCGCGCCGTCCTCATGGCCATGGACGTCCAGCACGCCCTCGCCACACTCCCTCCACCCGCCCCTCCCGCGCCCGCCCGCATCACCGCCGCCCCCGCACGCCCGCGCGACCTCCGCCTTCCCATCGCCGCCGCCGTCTTCCTCGCCATCGCCTCCGCCATCTGGTGGCTCCGCCGCCGCCTCACCCTCTCTCCCAGACCCATCCTCCTCCCCGACAGCCCCGCCGCCCCACGGCTCTCCGCCCCCTACTCCGCCGGCCACGGCGCTTCCGTCCGCTTCCACCTCCGCCGCCCCTAACCTTGCCAAAGGAGGGGGGGCATTCCTGTCCCCCGAACTCTCATAACAAGCCATCCCCGACCTGTCTCTACCCCCGGCTGGCTCCGCCTCCCCAATCCCAACGGGATTGCGTCCCCCAGCCCAGGGTTGGCCTGAGGAACGCAGCCGTAGCAAGGGCGTCCCGCCCTTGTCCTCCGTACCAGCATCCCCCAGTCGCATCGCGGTTGCACCCCCCAACAACGCCGTCCCGGCCTTACCCCTCCCCAGAGTGGCACGGGCATCCTGCCTGTGACCCTCGATGCCAAGGTCTCTATCACATCCCACCCCTAACCGCGCCCCCAATCCCAACGGGATTGCGTCCCCCAGCCCAGGGTTGGACTGCGCCACGCAGCCGTAGCAAGGGCGTCCCGCCCTTG
>JAIXPK010000262.1 GCA_027486335.1 Verrucomicrobiaceae bacterium | reverse complement strand
TCACTGAACATCCGGATCGATGTCAGCGGGGTCTTCAACTCATGACTCACACTCGACACAAAATCCGTCTTCTCCCGCGCCTCCCGCGCACTCCGCCGCCCATCCCGCAATATCAGAAATGCCCCAGCCGCCGCCGCCCCAGCCGCCGCCACCACCACCATCCCCAACCGCCACCGCGCCGCCGCCGCCGCCCGCCCGAACGCCCGCACATCCCTCACCACCACAACCGCCTCCCATCCCGGCAGCATCGGCCCAGCCTCCGCCGCGACCAGCGGCCGCGTCACCTCCGCTTCCCCTCCCATTCCCGCTCCCCCAGTCGCCCACCGCATCACCGGCCGCGCCATCCCATCCAGCACATACAACTCCCCATCCTCATCCGGTACCGGCAACCTCAACCCGCCCACCACCGCCGCCAGCGCCCCCGGATTCAGCACCGCACAGAAAATCACGCCGCCCCCGCTCACCGGACGATGCCAGAACACCGTCTGCGCTTCCCCTTCCCATCGCACCGTCCCCATCCCCGACGGCCCCGTCCTCACCATCCCAGCCACCGTCAGCATCTCCGGCCCCGGCACCACCGCACGCCCTAACGCCACCGCAGGATAAACCGGCCGCACTCTCCGCTCACTCTCCACAACCCCCAGCGCCGTCCCCTTGCCTTCCTCCCGCTCTCCCGGATCCACCGCCACCACCACCCACGGCCGCGCCTCACCATCACTCACCCACCCATTCCTCTCCACAAACGCCGTCACCGCAGGCCCCGACGGCTCCGCCTGCGCCACCATCCCCCCATCAGCCTCCCGCACCGCAAACCCCACCGCCGCTGCAGGCCACCGCGACCGCATCGCAAAATGCAGGCGCTCTCCAGTCCCATCCTCCCCAGCCAGCTTCTCCACCACCGCCGCAAATACCCGCCACTCCCGCTCCACCGCCTCCCCAGCTTCCCGCGCCGCACGCTCCGCCACCTGCTGATACAACGCCACCCGCTGCCTCTGAATCACCGCATCTTCCTCACCCATCGCCCGCCACGACAACCACCCCATCACCGCACACGGCGCAGCAATGCCTAGGAGAAACAATATCGCAGTGCGCATCAGTCGTGGTCTTCCCCTCCCTTCTGCCACCTCTCCGCTCCCTCTCCAATCGCCGACTTGTCAAAATCTTGTCAAGCCCCGCTAAATTAGCATCACATTAGAATTGACGCCGCCAGCCCGCGTCTGCCACCGTCCTCCCCAGTTTCTCCCCCCCACCATGAAACACCTGCTCATCGCCCTCTCGGCGCTCGCCGCCGCATGCCTTGCCGCCCCCTCCAGCGCCGCCATCACCAGCGTCGTCGAAACCGGCCTCGCCGCCGACCGACCCGCCATCGCCGAAGCCGCACTCTCCGAAGGCTCACCCGCTCTCTCCGACCGCGTCCACACCCACCGCGGCCCAGCCTTCGACGCCGCCGGCATCCTCAACGTCAACGGCGTCACCCAACTCCCCCTCCCAACCTACCTCCTCGGCAACCCCTACGTCCGCTTCGCCAACGACGCCCGCGAAAATCCCGGTTACTCCGCCGTCGTCACCTCGGACCGCCCCGCCACCTTCTACCTCCTCGTCGATAACCGCCTCAACGGCCCAGCCGCCGGCGGTAAAGCCAATTCCTCCGACCCCATCCTCGGCGGTGTCCTCCAATGGGTCATCGACGGCGGCTGGGAACGCGTCAATACCGGCATCTCCCCCAACGGCCAGGGCGACTTCACCAGCATCGACGAAGCAGCCGACGGCACCCGCAACAACTTTTACTCGATCTACAAACTCCCCGTCGCCGCCACCGCCGTCACCGTCCGCAACAACGGCATGCCCGGCCAGAACAACATCTGCCTCGTCGCCGGCCCAGTCCCCATCACCGGTGAACCCATCACCGCCTTCGCCGCTTCCCCGCTCGTCATCTCCCCAGGCGACTCCACCACGCTCTCATGGCTCATCAATCCCGGAGCCACCTCCGCTTCCATCAGCAGCGGCGTCGGCAATATCCTCCCTCTCACCACCAGCGGCGCTGGTTCCCTCACCGTCTCACCCTCCGCCGACACCACCTACACCCTAACTGTCTCTGCCGGTGCCTCCGCCACCCGCGACGCATCAGTCCAGGTCCGCCCCCTCGGCTTCTTCCGCGCCGAACCTTCCTACCTCTCCACCGCCGCCTCCCCAGTCACGCTCTCATGGCGGATCCGCCCAGACGCCATCGCCTCCGCCACCATCTCAGGCATCGGCCCCGCCGCCCCCTACACCAACCCAGACGGCACCGGTACCCTCACCGTCTCCCCAGCCGCCACCACCACATGGTCGCTCTCCGCCACCGCCTCCGGTCGCTCGGAATCCATATCCGCCACCACCGTCGTCCGCCCCGCCGGTACCCGCTTCGCCCTCCTCGACCTCGGTGCCACCGACAGCCGCCCGGAACCCGAAGCCCTCACCGGCACCGTCATCGGCGCCGGCCCCAATAACACCAACGCCACCCCGCTCTTCACCACTCCTCTCACCTCGGAAACCGGCACCGAATTCACCCTCGCCATCGACTCCAATGACCAGGACGGCATCCCCGTCGGCGGGCTCGACTGGCGCGACCGCGGCGACGCCCCGGACCGCGGCCTCACGCTCCTCGCCGAAGACTTCGTCAAAAACAACGCCGGCCTCATCCACGTCACTCTCGGCTCGCTCCCCGCAGGCACCTACGGCATCACCGCCTACCTCCTCGACCCCATACTCTCCCAGTGCGACCGC
>JAIXPK010000261.1 GCA_027486335.1 Verrucomicrobiaceae bacterium | reverse complement strand
TCCTGCCTGTGACCTCAATGCCCTCGCACCCAAACAGGAAGCGACCTCCCGCCGCCCCTCTCGCCACAAGCCCCAAAGTGGCACAGGCATCCTGCCTGTGACCTCAATGCCCTCGCACGCAAACCGGAAGCGACATCCCGCCGCCCCTCGCCCCCGTCCCGTAGGGACGACCAGTGACCAGCCAGGGCATGCCGCGAGCCACTCGCGGCACCCCCGGTTCCCACCAATAATCGCCCCAACCCCGTACCGCGTTGCCCCCTCCCAACAACCTCCCCCGCCCCTCCCCTCCATCATCCACTCGTCCCAAAGCGACAACCTATACCAGCCTGGGGCAACGCCCGAACCTCACAACTCCCGCAGGCTCTCTCAAAGGCCCCAACGGGGACCAATGCGATAGCCTGGGGCAACGCCCCAGGACAACCCCAACAAATCATCCCGCGTCCTGTAGGGACGCCACATACCGCCCTCCTCCTAACCCGCCACCGGGTCCGCCAGACACCGTACTCGCCCCCCATCCCAACCTCCCCCTCCCCACCTTCGCCTCAACACACCAAGCCATTCGTGTCCATTCGTGACATCCGTGGTCCCAAAACCCAACACAACCCTCCCAACGCGACCTCGCCCCAGCACGCCGGATCCGTCCGAACCTCACCCTCCCGAAGCCGAAGGCTTAACAGAACTTAGCCGGTGGCGTCAGCCACCGGTCTAACATTATAATACACCTCCGCCCCGGCAGGGGCGGCAGACTTCTTCTATAAAAACAGAATCCGCATCCCAGCATGCGCCGTTACACGCTCGGGGCACTAGTTCGAAAAAACGGCTCCCTCCCGGCTTCGCATCCAACGTGCAGTCGCATCGCATCTCCACCGCCACGCACATGAAGCATGAAACCGCCACAGACATCCTCCGAACCCATGTTGAACTCGATGAAAAATGTGGGGCGGTCCAAAATACCCCAACTTGGATCAGTAAAATCAACGTCCGGAATTACCCGCCGAATCTCACTGATGACCTCTGATCGTGGGCCGAGTGGCGACGGCCGAAAGTCATCGGGAATCTCGTCAACGCATGTCGCCAACTCCGGAAGATGCTGAATACTGATGTCCCAACTCATGACGATTTAAGCGAACGTCAAAGACCACGCACCCCTATCAGCGAGGGCGAGCGTCGATCAATGGGTTGAGGTTGAAACTACGAAAGATCATGTAAAGAGGGTGGCTGATAGGGGTTGCTGTGTCTCGTCTTGTTCGGCTTCTCCGATTATCACTTTCGAAATGGATTACCAATCGCTCGCCAAATGAAAAGCAAAGTTATCGTGTGAAATACTGCGATCCCAAGATTACTGATCACCACAGGGTTATGAAACGTTCCTACCGCTAAAGGCGTCGCAATCTTGTAGATTATCTGCACCGACAATAGTGCGGCAACGGATCTTGGTTCGCGAAATGCGAGCAACAGGAAAGAGGCGATTAGGATGCTTAGATAAACTGAAAGGAGAATGCCTCGCGCAGGTGTCGCCTCGCCATAGCTTGCCTGTGACCAGATCGCATCGGTAATGAGACCAGCGCAGACCGGAATGAGCACGGCAATGTTTAAGAGCAACGAGAATACAATCAGCCTTTTCATATGGGATGTGAATCAATTTGGAGGATTAACATTGATGAAATCGAGAGAGATAAGGAGTCCATCTCTTTGCAGAACGTCTAGGCTGTGCCGACCGCCGGGGCGGGGGTGAGCGCGGAGACGGGACGGCGGGTTCGCTCGAGCGCCTGTTAGGCTCATGTTTTATCATTTCTGTATGCGTCTAAATCTTTTGTTCCCGAGTATAGGTGACGAATAAAGCTATTCCGCTCATGCCAGATAACATCCATATCCCAAAGGCAGAAAGAATACTTAGTCATGTCTTCTACCCAGGCATTCGGCTCTTTAACTGATACGCTTACGAAAAGCTCATTATCATTCTGCCACCAACCAACAATTAGATACTCGCAACTGGCACCATCGTGCATGATAGCGAATCCAGGTATCGATAAATCAATTCCTCTCTGCGTCTTTACGAAGGCCAATCTATCTCTGTAGCGACTAATGTCTACTTCGTTTCCGCTAGCGGATATGGTGTAGAGTTTGAGCCCATGAGGGTCGGATGCGGGCGGAAGAGAAGAAACCTTACGTGGCGTATACATTCTGATTTTTCTGCCTAATAGTTTATCATTCCACCAGATCCGATGAAATCTCCACCTGTAACCAGAGCACCGGATCGTGTCTTCACGACTCTCAATTCCCTGATGTTCAACGGATATGATCGGATGTTCCCACCAATATCCGACCCAACCGGATTTGCAACAAATTCCAACAATTCTTCCAGCCACGCAGCCCCTTCGCCATCCCCGGAACTCCCGTGCCTACTCCCTTGATTACCCACCCAACCCCATCACCTCAGACCCTCTCCGCCCCCGCTTCCCCAGCCGCGCCCAGTTCGGCGTTTCGGGAATAGTCATACACGACCTCTCGCCATAAGCCGGACCGCTCGGGCGCGGTCATCGCGCGCCCTGATTCGGGGCGGCCTGCTGTAGGTAATGACCACCGTGCCGCAACTGCACTGAGTCGAGCGGCGCGGGTAAGAATGAAGAATATCATGACAATCAAGGCACTCAATCCACGGCTCGGCATGACCTGTCTCCTCCGCCGACAACAACACGAAACGCTGCGCTACCTCGCTCGCCACCATGTGCTCTGGCCGATGCTCGAAGAGCCACCGCTCATTTTCCTTCTGGACTCGATAATTCTGAACCCACTCTTCACTGGTGATGGGCGCTGGATTGGAACGTCGCAGAGCGTCGAGAAGCGCCGCCGACCGCTCCTCGAGAATCTGCTTTCCCCGCCTTCTCAGCTCGCGCTTCTCTTCAGGTGTCATTCACGTGTTGCGCGGGTTTCGCCGCTGTGTGGCCGATGGATGTCCGATCAAATTTCATCAGGAAGCTGGATGCGTTGGATGATGGGAATGCCACCGTCCTCGAAACGGACAGTGAACTGATACCACGCATCAAACTCGACGGAACCGTTCGACCGAGGCTCGGTGATCGCACCGGCTCCAGCAGTAAAAATAAGAGTGTGCTGACCCGACCAGCCGATTACATGATGGTGCCAACGGGAACGAAACTCCTTAAACATGGGCACCATCGCCTGAATGATCTTCGCAGTGTCAGGAATCTTGCTCTCGGCGAACTTCGTCGGCATGCCGTTCTCTCGAACCTGCCGATAGACAAGCAGGTGTGAGTAATGACGCTCGCTGAACACCAACGCAACGGCCGCTGAATCCGATGCCCAATGAACCGCAATCTTGTAACGCAGTGGCTGCATATCCGAAGCAGTGTCGGCAGCGAAGGGGAACGCTGCTAAAACCCGCCGTGAACTCGTCTCCACGATGCGGACGTTGGGTGCCTCGTCCACAATCGGCTGCTTCTCGTCGCTACGGTCCGTAGTAAGCTCGATATGGAACTGCCTGTCGTATGACGCTGAGTTCGGCACGAGGACCGGAGTCGCACCCTTCGCGCCCCCAGCAGTTGCTCGTTCAGCCAGAACCATCGGCAGGGCTGAAAGCCCGATCAAAGCGTTGCGTCGATTGGTGTGCATGTTACTAGTACGGCCAACGTCGCGGTGTGGCACCAGCTACCGGGAGCGCCACTCCGCAACAGGGTTGAAGGTTGTAGTCAGGAGGGTCATTTCGACTCGGAGCGGGTAACCGGTTGTCCACCGCCGTCTTGTTCGCTGTTGGTTCGTTGCTTCAACTCGCCCTGCTCAACCTCGTGCTTGAGGACGTGATACACGCCATGAATGAAATCATGCTCGTTGTCTTCGATCCGCTTCATCACACTCGAAAATGGGAAAGTCAATAGTTCGGAAGTCTTGTGTCGAACGGCATAGTCTTTTCCATACTGGTCAGTCACCATGACCCACTCCATATCAAAGTCCTGCACCATGCGTTGGCCAAGGTAGGCTCCCAGAATATTGATCACGTCCTGATCTGAGTGTCTCTTCGCCTGCGAGTCCTGCCAACCCTTGAACGCCTCGTCATACTGCTTCAAGTCGTTCTCCGATTGGGGCGTTCCGTAGGCCGTTAGGAATCCTGTCGCGCCTCTTGCCCATTCCTCGAATTGCCGTGCTTCCGCAGCGTTAACGGGGACTACCTTCTGCGGAAAATCATCCACTTCTGTCGTGTGGCCCACGACCGTCCCCTCGGGAGTCTCAATCGTGAGTTCTTCTGGCTTAGGTTTGGGAACATTCATCGAGTGATCTTTTGGCTTGCCGCAACTTGCCGCGAAAATCGCGAACGAGACGAAAATGGCTGCGGCGGGTTTCATACTCTTCAACGATCAAGCGCTGGCACCGCTGGGGCGGCGCTGAGCATCGATCACGGGGTTGATGTTGTAGTTACGGAAAATCATGGAATCAGGGCGGCTTCTAGTGGTTGGATGATGCGTCTTGTTCGGCATTCTGTCTTATCCACGGAACCCTCTCGACCTCATTCAGTTGGGAGGGATCAAACTCGATGCCGAAAGTAATCGAATGCCGCCGCGTTCCTCGCTCCCGTTGGACTTCGTATCCTGTGGAGCCCTCTACCACCATGTGGCCAGACCGATCAATAGAGCGCACCTTGATTGCTAGCTCATTCGGGCTCATACCTTCAATTGTGGCGGAACCCTGCCTCCTTGTGGCTAGGTCTAGGATGTCCCGACAAAATCTCCGTAGTGTTCGCGAATCCACCCAAAGATCGTTGTGACCCTGAAAGCCTGCTGAAACGATCCTCAGCGTCATGTAAGCATCACCCTCGGCTGGTGTTCCCGCTTCTTCCTGCATCGCAAGATCGAGCTCGAGATAATCAGTCTGGTCATGGAAGCGGATCATATTTCTTTGGGCGAACGTTTCGGATCAGGCGACGGCGAGCGCAGGACGTTGCTGACACGA
Source organism: Verrucomicrobiaceae bacterium (assembly GCA_027486335.1). Classification (GTDB taxonomy): domain Bacteria; phylum Verrucomicrobiota; class Verrucomicrobiia; order Verrucomicrobiales; family V1-33; genus V1-33. Next base: position 45,472 of record JAIXPK010000261.1, on the reverse strand, counting down.
CAGATAGCTTTCGAGCCGTTGCCAGCATCCGTTTTCTTCGCCCTCGTGGTTCGTGATATGTGCTCATGCTGGTGTCTGACTTGAGTCCCCGGATGTGGCAGTGCTGAAGTAGTCTATCAACTCCATAATCTGGCGCTCAAGTTCTGTCCAGCCTGATGGTGCATCACACCACCAGTCAAATCGCAATCTCTGAGTCTGAACGCCGTAAACCTCTCCATCGATGCCAATGGGGTGCTGAGCGAAAGGGGACATGGAAACCTGCCTCAATGCAGCAAAGCGCTCCTCAAAGGCTGTCGTGCTAAGCTGGTAGTCCTGGGCAGTGACACTCGGCAACGGACGAAGCCTCTCGGAAAGGCCATATAAGGGGTCGTGGAATCGCCTCGCATCGTCGGGCCTGTCCCAACTCGCAACTCGTAGCAAATAGGCAGTCTCTCGATCTGATGGTCGTCGTCGGGTGAAAACGGACCATGAAGTGTGAGTACGGAACGCCGGGTAATGCCAAACTCGAAGGTGCTCATGCCATGCCCTCAACGACGATGCCCCCTCAATCAATCGACTGTCTGCGAGTAGGCGGTAAGCGGTCTCGCAAGTCTCGCTAAACTGCTCTGCTTTATGCAAGTTCACTGGTAGGCTTGTTGGTTGGCCGAACGCCAAAGATGAGCCAGGCGGGTTGTTGGCGCAGAGCATGTGTAAGCATGATCTGTGACAACTACCCGTCTTGGCTCCATCGCGTTGTTAAGCTCATTGTTTATTCTGTTCTTTATCGGGGAGTGATTCGAGTATAGAATCAACTAACACATCATAGCGAGCTCGATTCTCGTAGGTCGGACGAAACTTCTGTGCGCTCTCCTCCAGGATTTTTCGTTCTGGTAACTCAGTGGGCAAAGAAGCGGCGACTCCCTCCAGGAGCTTTTTTGAAGCGTGTCCATACCACGCATTGTAATTCAGCCGCTGAAGCATCCCGACGCCCCAGCCGATAAGGCAGGCGGAGACAATCGTAAGTGCACCGAAGATACGGCGCGCTACGACGCGTCCTTTGATTTCGGCGATTAGCCAGCCAATCGGCATCGCAATCGCTAGAATGATAATATAAACGGCCATTTTTTCTGAGTCTGACTAACAGTTATTGATTCCACCAGATCCGGTGAAATATCCACCTGTAACCAGGGCACCGGACCATGTCTTCACGACTCTCAATTCCCTGATGTTCAACGGATATGATCGGATGTTCCCAACAATATCCGAACCAGCCGGATTTGCAACAAATTCCAACAATTCTTCCAGCCACGCAGCCCCTTCGCCATCCCCGGAACTCCCGTGCCCACTCCCTTGATCACCCACCCAACCCCATCGCCTCAGACCCTCTCCGCCCCCGCTTCCCCGTCCCACGACCATCGCCTGGAACCACCTGCACCCTCGCCACCTGTCGCGCCCCGCTTCCTGAGACCACAAATTCCTTAGCATCATCCCGCCTCACGCCACAAACTCAAACCCAGCGCCATCTGTCCGCCCCACGATCGAACCGACCGTCGGACCCGGAGCATGTCAGCCGTCGAGAGTGCTGCGTCTTGTTCGCCGTTGGCTGGTTCGGTGAAGGTTCGTGTCATGCCTGCCGTTGTGGATGGATGGCCAGGAAAACCTGCAAATCGGTGAAATCTTCCTGCCAATAGCCGTCTGCTGCGAAATAGTGAACAGCGATGGCCACCAAATCTAGTGCATCACTGGCTGTCGCCATGAGGCCATCATCAGCAAAAACCTGAAACCCCGTCAGATCTCGGAGTCCCTTCAAGGACGCAGAACGTTCGCGGGCTGCGTCTGAGTAAGAATCGTTCGCCCAACCCCAGAGCCAAGTGCGACGCGAAACGCAATACGTCCCAATCACCACGATAGAGTGCGCCTCACTACCCAAAGTCAGAAGACCCTGATCGATGTCGTATGCATAGGGACTCCGCCCGAGACACTCTGCGATTCCTGTCTGCTTCACCTGCAATTCACCACGACAAGCACTCAAAAAGTCAGCGAACTCACCATCACTCATCGAATCTCGACGTCCACCTTTGCATGTAGGGCAGTTCAACGAATCATGAGGCATGGCAGGCGGCTCTGTTAGTTGCGCGAACGTTTAAGCGCTGGCAACGGTGGGGCGGGGGTAAGTTTCGAAACGGGATAGCGGGTTAAAGTTGCGGAAAGCAAATCCGAACGAGCAGCCCCAGCGGTTGTCCATCCGCGCATTGTTCGCCATTGATTGACAATTGACAGTAGTAACTCATGGCGTTCTGGTTCGGCCTAAGCTTAAGCAAGCAGTGAGGTAGCTTGTCAAACGCAAAATAAAGTAAGGAATAGCAGTAAATGCAAAAAATCTTAATGCCATGAGTGACAAATTGAGCCTAAGCACAGGCTCTTCTGTCGGGCCCCCGCCGCCACCAGCGCTGAAGAAATCTCTCCAAACATTCCCGCCGGCTCTCCCAATCTCTGCGTCAGCGGCACAGGCTACCGGATTCGGTGGGCTCCAAATTGGCGATCTTGAAGGACGGTATGTCGCATAGCTCTCCTCTCCCATCCAGTTGCATGGTGTGCCGACCACCCAGTCGGCTGACATAACTACTACGATAAAGGCAACGAAGGAAATAATACTTAGCAGTGGAAGCCAGCGAGTCCTAAGGACATGAATGAACCAAGAGAGTCCCATAAAAGCGACGACAACAAGATAAATCGAAAACCACAAGTCAGGCCAGCCGGCCCACCCTGCTCTGTTGGGTGATAGTGCGTCTGCTGCCATCGAAATAATAAAGATCACAGGAAATACACTCGCGATCGAAATAGTGGTTCTTCGCTGCAAAATGAAAAAGTGCTGGAGTTGGCCGAACGACTCAAGCGCTGGCAGCCTCCGGGCGTGGCAGCGCGTGGATCGCAAGGTGAGGGTTGGAATTACGGTGAGTCATCGGAAGAAAGGAGAGAGCCCGGAGGCTTGCCAGCCGCGCCGCCTGGTTCGGCTTTGCGGTCGGATTACGTTGGATGTGGCTCATAGATGGAAACTCCGACGTAACGGTCATAGGACTCGCGCTCGGACTCGGGAAGTTGAGCGCGGGAGACTCGCAAAGTAAAGCCTCCGTGCAAGTGTCCGTCCCGAAGAACCAACCAGTCGAAGATGTCCTCCGGATCGAAGACAAGCTGCTGGCCGACCTGATGCCACTTCTGGAACTCCGCAGGTAGCTCGAAGAACACGCCGGAAAAGACGCGGTCGTCCGGATAATAGTAAACTGAAGTGAGCCAGATGTAGGCGAATCGGTCCTCGCCAAGTCGCTCTGACTCGTCCGGGTCTCGAAAACGCAGCTTGGCGGAGAAAATGGCGTCGTCCCGCTGCTCAAGCAGAGCGATGAACTGGTCCAAAGTACAAGCCGCCGATGAATACGCCGCCTGAAACGCACGGTCTTTGGCCGAGATGGCGGTGAGTAATGGCTCTGGGCTATCCTCGTGGCTGGCCATTGGGTGACGCGAGCAAAGGCGAACAGTTTATTATTCCACCAGATCTGGTGAAATATCCACCTGTAACCAAGGCACCGGATCGTGTCTTCACGACTCTCAATTCCCTGATGTTCAACGGATATGATCGGATGTTCCCAACAATATCCGAACCAGCCGGATTTGCAACAAGTTCCAACACTTCCTCCATCCACGCAGCCCAATCGGCCATCCCCGGAACTCCCGTGCCTACTCCCTTGATCACCCGCCCAACCCCATCGCCTCAGACCCTCTCCGCTCCCGCTTCCCCATCCCACGACCATCGCCCGGAACCACCAGCACCCTCGCCACCTGTCGCGCCCCACTTCCCGGATGCCGCCGGGTTTCCTTAGCATCATCCCGCCTCACGCCACAAACTCAAACCCAGCGACATCTGACCGGCCCAAGGTCGGACCAACCGTCGGACCCGGAACATGTCAGCGGTTGGAGGCGCTGCCTCGTTCCGCATCCTGGCAGAGGCGTGGCAGCGGAAACGGAATGCCGGAAATCTCCCATCGCCTCTCAATTAGGGCCATCAGATCGTCGCGCCGCTCGACGTTCACGCCCAGTCCGCTGAAATCATGCTCACGCCAGAAAGGGTAGTGGCAGTAAACGATCCGGCGTTGGGCGTAAGTCTCGCCGGAGAAATCCATCCCGCTGTAATCGGCAGTTCCACGGAGACAGACAAACTGTTCGACCGCATCCTTCCCGCGCAGCCCGAACTCCCCGGGGACCAGACCCGTGAATCCCTCGCCGAAATAGGCCGCATCAACCTCAATCAGCCCTTCGATGCGGCTGTTGAATTCGTCCAGCTCCTCCGCGGGCACCCAAAGCTCCTCATGCTCCCGACCTCCAACAATCCTCCGTTCAAATCGGGCGACGTAATCGTCCTCCACCGCAAAGGTCGTCACGTAGCCAGCCCTTGATCCCGAAGTCGTGTTCCAATCGTGAGCAATCTGACTCGCGTAACCAAAGTTCGTGACCGGGTAGAAGATCGGCTGCTCCGGAAGACGCGGCGGAAATGCCCGCATCCCGCTGTCGAACACCAGCGCGAGTTCTTCAATTCCAACCGGCCTGTAGAGCATCATCCCACTCCAGAACGTCCCCCTCCCAAGAGGTCTGTCCAATTATCGTAAGAGCGCACTCCAGTCGTCTGCCCACCTGCTGTCCGGCCCACCTGCCGGAATCCACCCCACCATCGGACTCCCCCGAAACCTCGCCCCCACTCCAGAGGTCTGTCCACCTGTGCGCCCGGAAGTCCTGTCCCTCGCCCCGACCAGAGGTCCGGCCAACTATCGGACTCTCCAGAAACCTCGCCCCCGCTCCACATGCATCACAGAGGTCTGTTCAACTGTCAGCACTCGACCACGTTCCCTTCAGTGTCCTCAAAAGGTCCGTCCACCTGTCGGAATCACCCTCCCGCACACTCCAGAGGCCTGTCCACCTGTCGCGCTCCGAGGCACTCCGCGTGCCTCACCAGAAGCCCGTCCACCTGTCGGAATCCCCGAGCACAGCGCCCCCCGCCAAAACAGCCCGTCGACGTCACCTCTCACCCGCTTCATCGCCGGTCCATTGCTTGCATCCCATAAAGACGAGCAGGCCCATCATGGCGTGGATTTGCTTCGCGAACCGGCCAACCGCGGCCATGAACCGCCCCGCTCGCTCGGAAGCGGAAAGACAGTTCCCTTCCGGGCGCCAACAGCCCACCCTACAACCTTCCTCGAACGAGCGCCGAGCGCCGGGATCGCCCTGTGGGTGGTTCGACTGGCTCTTGAGTTGTCGCAGCGTGGATCTGTTTAACAGCTCCCAGAGAGCGTTCAAACGGCACCTCGGTTTGGCTAATCCCCTCATCACCAACGATCTCCGGAGTTTGTACCCCGAATTAGCGCCCCTGGACTCCTTTCCGCTCCACCTTGAGGAAAAAGAATTCGCACGGAATCTGTTTGACACCGGTGGCCCGTGTGTGTATATGCACACCATGAGTGCAACAACCAGAGACATGGAGTCACAGGAAAACTGCGTTTGCTTCAACCTCCGTTCAGTGACGCGGGCGGTGACCCAGTTTTTCGATGCGGAGATGCGGCGGCATGGGATCCGGCCCACCCAGTGCTCGATTCTCGTGGCGGGAATTTCGAGGGAGAGCTGGAGTATGGCGGAACTGAGTGACGTGCTGGGTATGGACCGAACCACCCTCATTCGCAATCTTCGTCCACTCCAGCGCGACGGACTCATGCTGGCAGAGGCCGTTGGGCAAGGTGGCCGCATTGAAGTTTCCATCACCGCCCTCGGGCGGAAAAAAGTCCAGGAAGCACACCCGGCTTGGCTCGCCGCCCAGCACGCAATCGTCGAAACTCTCGGCAAAGATCGTTGGTCAGCCATTTTCGCTGACCTCGAAAAAGCCGTCACGGCTCTCGGCAAGTAACTCAAGGTTTCACCCATCAAACAACAGCACCTTAAATCACCACACACTGTGTATATGCACACCAGAACAACAAACAACAAATGGGCACTCATTACCGGTGCATCCAGCGGCTTCGGAGAGGAATTCGCACGCCAATACGCCTCACAGGGCCACTCGCTGGTCCTCGTCGCCCGCCGCAAAGACAAACTTGAGTCGCTCGCCGCCTCATTGCGCACAAAGCATCAGATCGAAGTCATTGTGGAAGGCGTCGACCTTTCCGACCTGGACAGTGTGAAGTCGCTGCATCAGCGAGTGCAGGAGCGAGGCATCAGCATCGACGTGCTCATCAACAACGCTGGCTATGGACTGCAGGGAGGCTTCCAGGATGGCAATCTGAACGATGCACTGAGCATGGTGCAGTTGGACATCGCCAGCCTGACTGCCGTGACTCACTTGTTCGCTTCTGACATGCGGGCAAAAGGCAGCGGCAAGATCCTGCTGGTGTCGAGCTTGCTCGCTCATGTGGGTGTAGAGAGTTTTGCGGTCTATGCGGCTGCCAAGGCCTATGTTCTCCGGCTTGGAGAGGCGCTTCATCGGGAAATGAAGCAGGATGGCATCACCGTCACCACGATCTGCCCAGGATTGTCAGACACCGGCTTCGCGGAAACCGCTCGGATGCAGCCTTCACCCTTGTTGAAGCTCCTCATGATGAAGCCAGCGCCGGTGGTGAAAGCAGCCATCCGTGCTCTGAATGCCGGACGCATCAGCGTGGTGCCAGGATTGCCGAACAAATTCATGGCTTTGTTCATCTGGGCGTCTCCACGGTGGTTGCACCAGGCCGTGTTCGCCAGAGTGATGAGTCCTAAGACCGTGTCCAGCATCGAGGGAGGCAAGGCACAATGAACGCTCTACTCGTTGCATCCACCTCCGTCATCCTGCTCACGCTGTCGGCTTGTGTCGTCGGCCCGGACTACAAGCGGCCTGCTGATGCAGTCCCATCTCAGTTCAAGGGTGCCGATGCCGGCTCATGGAAGGAAGGGCAGCCAACCGATTCCGCCCCCAAAGACAACTGGTGGACCGTATTCCATGACAGCGCACTCGACAGCCTTCAAAGCAGGGCTGCTGATGCTAACCAGCAAGTGCAGGCTGCTGTCGCTCGCGTGGATCAGGCTAGAAGTGCAGCCAGAGGGGCGCGCGCCGAACTGCTCCCGCAGCTTTCCTCAGGCTCGAGCTTCTCACGGACTCAGTTCTCTGCAAATCAACTGCCGAGCTTCGGCGGAATCGCCGCAAACCAGTTCCGTGTGCCGATGGACCTGAGCTATGAGATTGACCTGTGGGGTCGCGTCCGCCGCAGTGCCGAGAGCGCTAGCGCTGACGCCGAAGCAACCATGGCAGCATTCCACGGAGTGTTGCTCATTCTTCATGCCGATGTGGCACAGCACTATTTCTCACTCCGCGCACTCGATGCGGAACTCCTGACGCTTGCAGACACCATCCAGTTGAGAAACAAGCAGCTGGAGTTGGTAGTCAGCAAATCGAAAGGCGGTACGGGCAATGAACTCGACGTTACCCGGGCAGAAACAGCCTTGGCTGGCACCGAGGCAGAAAAGGCAGGACTCAGCAAAAGACGGGCAGAGCTGGAAAATGCGCTGGCAATTCTCGTCGGAGCCAATCCCTCCAACTTTTCATTTCCCGCTGCGTCAGGTGGCAAAGGTCAGGATTGGAAACCGACACCGCCGACCATCCCTTCCGGACTTCCCTCTGATCTGCTCGAACGCCGCCCCGATGTAGCCCAAGCTGAGCGCCAGCTCGCTTCCGCCAACGCTCGCATCGGTGTGGCCAAAGCCTCCTTCTTTCCGACGGTCAGCCTCACAGGATCGGGCGGCAGCGTCAGCGCTGACTTCCAGGACGTGTTCAGTTGGAACAGCCGAGCGTGGTCCATCGGTCCAAGTGTCTCGCTGCCTGTCTTCGCGGGTGGTAGAAATCTTGCCAACTACCGCAGATCGCAGTCCGGCTACCAGGAGGCGGTGGCACGGTACCGCCAGGCTGTTCTCGTCGCCTTTGGCGATGTGGAGAGCAGTCTCGCAGGGATACGATATCTTGCCGAACAGTCCGCTGCTCTCGACCGTGTCGTCACCAGCAGCAGCCGTGGCGCTCAACTGGCCAGCCAGAGATATGAAGCTGGCATCGTGAGCTACCTCGAGGTCGTGGATGCCGATCGAGAGGCTCTCCAGGCTCAGCGAGCAAGGGTCCAACTGACGGGCCAGCGCCTCATCGCATCCGTTCAACTCATCAAGGCACTCGGCGGAAGCTGGGCCAGTCCTCACTGATCAGCATTTCACAACACTGCAAAACCACAAGACGATGACTTTCCCAAAACACCATTCACACCCTCGCACTCTAGCGGGCAGCCTGACGGCGGCCCTGCTGATCACCGGATGCACCAAGCCTCCCGTTGAAGACCCAAGGCTTCAACCTCCGACGGTGGCTGTCTGCCATGCCAAACCTGCTCAATCAACACAGCGCACCTTCACCGGAATCGTGGACGCACGCGTTGTTAGTTCTCTCGGCTTCCGCGTCGGCGGGAAAATCCTCGAACGTTCCGTCAGCGTGGGGCAGCACGTCAGAAAAGGCCAGCGGCTCATGAGGCTGGATGCGGTGGACCTTCAACTCTCTGTCGCAGCACAGGAGGCGAATGTGGTAGCCGCCCGGGCAAGATACACTCAGGCAAAAGCAGATAAAGCAAGGGCTGATGGCTTGGTTGAAACAGGTGCCGTATCACGTCAGGAATATGATCTGACGCGGGCCTCCCTGGACAGCTCAAAGGCGCTCCTTGAAGCAGCCGAGGCTCAGGCAAAAGCCACGGACAACTCAAGCGGGTATGCAGAGCTGCTGGCTGATGACGATGGCGTGATTGTGAAGACCATGGGCGAACCCGGACAGGTGGTGTCAGCCGGGCAAATGGTGATTCAGGTGGCACAAGATGGCCCGCGAGAGGCATTGATTCATCTTCCTGAAGGGCTGCGCCCGGATTTGGGCAGTGCCGCCACAGCGCAGTTGTACGGTCACAACACACCTGCCTATGCAGCAGAACTACGCGAGCTTTCCGACGCAGCGGATCCAACAAGCCGAACGTTTGAAGCCCGATATGTCCTGGATGGTGACGCTGCCCAATCACCCTTGGGTTCAACTGTGATGGTGACGATCGCAACGCCTCAAGCTCCTGGAAACCTCCCGCTTTCGTTGCCCATCGGTGCTGTCCATGACAGCGGCACAGGACCCGGTGTCTGGATCGTGGATGAAACTGCCACTGTGAAGTTTCGCCCGGTGAAAGTCGACCGCATTGGCAGGGACGAGGCCATTCTAACCAGCGGACTGAAGCCCGATGAGACAGTCGTCGCGCTAGGAGCACACCTGCTGCACGAAGGCCAGAGCATCCGTATCAACACCAAATAAGATCTCTCCCATGCAATCCTTTAATCTCTCTGCACTGGCGGTGCGGGAACGCGCCATCACCCTCTTCCTCATTATCGCCTCAGCATGTGCTGGTGTGTATGCCTATTTCCACCTGGGACGGGCAGAGGATCCTTCCTTTACCATCAAAGTGCTCACAGTGTCCTCCGTGTGGCCCGGAGCCACCGCACAGGAAATGCAGGACCTCGTGGCGGAGCCTCTGGAGAAGCGTCTTCAGGAGCTCAGCTGGTATGACCGCGTCGAGACCATAACTCGCCCCGGCCTGGCATTGATGACCCTCCAGCTCAGCGACAAAACGCCGCCCAAGGACGTGGCGGAACAATTCTACCAGGCTAGGAAGAAGCTGGGTGATGAGGCTCGCAAACTGCCGCAAGGCACCATGGGGCCGTTTGTGAACGATGAGTATTCCGATGTCTCCTTTGCCCTCTATTCAGTTGAGGCCCCAGGACTGCCCATGAACCAACTCACCCGCACCGCCGAGGATCTCCGGCAACGCTTTCTGCATGTGCCGGGCGTCAAAAAGGTGGACATCGTCGGCGAGCAACAGGAGCGGATCTTTGTCGAGTTCTCCAACGCACGCCTGTCCTCCTTGAACATTTCGCCAGCCGATGTCTTCAACGCCCTGGCGCGCCAGAACGCCGTCACTCCAGGCGGCTCCGTGGATACCGACGGAAAGCAGGTGTTCGTCCGGGTGGACGGAGCCTACACGACCATCGACAAGATCCGCGACACCCCGATTGTCGCCGGGCAGCGGAGCTTCAAGCTGTCTGACATAGCCGAAGTGAAACGTGGTTACGAGGATCCCTCCACGTTTCTCATCCGTCACAACGGGCAGGCATCGATGCTGTTGAGCGTTGTCATGAGAGACGGCTGGAACGGGCTGGAGCTGGGGAAGGCACTTCAATCGGAAAGCACCAGCATCTCCTCAAATCTCCCGCTAGGCGTGAGTCTGAAAAAGATCACGGACCAGGCCGTCAACATCAGCTCTGCCGTGAATGAGTTCATGATCAAGTTCGCGATGGCAGTCGGTGTCGTCATGCTCGTCAGCCTCTTGAGCCTCGGATGGCGGGTCGGAATCGTCGTCGTGGCAGCCATTCCACTGACGCTCGGTGTCGTCTTTGTCATCATGTTGATCACCGACCGTGTGTTTGATCGCATCACCCTCGGGGCACTCATCATTTCCCTGGGGCTGCTCGTCGATGACGCCATCATCGCCATCGAGTCCATGGTGGTGAAAATGGAAGAAGGCATGAACCGCATCCAGGCCGCCGCCTACGCATGGAGTCACACCGCTGGCCCCATGCTGACAGGCACCCTGGTGACGGTGATCGGATTTCTGCCAGTAGGCTTTGCGCGATCCACAGCTGGCGAGTATGCCGGCAACATCTTTTGGATCGTCGGATTCTCCCTGATCGTCTCATGGATCGTGGCCGTGGTTTTCACCCCATACCTCGGAGTGAAACTCCTGCCGGAAATCAAACCGTCCGCAGCAGGCCATGCCGGACTCTATTCCACTCCCGGCTATCAGCGGTTGCGTCGTTTCGTCATCTGGTGTGTTCGGAGGAAATACACGGTGGCCGCGCTTGTCCTCGTCGCCTTCGCAGCCGCCGGTGCCGGAATCGTGGCCGTAAAGAAACAATTCTTCCCGCAGTCGGACCGGCCCGAGCTGTTAGTCGAAGTCCAGCTGCCGTTGGGCACCAGCATCGAGACCACCAGCGCGGCTGTCAAAAAGGTCGAAACCTGGCTGGCGAAACAACCCGAAGCCAAGACAGTCACCTCCTATGTCGGAGCCGGAGCACCCCGCTTCTTCTTCTCTTACAATCCCGAATTGCCGGACCCATCCTTTGCCAAAATCATCGTTCTGACCCCGAATGCGGAAGCAAGGGACGCCCTCAAGATTCGCCTCCGGCAGGCTGCCGTTGACGGATTGGCAGCGGAAGCCCGCATACGCGCCGCCCAGTTGGTGTTCGGTCCATACTCGCCATTTCCCGTCGCCTTTCGTGTCAGCGGACCGGATCCGTCAAAGCTTCGCGAAATCGCCGACTCTGTTGCTGCGATCATGCGTGGCAATCCGAACATGCGCACCGTAAATGTGGACTGGGGTGAGCGAGTCCCCAGACTGCACATCGTTTTGAATCAGGAGCGTTTGCAGCTCATCGGACTGTCCCCGCAGGAAGTATCGCAACAGCTTCAGTTCCTCCTCAACGGCCAGACGATCACACAAGTCCGTGAAGACATCCGTGCGGTGAACCTTGAGGTCCGCAGCTCAGGTGAGGATCGGCTCGACCCAGCAAGGCTCGAAAACTTCACCCTCATGAACCGGAACGGTAAACCCATCCCGCTAAGTCAGGTCGGGCGCATCGAGGTTCAATCCGAAGCACCACTCATCAAACGTCGCGACCGTGAGCCAACCGTGACCGTCCGTGGAGACAACACTGAGACAACCCAGCCGCCTGATGTCTCCGCCGCCATCTGGGCCAATCTTGCACCACTGCGGGCATCGCTTTCCGACAACTACCGCATTGAAGTCGCAGGTTCGAGCGAGGAGTCGTCCAAGGCCAACGCCGCACTCGCTCCTCTCTTCCCCCTCATGTTCCTTCTCATGCTGGCGATTATCATCGTCCAGGTGCGATCCTTCTCGGGCATGTGGATGGTCATCCTGACCGGCCCGCTCGGACTCATCGGAGCCGTCCCGGCACTGCTGGTGTTTCAGCAGCCCTTTGGCTTCAATGCCATCCTCGGCTTGATTGGCCTGTCGGGCATCCTCATGCGGAATACCCTCATTCTGATCGGCCAGATCCACACCAATCAGGAAGAAGGCCACACTCCCTATCACGCCATCATTGAGGCCACCGTGCAAAGGTCGCGCCCCGTCATTCTCACCGCCCTCGCTGCCGTGCTGGCCTTCATCCCGCTCACCCATTCAGTCTTCTGGGGCTCCATGGCCTATGTGCTCATCGGAGGCACGGCCGTCGGCACAGTCCTGACGCTCGCGTTCCTGCCAGCTCTCTACGCCATCTGGTTCCGGGTCGGCCAAGGGGAATCCACCAATCCCAACCCGCTAGGTGAAACCCAGCCCCATTAAGAATGCAAAACCACAGACACACCGGTCCAGCGATGATTGGCATCGTGGAGTCGCCGCCGCAGCCGGCAGCACCGCCTCGATGCGGGTCCATTCCCCGACACGAAACACCATCGCCAGCTCTCAGGACATTCGGAATCATGAAATCCGAGGCGCGTGACAGTCGTGAGACTCAGGAAGCCTTCGCAATGGCGACGACAACCTGCTGCTTGAAAACCACCACTCCGCCAGGTTGCTCCATGGTAATCACAAAAGCCCGAGGATCGCTGACAGGCACCGGATTCCGAATCGGAACCACAACAGTGCCTGTGGCCGGGTCATTCCCTCATCAAAATGAAGGAAGAAGATCCGGCGGGTCTCCTCAGGAAGGTCTCTGATCGCCGCTACGACATCGTCGCTTTCACCGCGGATGAAAACCGCCGGCTCCCCGGAGGCCTCTGGCAGAAACTCAGCACCGGTCAGCGGCTCAATCTGCGGACGCCTGCCTTCCTTGCGCGCATAGTCGATGGCCCGCCGACGCGCAAGCATTCCGCTGACATGGAAGTGAGTATCGATCTCATGACGTTCAGTATTGTTTGTAGTGAGGAGGCCCGGTGGGACGCTCATCACAGTCTTCGCTGAATTCAGAATCCCGGATTCAGACAACGAAACTTTTTCTCCTGGGCCGTCTCCGCGAACATCACCGAACTCGGAGGGCTGAAGGAGCAGCCGTCCGTTAACGCCGGAGGACGGAGACACAGAACCGGTGCCTTCCGAAATGTCTCCGCCCAACCTGACGCATCACGAAGAAGCAGAACACTTCACACGAACCACTATTTCTGCAGAGGCAGCAGCGCCTCTGCAAATGCCTTGCCCATCTGAGCGAAGATCTTCGCACTGCCAAAATAGTGATACCCCCCATTGGACGCGCCTTTCAGCGCCTCCCGGTCCTTGGGCGAAAGAACCTCCTCAAGGGCGAGATCGAGCTTCTTCTGGTCCGCTTTGGTGATGCCCTCAATCCTCACGTCGATCCCGGCATAGTGTTCCGGCGCGCTCGGATCATACTGATCATTTGAATAAGCAGCCAGGACGTTCTTACCCTTCTTCAGATGCTTCACCTGTTCAGCGTCGAGCACGATGGATCCGTAACGCGCATTATCCTGCCACCAGACGTAGGTGTGAATCTTGTGGCCATTCAAACACACGTGGAACCCCTGTCTGGCCAGAATCGCGATACGGTAGGACTCGAAGTCAAGGTCCTCAATCTCAAAGGTCGTGCGCATCAGCAGAAACTCACCCTCACCCCACTTTGAGGGGAACTTGTCCAGAGTGACTCCATTGTGTTTCCAGACACCCTTTCCGATAGGGGCTTTGCCCTCGGTCCATTTGCTGTCATCGAATTCCGGCATGAACCAGTTCTCCATCCCGGCCGGCAGCGTGATGTCACGGAACCGCCTCTCGGTGTATTCCTCGATCTTGTCCTTCTTTTCGGTGGCATCAACCGCCACGAAGCGCCAGTTCCTTTCCTCTGGCAGCGGTTTGCCCACAGGCTTCCAGTAATTCTCCCATTTCGAATCCCTGTCCAAGGTTCCATCCGGCTTCAATGTGTGGGCCGTTCCGACGATCTCGTTATACTGACCCTGCTTGGGCTCCGCGGCGGCAATATCATAGTCCCAGAAAGGCGCCGTATCGACCGCCACCACGTTGCCCTTGAACTCAGGCATCGCAGCGGGCGCGGCCATCGCCTTGCGGAAGTTCACGTTCTTCTCCCCATCCACCCCGAGCACGCCAATCACGAACGGCATCGCCGGGGCGGAAAGCTCCTTGCGGACGTCGCGAATGAAGTGAGCCAACAGGCGCGAGTACTCATCGTAATTCCCATTGGGGTAAGTCGTCCCGTCGACCAGATCATTGAAACCCTGAAGCCACACAAAACCCGCCACTTCATAGCCAGCCTTCTCGTCGTACTCCGGACAGACCCGCTTCGGATCCGCCAGCACCTTCTTCACATGCTCCACCATCATCCGGTAGAACACACCCGAGGCCGCGTCCTTGTCCTCCTGCCATTTCTTCCGCTCCTCAAGCTTGGGAACCCCGTGAGCTCCCTCGGGGTGTTGGTCCCAAACATCCTGAATCTCTTTGGGCAGTTTGTATTGCCCAGCACTCGGCGGGCGGAACTCGGTGTTCAGTGACCTCCCGCCCCACGCGGTCTTGATAATCAGAATCGGTTCCTTCAATTCCTTCTCCATGAAGATTCCGAAGGTGAACTCGGGCCCGATCTTTTTGCTTAGCTGGGTTGGATTATCTCCTCGCTCGCCAAAGCCAGCCGTCAGCTTCCCAAGGCCCTCGCCGTTGGCACTGCCATCATAAGGGCCCGTCAAATAGGACATCCAGACCTTGTCACACACCCGTGCCGTTCCGTCAGGATTCCGCATCTCCTTCAGAAGAGGTGCCGTCTTCGGATCCTTCCCGATGTAATCAAACGTCCTCACCTCGGCATGTCCCTCCATATTGGACTGGCCGGCAAGGATGAACACCTTGAGCGGCTTGGCATAAGAGAGCGGCGAGAAGACGCAGAGCAGTGCGGCAGCAAGAATTTTAGTCGGTTTCATTGGAAATATCTGGATGGATCTATACTCGATCGGAATTGAGCTCAAGGTCTCCTCATCAACGCGTTCTGGGAGCGATTAAGTTCATTCAAGGTCAGAGTGCTTCAGGCCCTCGATCAGACAATCCATCTGGCCGAACGGCTTCCTCGTTTGCTCGTCGTACTCAAGGTTGGCGTAGACCGCCAGAACATTGGTGCCCTTTTTCAGGTGCTGGCGGATATCGGCGTCCCATGGTGCGTAGTGAGGTTTGTCAAACCACCAGCCGTAGCCCGCGATTTCATGACCGTTCAGGTAAACCTTGAAGCCCTGCGGTGTGAGCACACTTAGTCGGTAGGAATCGAAGTCGAGCGCATCCACCTCGAAGCTGGTACGCATGACGATGAACTCTCCTTTGCCCCAGTCGGACTGATTCGCGAAAGCGGGACTCTGTCCCCTGTAGAGAGCCGTGCCGACGGGGGCGCGCCCTGCACTCCACTTGCTGTCGTCATACTCAGGCTTGAACCAGTCCTTGAGATCCTCCGGCAACTGCAGGTCGCGCATGCGTCTTCTCTCGCGGGTGGGTAGCTGGTCTTTCTCCACGATGGGATCAAAGGACTTGAATTTCCAGACCCGCTCCGATGGCGGCAGCTTGCCGATCGGTTTCCAGCCAGCACTGGGATTCCGGAGTTTCGCGAGGTCGATGATGGTGTTCACGATGCCCGCCTTATGATCCTGTTCATAATCCTTGTCGGCGCGGAGGCGCTTCGCGATTTCCGGGCGGTAAACCGCATAGAGGATTTCGGTGAGTTCCTTGCGTTGTGCAGGATCGAGCTTTTCAAGCAAGGTGAACAATCCGAACGGATCTCCACCAGGATTGCCACCTGGAGCTGCTACGATACCGACGAGATCACTGGTTTGCAGATCGTTGAATCGCAGGCGAAGAGCGGTCGCGAGGGGAACGGCAAGCGTGGGGTCGTTCCGCAGGCAAACCTTCACGGTTTCCATGACATTGTGGGCACCCTCGCCGGAACGCGGCCCACTCTTGATTTCAGACGCGGTAGTGGCCTTCTTCAGGGCTGCAAGGATGAGCTTGCCCGCCTCGCTGTCCGCTTTCTTTTGTTGGAGTGACTGGTTTAAATGCTGCATCATCCACTCGCGGGGCATGGTGTGGTATTCCTCGATCAACATATCCAGAATTGTCGGAAGGATTTTGACGTAAAGGGCATCATCCTTCTGAAGTCCAGTGAGAGCCGTGAAGGCGGCGTCGCGCATCCACCAATCCGAGTGCTTGATCCAGGGCTGGATGAGTTCGCGGCGCTGTTGGATCTCCTTGGCCGGGGCCAGCTTTAGAGCCATCAGGGCACCCTGCACCACATACAAGGACTCCGTAGGCTCGGAGAGCATCCTCGTGATGGCTGCCAACATCCCGGGAGTGAACTGCTCGGTGGAGATGGGACCGTCGCCAGGTCCGAACCAGTAATTCCAGTCAATGAGGCCATCGAGTGCCGCACGTCGCAGGCGCGGATCGGGGTTGCTGAGGAATTTCTCAAGTTCATCCAATGCGCCGACCTTTTGCAGGGCTCTGGCCGCCTGGGCGCGAACGACGTAGCGCCGGTGGTGCATGTTCTTCAGCAGAAACTCCCGAGGGAGGCTGTTGAGGTCTTTCTCAGGTTTCTGATAGGCATCACCCAGTGCCAGAAAGGCTATGTGGGCGGGTTCCTCCGGGCCGTATTCGAGGTACTTGGGATGGTGTTCGATCGATAGGAATGCCAGATCCGCCTTGGTACCCCAGAGGGTTTCGGGCAGGATGAAGTTTTGCGAGAACTTCGTTCGCGGCGCACCGGTGATGCGCAGAGTTCGCAGGGGTGCGGTATAGGAGAGGCCGATGCCCGGGCCCGAACTGCCGACTTCGCCGTTCCCGTAGTCGAGTGTCCCGAACCCGATACTACCGCCGTGCTCGCGACTGAGATCATGCCACCAGGTGAGCCGATCCATGCACTCGCGGTAAAGCGCAGGCTTCTCCTTCATCAGATAGGCCGTGTTGATGCCACGCCAGATGCCATCGCCCCGACCTTCATCGCCATGCCCCATCGCCAAGCCCGGGTAGCTGTCCAGCATCGTCATGGACAGACATTTCGCGGCTTGCTGGTAGATGGTGACATCACCTTGGGCGCCAGCGGCAATCTGCATGGCAGCGGCGATCATTCCATCCTTGCCATTCGAGCCAAACCCGCCCTCTCCGCGGTGATCGCCGTAGGCCACTCCGCCGTGGCCCGCGAACCGGTAGAAGTGGCGGAGCGAACCTATCAATGTCTGCTCATCCACCTTGACACCGCATTCCTTGCCCAGCAGCAGCGTAGTGAGCACCTGCGCTCCGGCTGCATGCAGCAGACCGCCCGCCACATACCCGGGACTGATGCCATTGCTCCAATGCGTCCAGCCGCAGCCGAACTTCTGGCGGGTCTTCGCGTCATCGCAGTAGTGCTGCATGATGGGCAGGACCGACTTGTCTCCAGTGCGCAGGTAGTACTCACCGCAGGCGATGCCGTTGTAGCCGTTGTTCCACGTATTGTCTCCAATGGCTTTGACGTCCTTGGGAAAGGCATCAAAATACGCCTTCACTCGCGGTAGATACTTGTCATCACCAGTCGAAAGCAGAAAGAGACAGACGAGCGCACCGGGAATCCCATCCTGGTTGAACTTCTCCGGAGTGGAATAAAAGGCAGCGGCCTCCTCGATGATCCGTTTTGACTTCGGGCAGTTCAGTGGCCACGTCTTGCTGTAAGCCCCGAGCACCGGAATGGTCACGGTTTCCTTGCGCTGGGTCTTCCCGTCGGAAGACGTCACATCGAAAACCATTCGCCCGTCCGTCGCCTCGGCTTTGGTGAGGGCGTTCCCCATCACAACAAATGGGTTCAATCCCTTGAGCGCAGTTCCATTGACTCCGCCGAGGATCTCGCCCTTGGAAAACTTACCCTCGGACGGAGAACCCACTACCATTTCCTCAACCTTTATCATCACGCCCGGATAGATTCGCGCCTTGATCCCGGTCGTGCCGATGCCGCCGAAATGCCTCTCGCGGGTCGGATCGGGACGCAACTGGTACAACGGTCTTTCAGTGTAATACTCCTCGCCGGCATTGCCCTCGGCTCCTACGCCGAGTTGGGCAATGAGCGCAAAAAACATCAGGACAATGACGGATCGATTCATGGTTTGGATTTGGGCTCGGGCTCGGAACTCTTCTTCAGGCGGAGGCGCAGTGTGACGGCAGTACCCTTCTTGGGCAGATGGGTGGGATCGATTTCCCACTCGAGCGCCCCCTGCTGGTGGCTATGCAATTCAGAGAGGCACAGCAACTCGTCGCCGAAGGTACTCATCGAAATGACATGCCCGCTGATATCGGCAAGGTAACCTCTGGGCCCATCACCATCGTCCTTAAGGTGTGACCCGGCGAAAATGAACTCGTGGGGTATGCTCTGCACCTTGTCAGCCTCCGTTCCGCTCTTCGGACGCTCAATGCCATCACGGTTCCTTCGCCGGATGAAGTCACTGATCGGACGTTCGATTGGTTTGCCCTCGGCATTATTGAATTCGAGGAACACGTCGATCAGGTCGCCCGTGGGAGGAATGTCAACCCAACGGGTCTGCTCCTCATTCGCCGGACGGCGCATGGCGGGGGAACCGCTCTTTGCTCCTAGCAGAAGTAGCGCCGTATGAATGAGGGAGGGCCTCGCCTCGACGGCGACGATCGATTCATGAACCTTCCCCCCGATGTTGCAGGCAATCAGCTCCAGCGCGCCTTCCGACAGGCAGACAGTCGCCTCGACATCGATACAGCGTTCTCTGGCATTGATCGTCAGTCCGGGGAATTTGAGTTCAGGAACGGGGTCGCCCCTGGAGGCCGATGGAAGTGCTGCATCGCTCTCCGCATCGGGACGAGTCTGAGACGTCGGGGCGGGCACGGATTCCTGCGAAGCATCAGGCCCGACCTGAGGTAGCACCGGCGGCGCTTTCTCCGCGGGACAGGCACCTGCGACGGAGAGAGTCAGCGCCATGACCCGGGACCTGACTCTCAGGAGTGACAAGCTGGGAATTCTCATGCCGGGAAACTGATCTGGAGTGGGTGCCTGAGGAGGTGTGACCGTTAACCCCGACGCGTGCAACGTGCCTTCGACGTTATCGAACGGAGAATCCTTAGAATCTACGTTCGGAAACAGGTCCCTGAAAGAGTTGAATTCTTGACAACCTGTTCCAGAAAAGTACAAGCAGCCGCGTGCGTCCGGTTCATCGCCTCTCCCTCCCCGAACAGGTTGCCGCCTGCCTGCGCGAGGGCATCAAGGGGGGGCGCTGGGGCGATCAGTTTCCCGGCGAAATTCAGCTGGCCACCGAATTGGACGTGTCGCGCAACACTGCAAGGCGAGCGCTTCAGATTCTGGAAAAGGAAGGCCTCGTGGTCAGACGTGGACTTGGACGCAGCCGCAGCATCACTCCCGCGGGGACCGCCATGGCATCCCATCGGCCACTGCGCGTCGCGATACTGCGCAACGACTCACTCCTCGTGGACAATCCGCAGACCGCACTCATCCTGGCCAACGTATTGCGCTCACTTGAAGCTGCGGGATATGACGCATTTGAATGCAGAAAGACGCAGGTCGAACTCAGGCATGACGTCCCCCAGATGACACGACAGTTGATCGCAGCGGATGCAGATGCGTGGGTTATCGAGGCTGGCTCACGCCCCCTGCTGGAGTGGTGCGCCTCCCAGCAGACGCCCTGCCTTGCATTGTATGGCCGCACCCAGGGCCTGCAGATCGCCCGGACCGGACCAGACACTGTGTCAGCCTATGCAGCAGCCACGCGCGCGCTCATCGCGCTCGGACATCGCCGCATCGTGCTGATCGTCCGCGAAGAATTCCGCAGGCCGCCGGTTGGAGGCTGCGAGCTCGCATTCCTCACAGAACTGGAGACACATGGAATCCCAGCAGGGGCCTATAATTTGCCCGAATGGAATGAAACTCCCGCGGGATTCGAGCAATTGCTGGAGAGCCTGTTCAGAACGACACCTCCGACCGCCGTGATCGTCGATGAGCCGTGCTGGTTCATCGCAGCACTCGCATTCATGGTCCGGCGCGGCATCTGTGTTCCCGAACAGGTCTCCATGGTCGCTGGAGAAAGTGTCCCCTTGCTGGACATGTGCTCGCCGCGACTTGCCCAGATGCGCTGGGACAACCGGCTCATCGTGCGCCGGGTGGTACGCTGGGTGGACTCCGTCCGAAAAGGCAATCCCGACCGAAGGATCCTCAACATCCCTGCCGAATTCGTCCCCGGCGGCAGCATCGGCCCATTGATCCCCTCAGCTAATGTCGCGGTAGATTAACCAAACTCTGCCGCCTCACACAGATGTGCCCGCAGATTCACCCAAGGCAGCTCCGATTGCCCCGTGCTTCTCGGACCATTTGCTAGTCCTCAGTTGATTCCGCCACCGATCCAGCGGCGGCGCAGGCCCCATTCCATGGTGAGCAAAAGAACCATCAGGGCCATGACCCACCAGCGGTCCCAGATGGCGCGACGGCCGTATTCGATGATGCGACTGCCGCGCGGATCCACCGCGATCGACCAGCTTCCGGGCTCGCCTTCCAGCAACATTCCTCCTCCGAGTTGCGCGAGTTCGGCCATCAAGCCGCGGTTGGCCGCTGTGGATGCAAACTCGCGGGTGTCAGGGATCACATCGACGAGGGCATAAGAAAACACCGGATCCAACCCGGTGCGCGGCAGGCTGGCGGTGAAGGTCCATTCGCCCTGATCCTGCAGCGCAACGCTCGCGTGCCACGTGCGGGTCACTTCGTCGCGGATCAATTCCACAGGCACCGCTTCCTGTCCCGGCATAGCGCGCTTCAGAGTGACCACCGCATCCGGATAGGTGGGCGGGAACGGGATGCGCACATCCACACTCTGGCCCGGCACTGCGACATTGCGATCGACCGAGAGTCTGAGTTCCCCGCTTTTGCGGCGGATGCGGTCCGCGGCCAACCAGCGCACCGCCTGGTTCCAGAATCGCCGATAGTAGAGGGTTTTGTCCGAAGGGGTGCCGAAGCTGGTGTGGAATTGGCTGCCCCAGCTCTGGGTTGTGTCGGAGGTGAACGCCATGGTGCGGCCCCGCCCGATCTGCTGCACGGCGAAAACCACTAGCGGGCCGTATTTGTTGGATTCGTTCTCATTGAAAGCCAGCGCGCGGGCTCCCGGCTTGACGCGGTTCACGGAATTGAGTCCGCTGAATCCAGGGAATCGCTCATTCCAGATCTGCGCAGTCTCCTCGCGGGTGGTGCCGAGTTGCATCACCGGGTGGTCGAACATTTCCGGGGGGACTTGCAGCTTGAAACCTCCATATTTGATGTCCTCGTTGCCGTAAACATCCACCGGCATCAGCTTGTCGATCACCGTCTCGTCGTAGTGGCCGGCCCCGAAGGCCGTCGTGCCACCCACCATCACGAAACCACCGCCGTGTTCCTCCACCAGCGCGACGGTCAGAGCAAGTTGCTCGGGAGTGAAGGCTTCTTTGTAGATATCACTGTTGATGATCACATCGTAGTTCAACATGTCCTGCAGCGTGCGCGGGTATCCCTTGATCGGATGGGCGATGTTGTAAACCTTGCGGCCATCGGCATCGATCGTGAAAGGGATCTGGCGGGAGGTTTCGAAAGACTCGGACTGCGGGAAAAACAGACTCGTGACCTCCATGTCCGGATCGCTCTCCAGCGCGTTCTCCAGCCAGTGCCCGGCGTTAGGCGTGCCTTCCATGTTGATGACTCGGATTTTCCGCTCGACGACCTCCGCGCCGATCACACCCGAATTGTTAGTGGCGAGACGCTCACCATCGAGAGGGAGTACCTCCACCTGGTACCGGTGAAAGCCGGTGAATGGGGTTTCAAAGTTAAACTCAAAGGGTTGGGCATCGCGGACCACGGTTTCCACTGATTCATGCACCACCCGACCCTCACACTGGACACGCATTGTCACCTCGCTGCCTGTGAAGCCGGGAGCTTTCAGCGTTCCCCTCAAACGGAGTCTCCTGCTATAGAGCGATTCCTGGGCTCCACTAAGACCGGACAGCGCCAGGTCCGGCGACTCTTCCGGCGTTCCCACCAGAACAGTGTAGAGCGGAACAGCCGCCTGCTGGTAGAGACGCGCCGCACGACGGGCCGCCTCGGGATCGTCCGTTTGTCCATCACTAACCAGAACCACCGCGCCAAGATCGCGGGTCCGTTCGTCGCCCAGAACAGTCTCGAGGGCTTTGTCGATGCGGGATTCATTCCCAGTGGCCGTGAGATCCTCCGCGCCCGCCACCGGCCGCGCTTCACCAGCAAAGCCATACCATCGCAACTGGCTTCCGCCACCCGCCAGTCCGGCCATCGGTTTGGCAAGCGCCTTGAGTTGATCAATCCTCGGCGATGAGCCGGGTTCGTCTCGGAGGCTCATGCTCGCAGAGTCATCCAACAGGACTGCGATATCCTGCGGCTCACGGAATTCTCGACGTTCCACCCGGTGCGGGTGCAGCAGGATGATGAGCAGCAGCCCAAGCAACGCCCCGCGAAGCAGCAACCAGAGACAACGGAGCCGGATGGATGGGCCGTGCGAAGCGCGCAGTGTGTTCCACGAGATCACGCCAAAGGCGGCGCAAACCGCGGCGGTGATCCAATACCAGGCTGGGTAGGTAGTCCATTCCATGATAACTATTCGTAGGAAATGGATCGCAGGTAGTCGTCCACCAGCCGTTCATATCCGGGAGGATAGGTTTCGCTTTCGGAGATTCCGCTGCCCAGCTGGGCCGCGATCTCACGCAGCGCTTTTGCAAGGGATTGTTCGCTTTGCTCGCCGAGACTTTTACTCGCCTCGGCTTTGCCGCTCGCGAGGGCTTCCGCGTTGTCATCCTGGAGACCGGCGGCGCGCTCAAGCTCCTCCCCGGCCGCCTTGGGATCGCCTCGGCCACTGGCAGATGGTTTTATACCTTCCGCCTGGCGGGCCGCGGACCGCGCAGCCTGTGCCAATGCCTGTTGCTGACTGGAAAGTTCCGCAGGTTCGCCCCTCGTCTGATTGAGCTTCTGTTGTTCTGCGAGCTGGCGCTGCACTTCTTCCAGAAGCTTGCTCAGCGATTCCTTTTTCGCCGGGTCTTCTTCTCCCTTGGCAGAGGAACTCTTCGGCTTGGGCTTGCTCAGCGTGAAGATCATACCGCCTTCCATCTCCCCAGCCGATTGCATGGACTCTTTCGCATCCTCCAACATTTTCGCCGCCTCGATGAGATGGGCCAAGGCAGCCTCCTCGTCAGGCACAGCCCGCACTGCCGCCTTTTTGTCGAGAAGGCTTGCCGCCGCCGCCATCGAAATCCGGGCCTTTTCAAGAACGTCCGCCAGATCCTGCAGGAACATGCCTGCGGCCGCCCGCGCCATCATGCCGGTGTATTCGGCATTTTTTCTCTGGTCATAGGCGACGGTTTCGCGATCTGACGCTGGGGCGTTGTCCGGCATCACCACTGTCGCTCTGAGAATCTCCATCTGCAATTCCAACGGGTTCACCGGCGGAGGACCGCTGCCACCACCTCCTTCGCCTCCGCCATCATCCTCGGATTCCGGCAACGGAACCTCCAGATACACCACTTCCGAGCGGCCGATGCCCGTGCCTTCGAGGGCATTCGAATCCTCCGCTTCCGCATGCACGGCAATGATGTCTAGCGGTTTAACATTCATGGGAGCCAGCGCCAGCAATTCAGCGCCGGACCAACTCCGACCAGCCTCCGCAGGAAGCTTGATCTCCTGCCGCGTGTGGGGCTGGCCCGGCTTGCGGAAAACCAAACGTGCTCCGCTGAGGCGGACATCATCGACGGCACTGAGTTTGAATTGCACCGTTTCATTGCCCTGACGGATGACCTCGCCCCCATCATGGCTCAGGATGCGCACAACTGGGGGAGTATCCGCCACCACATTGATCCGCCATGGTTCATCGTTGCGGACGAGATCGCCCTGCTGACCTTTGATTGCGAGCCTGTAGACAATATCGTCCGCTTCGCGAGACAGATTCCAGTTCGTGTGCCAGACCAGCGGGTCCGCGGGATCGGGTTGAAACACCGGAATGACCGGTTGATTGGTGGCCGGGTCTTCGACGCCTATCGGTTCGCCGTAGATGCCACGTTTCATTCCAGCCTGTTCCGTCCGGCTCACGCGTTCTTCTTTCGGTGAAGGCGCGCTGCGTTCGAGCACAAGGGAAACAGCAGGAGCCTTGAGTCTCACTTTGTAGTCCAGCCGACTGCCGCGCAGGACCGAAAAGGACGGTCCACTTTTCGTCTCCTTCGCGTGGGCGGCGTATTCCGGCGGAATGACGTCGATTTCGAAGGATGCAACGGCAGGCAACGGGTAAGGCGTGACGAGCAAAGGAGCAGACTGGCCGTCACCCGCACGCACCACAAACTCCGCCGCGCCGTCCAGTCCGTTCATCGACAACCGCACCACACCATCAGGACCGGGAGCAGCTTCCGCTATAGCCACCGGCGAATCTTGTCGATACAGGGTCACCACTTTGACCGGCACCCCGGAAACCCGCGCGGTGAGCGTGAAGGGCCGGCCCTCCGCGATGGCCTCCTTCGGTCCTTCTAATTGAATCGAGGTGTAGGGCGATGCGATCCAGGGAATCAACATTCGCAGCAGGCCTATGGGGCCCTGGACCAAAAGCAATGCGACGATCGCCGCGAGGGCTGCGGCGGCAATGGATGCCGGCACACGCAGCCGACCACGGAAAGAGGGCGGAGCCGCACGGACGGCATCGTTTGCCAGTCGGTCCAGTCGCTCGAGCATCACTCCCCCCATGGCTTCGTTTCCAGCCGTGAGCCGCACGGCCGGATCAATCGCGGTCGCCACAACCGATGCCGTTTCCCTAGCTTCCTTTTCAATCTGGTGGGCAATCGTTGTGCCATCAGGGCAAGCGGCACCCATGGCCCATCGCGCAGCGAAAGCACCTGTCACGAGCCCGGCAATCCATCCAGTCCACCTCAATCCACCGGAAAACATCCACATACGATCGAGCAGCGCAGTCACGACCATCACCGCTGCAAAGGCCGCGAAAGCCGCCAGCCATGCGCGTTGTCGACGAATGCCGCGATGGCGAACCAAAGCTTCATGGATGATTTGCTGGAGTTCCGTCACGATGCTTGTCCTTTCTCATCGGGTTGTCGTTTCATCCGGAAAGCCAGCCACGGTTCCACCAGCCATACCCCGGCGAGGGCCGCGAGAATCCACCGCCACCATCCGGATTCGGAGACCAGATCGATACGAGGCACTTCCCCACTGCCACCTGCGGCTCGCCGACGCGCCTCGACCTGCCGTTCCAGGATGGCGGGAAGCAAAAATTCGCGGCGGCTTTCCCCGGGAGGAAAATTCACCGCCACCGGGCGCACCAAGCCGCCATCTTCAGCTAGCACCTCATGGAAACCGGGGCGCTCGAAATTGAGGCCGCGCACCCAACCCTGTTCATCCGCCTTGAAGGTCCGTCCGCCGACACGCAGAGATTTTCCTGCCAGCACGGGATCCACCCGGACATCGAAAGGCACTCCTGCGATCCCTGCACCAGGGCTGTTGCGCAGGCTTTGCGACGGGGAATTCAACACCGCGGAAACCAGCACGTGAACCGTGGGCACGAACAACACTCCATCGGCTGACCAATCACCCCAACTGCGGTCCGGACTGGTGTTGACGAACAGCACGCGGCCAAGGCCAGCCT
This sequence comes from Verrucomicrobiaceae bacterium, assembly GCA_027486335.1. GTDB lineage: Bacteria > Verrucomicrobiota > Verrucomicrobiia > Verrucomicrobiales > V1-33 > V1-33. Next base: position 19,683 of record JAIXPK010000261.1, on the reverse strand, counting down.
GCCCGCGCACCACCAGTGGCAGTTCGTCGGCATAACGCGCCATCACCTCCGCTCCTTCGCCGATACTCAGCGTGAACCGCTTCTTCAGCGGAGCCTTGCGCAGGGCCTCCCTCAAATCAGCTCCGAAACCACCCCACAGCGAATGGCTGTTCCCAATCGGTTCAAGGACCGGACCACCATCAATCGTCGTCACCGCTCCTGGCAGGACCGGCAGAAGGCTCCGCCAGGCCGCAGTAAAGTCGGCAGGCTGCATCTCCGGACCGGCGAAAAACACCACGCCACCACCCTTTTGCGCGAAGGCCTCGACGGCCGCAGGCAATTCCGCGGGCCATGCCGCCAGCGGCGGCACCACCACCACGGCCTCCCGGTCGTCCAATCCTCGAATCGCACCCGCAGCATCCTTCACCGCCACCACTTTTGGCAGGAACTTGGAATCAGCCGCTCCAGCCCCGGCCGTCGGACGCAAGGCCTGGTTGAGGAAAAAGGTTGTCTGCAGGAAGACATCACGTTCCGGATAGGGTTCCAAAAGAAGCACCGGCACTTCAGGAACTGCCAGAAAGACATCGAACACTCGGTCATCCTCAGCAAGGCCATCGGTCGACTCCCGGAGGGAGATCTCGCGGCGCACCCATCCCTCGGTCCCGGATCGGTACGGCAACTCGAGGATCTTGTCAGGCTGGGGAATCTCCTGCTTCTCGGCTTTTCCATCCTTTTCAACCTGATCGCTGACAACCAGCGCCGATGCCCCGCCGCCCAGTTCGACCACCCCGCGACGCAGTTGATCCAATCCGCGGACACCCAGCGAAAGGCTTCTGTTTGCTGCCTTGGGGCTTCCAGTCTGGACGACCCGCACGCGCAATTCTTCCGGAAGCGAGAGGGTATCAATGTCTTCCCAGCCTTGGCGTTGCAGATCGCCGACGATTTCTAGCGACTCGGGCATGTCGCTGCGGAAGCGGGCGACCGCCTCGGCCGCGTCGCGCAGAGCCTCGAAAGGCCGTCCGTCCGTCATGGCCGGAGCAAGGCCGGCGAGGACCTTGTGCAGCTCCGAGGGCTGGCTCCAATCGTCGCCAGTCGCCGCGGGAGGAAAACAAAACAAACGAACCCTGCTCTCTGAGTGAAGTCCATCCAGACGCTCGCGGACTTGCGCCACCGCGTCCTCCCACGCCGTATTGCCCCCAGGTGAACGCATTGCCATACTAGCCGAACGGTCGAGCACGAAGGCGACCGCTTCCCGTCCCCCAACGGGTGCCTGGCCCCCACCCGGGAGTCCGGGTCGTGCGAAAGCCAATCCCAACAGAATAACCCCAAGGGCGCGCAGAAGAAGCAACGGCCAGCGGCGGATCTTTCGCCGATTGCGGGCGACTCTCGGAGCTTCCGGCACGAGGCGTAGGGAACTCATCTGCACACGCCGGCTAGCCACCCGTTCGTAGAGATGCATCCACACCGCGAGGCCAACCGCCGCCAGCCCGGCAATCGCAAACCACGGTCCCAGCATCACGATCGCAAGCATCATCGGGATCTCAGCAGGAGGAATCGGCGCAAGGCTTCATCAAGGGGTTGATCGGTGGGCAGAAAACAATAATCAGTCTCCGTATCGTGGCAGATCTGCTCGATATCCGCACGGATCCGGCTCAGGTTTTCCTGATAAAGCTGGGCATAAACCGTGCCGTCGACCGCGCGTTCAGCACCTGTCTCGCGATCCACCAACACCACCTCGTCTTCAATCCGTGGCTCCAGTTCTTCGCGCGCCAACAACTGGAAAAGGATGACTTTGCTGCCGCGCATCCGCAAGCGACCTAGCATTTCCTTCAGTTCAGCCGGGTCCACCAGCGCGTCGGTGATGATCGCGGCGAGAGAGCGCCGGTGGCATTCGTCGACCAGATCGGCGAGGCCACCAAGGTGATCGTGGAGCCCGTCCGCGACCGAACTTTCAAGGTGGTGGACAATGTGTTCCAGATGATCCCGTCGGGTGCTCGGCGGCCACCAGTCATCCACGGGAATGGACTCCCCTTTTCCAAACACCGCGAGACCTGGCGCGTCCTGCTGACGGCGCAGCAGCACGGCCAGCACCGCGCACAACAAGCGACCGTAGATGAATTTATTGCCGGCCCCGGCTCCGAAATCCATGCTGCGGCTGCCATCCAGAAACAGATAGCCACGCAGATTGGTTTCCTGCTCGAATTCACGCACGTAGAGGTCGTCGGTCCGGCCGTAAACCTTCCAATCAATCCGCTGCAAGGGGTCGCCCGGAAGGAAAGCGCGGTAAGTCGCGAATTCCTGGCTGCTCCCGGCATACGGGCTGCGGTGCATGCCGTGAGCATAGCCCTCAACCATGCACTCCGCCAGAAGCAGGAGGTCGCGGGAACCCGCTAACAACTCAGCATCGGCGTAAAGTGCGGCTTCAGACACAGACTGATTGGGTTAAATCGTGGCAGCTTTAACCAACCCATCCAGGAGCCTGTCCGCGTCCATGCCCTCGGACCTGGCTTTGAAGTTGGTCAGGATCCGGTGGCGGAGCACCAGAAGCGCCACCGAACGCACGTCCTCAACATCCGCACAGGGTTTGCCAATCATGGCTGCCCTTCCCTTGGCACCGAGAATCAGATACTGAGAGGCACGCGGCCCGGCCCCCCAGCGGACGAAACGTTTAACCTGTTCGGTGGCGCGCGGTCCATCCGGGCGGGTTGAGCCCACCAGATCCACTGCGAAGCGGATCACCTCGTCAGACACGGGCACCGCCCGGACCAGTCGCTGGATCGCCAGCAGGTCGTCGCCATTCATGACCTTCTCCAACGCAGGACGGACCGTGCCGGTCGTGCGGCGCACCATCTCCACCTCCTGAGCAGGCTCGGGATAATGAATACTCACAGAGAGCATAAACCGATCGGTCGCAGCCTCGGGAAGCTGATAAGTGCCCTCCATTTCAATCGGGTTCTGGGTCGCAAACACATGAAACGGCTTGGGGAGCGGCATGGTTTCGCGCCCCACCGTCACCTCGCGCTCCTGCATCGTCTGAAGCATCGCCGCCTGCGTCTTGGGCGGCGTGCGGTTGATTTCATCGGCCAATAACAGATTAGTGAAGACCGGCCCTGGCATGAACTTCAGTGCGCGCGTGCCCTTCACCGGATCGTCCTGAATGATCTCGGTGCCGGTGATGTCCGCCGGCATGAGGTCCGGGGTGAATTGAATGCGTTTGAAATCAAGGTCGAGTGCCTCCGCCAGCGAGCGGATGAGTAGTGTCTTGGCCAGTCCGGGCACGCCGGTGAGCAGGACATGCTCACCACAGTAAAGGCCCAGGAGCACGTCCTCAACCACACGCTCCTGCCCCACGATGGCCTTGGCAACTTCCTCTCGAAGCGCACGGGTCCGGGCGGGCAAGGTTTCAATAAGATCCTCGGGATTCGGCATTGTGGTGGGCGATTCGATTTGATTTGGATCCAGGATCACTGGGGACATCTGTTTTGGAGGCGTTCCGTTCCCTACTGGCCTGCCTCGAAAACGCGGACTGGCCCGTCAAAAACGTTCTCTTTGCCCATTCTCGGATGCGAAGCGCTGGCTGCGAATTCCAGCACACCGCTCGCGGTGCAAGGTCAGGAGCATGTCGTCGGACCGCCTCCTGAGGTCAAGTACTATTGTCTCTGCAGCACTGTCTGGCCTCGTTCAGATTGACGAACCTTGGCCAATCTGCCTCTCCCCCAGCAAACACAATCCCCATCAGCGCCATCCCTTTTGGAACCAACGCGATCAGTGCTGCACCATGACTGGCCATGGATCGACAGAGCTCACTCATTTCCCGAGACGATATTCACTCGCGAAGGCCTTCGCCGCATCGCTGTCTTCGGGCAGGTTCTCATAAATAGTCTCCAGCGCCTTGCTGCGGTCAGGGCCCTCCGGCAGCGTCTGAATCCATTGCATCGCCCCCTCGGGATCGTAGGGATAGACCTTGGCAGCGTAGGCGCTTACCACGGCGGATTTCTCCGGACCGGCGGGTGCGCTGTTGAGCCACTTGCCGGCCGCGAGGTAGTCTTTCTCGGTCCACGCGGTGGCGAGTTCGAAAGCGCGTTCCTTTGCAACGTCATCAGGCAATTCGCTTTTCGCCAGCCAGTCAAGCCATCGACCAGTTTCGCCCACTCGCACTTGTTTCTCTATGTCCTTGGTGGCAGCGGCAAGTTCATCGCTGGATAGATTCGCCGATCCGAGCCAATCGGATACTTCAATAAATGTCGCCTTCGCGCCGCCACGCCCGAAGGTGAGCTCGCTCAACTGACTTTTCACAAGCTGCACCTGTTCGGGGGTCGAGGCGAAGGCTCTCATCTGTTCGAGCAACTCGGTTCGTTTCGGTGCACTGTAGGCATAAAATTCCACCGCACCGCTGATATATTTCGATTGAAATTCCGGCGGTGCTTCAGCGAGGCACTGGAAGACAGTCTGGATGTCCTTCTTTTCCCAGCTGAAATAGTAAACCAAGTGTTTGAAGGGATCCTGAATGTATCCTTCAGGCGTTGACTTACCATCAATCCCAAAAAGTTCCGGCGACTTGCTCATCATTCTGGCCATCTCAACCGGGTACTTCGCGATAAAGACAGTCCGGACATAGCCATTGAGATCACGCTTGATTCGCAGGTTCAGCTCGGGGTTACTGAAGCATTCATCCATGAATTGCCGGATCGCTGCGGGGTCAAGCTCTTCGAGGCGTCTCTTTATTTCCGCCTGGCGCTTCGTGAACTCCTCACCCGATTCACCAGTAGCATTCTCACCATAGTCGCGGAAAAGCGCAAAATAATCGAGCCCGATGGCTTTCACTCGTTCCCTCATGGCGAGATATTCATTCCGTCGTTCCATCGGGTTCGGCGTCGGGGCATCACTACCGAGCTTAGCCGCGGCTTCCTTCACGAGTCTGGCATTGGCCTCTCTCCTGCTGGAAAGCTGCCTGCTTTCCCGCCACCCCAGAAGGGCGGCGATGAGGAGAATGGCAGCACTGATGATCAGGGAACGCTTCATCCTTCAGTTAAGCTTTCGCAGCATTTCTTCACGGAGCCTGTCATCCGAAATTTTCGCCGCCAGCACTCGCGCTCTGTCTTTCGGATAAGCGATCCTGCCGTTCGCGCTTCCCTCAATCAATGGGATCAGCAGTTCGTCGCCGGCACCCGAATCATGGTAATCAGTAGCGATCTTCTCGACAAAATCCTGGGCACCGGTAGTCTTTGAATTTTCAAGGTAACTTTGAAGCGCAACTCCCGTTGCCTGATCAGCAGAGGTAGGGTCGATTGCTTGAATCCGTGCGCGAAGGTCGTCGAACCTTTCACGAGACGGTTCATTGCCTCTGTCCCTCATCGCGCCATACTTCGCGACTTCTGCAAAATGCTGCGTCATCAGGGTGGACCGCTCTTCAGGGCTGAAGCCGAGACGATCCATGTTCTTCTGAATGTCTTTTGGATCGTTCTTGCTATCAAATCGGAAATTGTATTCAGTCAGACTGTTGTCTTTCAGTATGGCCATGTATTCCTCCATCGGCATTGATCTGCGAAGCATATCAACGAAATCCTTGCCCTTCTCCTTGGGAACGTCCCACACGTAAGTACCCACACTGGCGCGCAAGTCTGGCGGAAGATTATTCAGCCGTTGCTCAGCGGCAGCTGGATCGGATGCGAGCAAGGACATGATGAATGCCGATTCAAACGGAATCATCGTGGGAGATTTCCCGTCAAGAGTCTTGTCGAAGACTTCTCCGGCGACCTGGCTCTCATACCAGGCTGTGGCAGCGGCGGGATCTCGCGCAAGCCATTTGCTGAAATCTGCCATCCTGACAGGGTCAATACTTTCATTCTGGCATTTCGCGAGGTATTGGCTGAAGGCGAACTCGGGATTCTTCCCCTTGAGCTGGTCCAGCATCACCGATTCGAGGTAATTGCGAAATTCGGCCTCAACAGGGAGTGCCGCCATTTCCGTGTAGGCTTTCACGAGTTCGTCTCCACTCATTTCGGATGCGAGCTTCTCGAGCCTTCTGCAGGCCGCTGTCAGATTGAATCTCGCCCCCTCGTTATTGTTGAACATCACGAGTTCGCTCCAATCTCTGGAGGTGTTCACCCAGTCGTCAGACGGCTTGATCCCTTCATCCGATGGCTTCTTTTCCCTCTTCGCCTTTGCGCCTTTCGTCCCGGATCTCACGCGATCATTCTTTGCACCCGATGAACCGCTGGCTTCCGCGATCTTTTTCTGAAGCGAAAGATTGCTCTGCTCCAACTCGCGATTCGAGGCCCGCAAGCTCGCAAGCCATGCCGCACCGATCATCAGCGCGATGAGTGGCGGGGCGTAGTGAATGAGCTTCATGATTCGTTCATGTTCAAAGAGGGCACCGGAACCAATATATCATTCGCTGCAGTCCCCGTGCCGGATTCAAGAAAATTGCCAAGTTGGGGGTCAAGCCAAGAACGGTGAGTAAAAGTTCGACGGACTGCGGCTGCACAGAGGCGAGAGTGGCGGAGTTTCCGTTTGGTTCCCATTGTGAATTTGCGGCGATCACTCCGTGATGGCCACCTTGAGACGTGCGAATTTCCTCGCATCCGGTGCTCTGGGAACAGTCAGGGTGACGGTGTCTGTGCCATTGCCGTTGTCGCTGACTGAGACACCGGCAGTGGAACTGGCAGTGTTGCTTCCCACGGTGAAGACGTTCGGCCACACGCCCGGGACGGTGCCGACCTCAATAACGGCACGCACGGCGGCATCGATCGAATCCCGGTCGCGGATGAACGAGAAGGTCATGTTGCCGCCGTTGGTGGTGGCGGTGGGGAGTTTGCCGAGGTCCTTGGTGTTCTTGTCACCGCCGAGCATGAATTCGATGGCGTTGGGCACGCCGTCGCCGTCGCTGTCGTCGTCCGGCTCGCTGCCAGGGGCATTGGTGGCCGCCCAGGTTGCATAGGGGGATGGCCCGGCCATCCTAGCGGCTACCGCAAAATCGTCCAGTTGACCAGTCGTGCCGCTCGCAGGGAACAGATTGGAATAGACACCGATGTAGTTCTCGTTGGTGCCGCTCCACGTGAACGATCCGGTGCCCATCGCCGCGCCGCCAAAGGTGACCGCGTAATTGACCGTCGAGCCCGCATTGAAATCCGAACATGTGAAATCAATCCTGAGCTTCTTCGGAAGCGTCGTGGCATCACCAGCAGTCGTATTGTTGATCACTTCGGTTCCGTTGTCGAAGACCTGAATCGCGCTCTGATTGCCTCGGTAGCCGACAAACAAGTCAGCGTAAGTGAAACTGGTCGGAACGTTATGCGCCCATCCCTCGGCCTCGGCTTTCGACATCCCCATGGCAATCCCCGCTAGCCTTATGGTCCCCTGGGTCGAGTAATTCTCAAGATCGATGCTGATGCTGAAGCCACCGCCTCTGGAAATGGCAGCATTGATGAAGTTGTGATCGACATAGGACATCGAGAAGCCGCTGGTGGAACCGGTGGCGAAAACGGAATTGCCAGAAATCGACGCGTTTCCGCCAGAACCGACCTTCTCGACCCAGTTCAATGCGCCAAGCGTCCCCGATTTACCTACGGTCGAGGCATTCAGGTCTGTGCTGTTCGCCCGGTCGAAGCTGTCAGCGAACAGGATGATGGACGGCGCTTCGGTGCCGAAGTTCCATGCGGTATCATTCGCGATGCCGGCGAAGCTGTTTCCGGCGAGGTCGTCAATGGCGGTCGCGGCAATCTGGAGCGCATAGGATTTGCCGGGCAGCAGATCGGCAGTGGGATTGATCGTCAGCACCGCACCGGAGACAGATACCTGGGCGGTGTTCGTGACGGCGATCGTGGACTGGGTGTTGTCTGTTAGGTTTCTGAACGTGATGTTTCCGGTGCCGACCTGGATCGGCTCGCTGAAAGTCGCGACGAGGTTGGAGCTGACCGCCACATTGGTCGCGCCGTCGGTCGGGCTCAGGGTGAGAATTGTGGGTGCGGTGACGTCGGGATTGACCGTGGTGAAGTTCCACGTCGTGGTGTCGGTGATCCCGGCAAAACTGTTTGAGACCACGCCATCCAGTGCCGTCGGATCGATTTGGATGGCATAGGCTTTGTTGGGGAGGAGGTTCGCGGTCCGGTTGATCGTCAACACTTCGCCGGCAATCGATACCTGGGCGGTGTCAGTGATGGCGATTGTGGCAGACGTGCCGTCAGTCAGGTTCGATATCCTGATGTTGCCCGTGCCACGGACGACGGCCTTGTTGAAGGTCATCACCAGGTTTGCGTCCAGAGCGACATTCGTGGAATTGTCGGCGGGGCTGAGGCCTCCCACGACGGGCCCGGTGATGGTGGTGGGGCGGCCGTTCGGGTAGTAGAGGTCGATGAGTTCCTGCACGCGGTTGGTGATGCCGAGGGCGGAGTTCTCATTGTAGCTGTCCCACTGCGTGGCGTGCTCGCGCTCTTCCCAGAAGCCGTCCGGGCTGGGTTGCCTGGTCCACCACCTCGTGGCGAAATCCCGGAAGGCGGCATTGTTCGCCGGTGCGAGGGATTTGTAACGCACAAGCCGATCGTGGATCTCCACAGGCGCTACGAGACCGGCATTATTAATGGCGGTGCGCAGGTTTGTGGCGTTCTGCGGGTAAATGCCCCAGAAGTGGAACAGCGGCCGGATGTCCGCCCCCACGTTCCTGGACAGGCGCAGCAGGAGGCTGTCGGAATCCGTGGCGTAATTGATGCCATTCTCGGAATCGGTCACGAAAGACTTCCAGTAATCGCCTAACACGCCCCAACCGTAGATGCGGGCGATGTCCACGAACTTCGCATGGCCCTTGAGCTGGTAAGCCTTTTCTCCATCGGCCATCTCCACTTTGCGCGGTGAGAAATTGAAAACGGTCATCCACGCCATCGCTGTCGTCTCCAGTGTGCGGTAGGTATTGCCATCACCCAGCGACGCCCGGAAGGCGGTGTCCAGATTGACTCCGAACTTCCGGTGCAGGACGGGCACAAACGGCAGGTTCACGTTGGACTCGACCTCGCCGGGAAACTTGTCAAAAAAGTAACCGTGGCCCTGCTCGTGGAACTCCACCTGCGCGTCATCCGTGCGGTACTGCGGCCCCCGGATCAGGTAGTGGGTGTGATATCCGTTATTGTAATTGGCGGTGGCACTGTAGCCGCCGACGTTCACGGCCGGATAGCCCGGCGCGAAAACCGATGTGCGGAGCAGCGTGTCGACCTGGAGGTAGAAGGATTCCTTGCCGCGGATCTGCGGAAAGCCGAGCAGGTCGTTGAAGGCATCCATCGCGGAGTCCCAGTCCTTCATCAATTGGGTCGGGTCAGGCATCGCGAAAATCCAGCTCCTTGGCACCTGCATCATGAACTTGTCGGACTGGAAATCCGCCCACGGCGCAGGGTTGGTGCGTTCAGTCAGCCATTCCGTCGGCGTCGTCTCGTGAAAGCTCTTCGCGGAAAAGTAAGGCGCGCGGACGGCATTGCGCACGGAAACGTTCACGATGCCTTGGTTCGCAAGCCAAGGCACCTCGATGTAGATGCCGCCACCGTGCGGGCACGCGACTTTGGTTTCCACCGCGTTGATAGCGTAAAGGACCGTGGAACGATCCAGCCGCTTGATCGTGGGCTTGTTTGAAAAATCCCACGAATGCGCGCCGACCCGGACTTTGAAGCCCCTGCCCACCAACGCCGTCGGCACAGTGACAGTGGCAATCGAGCCCGGCGCGAGGTAACAGCCCGTCGGCTTGCGCGCGAAAGTGCCAGGTCCATCTCCCTGCGTCGCCCAGCCCACGGTATTCGGGTAGCTGGCCCTGATGGCCACGGTGTGCGTGGTGTCCGGGTTCGCCGGCGGGTTGCACGGGCCAGGGAAACTTGACGCACTGCCAAACTTGAAACCGTTCAGCAGGCTCTCGTGGCTTGCGAGCGTGGTGTCGCTGTAAACCACGTCCATGATGTATTGCTGCACATTCCAAAGCGTCCAGTGGATGTCGTTAGTGACGGAATCGCGAGCGGGCAGGCCGTTGACATACCAGCGGTTTCCGGTGGATGCGTCGTACGCTTCCACAAGGTCGAACGATGCGGTGATGAGAGCGGCGCTGTCGGCAAGACGGACGCTTTGCTGATCGATGGTCGTCTTGTGCGCGGCGATCTGCGCGGCGGTGAGCGTGACGGCTCCGGTGATGTGGTTCCGGAGCGCGACGAGCGCGAGAAACAGCGGGTCACCAAGGCCGGTGCTGAAGTTCCACGCTGTGTCGTTGGTGATACCCGGATAACTGTCGCCGGGAACACTGATGATAGCGGTGGGGTCGATGCGTACGGCCCAGGCTTTGCTCGCGAGAAAGCTGCTGCCGGGATTGACTGTGAGCAGGTTCTCCGAAATCACCACCCGTGGGTCGTTGATGGGGATGACGGTGCTGATGTTGTCTGTGAGATTTCTGAGGGTGATGTTGCCAGTACCGCGCACGATGTTCTGACTGAAGGTGGCCAGCAGCGGATTCGAGGCATGGACATTGGTGGCATTGTCCGCCGGGTGGGTGGCGACGAGCGACCAGCCGCCGATGGGCTTCTCGATGTCGAGATGAAACCGGCGGTCGACATCGCCGCCGGCGATCGTGTTGTTTCCCACGCCGTTGGTGCCGGAGGCATAGCTCACGCCATCGGAAAACTCGTCCGCCGTCATGGAGACATAAGGAATGCCATCCTGCCAGGGAGTGGTGGAACTCGTCAGCGCCACGTCGACGCCGTAGAACGTGTTCGGCTGCAGGATGAAAGGAGTATCAAGCCGCCAGGTGACGTGGTTATTGGCGGCCCAGGCAGCCGTCTGGGTTGCCGTTTCGGTGTAGACCGGAGTGAACGTATTGCCGGAAATCCGGCCGATGCGGATGGTATAAACCTTGGTCCCGGGAACGTTGGTGGTGATCCGGTAGGTCACGGCCCTGAGCCTGAGCGCCTCGTTGCGCGTGCGGAACGTCTGGCCCTTGGCGGCCCCGGCGGCGGAGTTCTCGGGCCACCACTTGTCGGTGGCGGTCTGCGTGGCAAGATTGGCGACGTCCTCGCCGTCGATGACCGGGGCTGACGCGCTGGCGGTCACGGTGGCGGCGGTAGCTGGAAGGATGGCCAGTGCCATAGCGGCGAGAGCGGCGCCAAGAAACAGATGGGCTTTCATAGGGTCAGGAATCTTCGGGCAGGGCGCGGATGGAGGATTCGATACAAAAGTCAGTTGTGATTGCTTCCGGGATTGGGCAGTCCGGCCCGAAAGGCCGAACTACGACCCACGCGATCCGGCGTCCGCAACGTCGGTGCACAAGCGGACTCGCCCTTGGCGAGTCGAGTGCGGGCATGATCCATAGAAATGAGCCCCGAACGTCCGGTGTCTGGCTTCAAAATCAAGTTCGGTTCATAGGGCGGATGGAACTCCGATGGAGTTCGGCTTCATGCCTGCTGGATGTTCTCAAGGAAGGACTACCGGACCGATGACATGAAGGGTCCCATTAGGGTCTCGATACTTGAGCGTGTAGGTCCCCGACGAAACCCCATTAACTTTGACATACCCGGGGTAGCTGCCCTTGCGGTTGCCACTGATGAAGCTCGCAGTGACCAGAATGTCCGACCCGGCGACAGTGGCATCGACTGCGTCAATCCACTGGCCGGAATGAACGATCGCAGTCTCAAATTCCATCGGTATCTTGTATGATCCGGACCCAAGTGCGGCAGGAGCACCCGTGGTAATCCCGCCTTTGGCAAAGAAATCGCGTGACTTCTTCTCCGAACATCCGGTCAGCGCAAGAACGACCAGAATCAGTATGGTTTTTAGAATATTGCTCATGCTGTTGATAGGGTGGACCTTGGTATTTTGCGTTGCTGTTTTGTTTGGGAAGCTTAATTGGCAAGGCCGGATGGATTGAGCACGCGCCCTAGGAACAGGACGGTGCCGCTCGCGCGATCACGGATCAGATAGATGAATGGCCGGTCGGCGCGAAAGGTCGGAGTGAAGGGAATTTTTGCGCGCATCGCTGCTGCCGGCATCGGGAACCCGGTGATCGCGGCAGCCTCTGTTCCCTCCTCATTGACATCGATGAATGCTTTGTGAACTACGCGGCCGATGGATAGCTTCTCCTTCGATCCCATGCCTGAGAAGTCAGCATCACCGCCAAACGCGGTGGGCATGCCCATGGCCGCGAAGGTGCCATTGAGTTTGTCGTAGGTGCTCTCCATCTTGAATCTGGGCATGAACACGATGGTCTTGCGCTGTCCCATGGATTTCACCCATAAAGTCAGGTTGGCAGCATTCAGACGCGCCTCCATGGAAGGCAGCCCCGAGGGGTCGTTGGGTGCGATCACCAGCATTGATTGCTTGTCGCCACGATACGGCATCTCAATCATGGAGAATCCGTCCCTCCCTGGGTAGAGTGTTCCGCCGTCTCCTCCGAGTTCGGATTCTTCCACCATCTCCGGTGTGGCGAACAGACGGCCGTCGCCATGGAATGCGGCGTATTTCACGTCAGAGTCATCCGATTTATTCATCAACGCCGCCTGGATCGACTCGCCCGATCCTAGGGTGAACGGCTGAGGGGAGGTTGCGGATTTCACGAAGGGCGTCTTCCAGTCGCCCTTAAAGTAGATGGCGTTCACGATGGCAAGGCGTGTCATGGCATTCACTGAGCCTTGTGGAAAGGGATCCGCGATCAGCCCCTCGGTTTGCTCGGTCGCCCACTGGTTGATCCGGAGGCGCTCCCCGTCGGCGTTCCCAATGAAGTCCGCCAACTGAACCGCGCCGGCACCGTAGGATCCCGTCACGGTGGCTTTCCAATTCTCGTTGAAAGGGAAGGTTTTCTCACCCCAGATCGCATTGGCGACCCGCAGCTTGGAGGTGTCGATTCCGGCCCGTAGCTTCACCAGTCTTCTAGCCACGTCATCCTTGGTTCGGACGAGATTGTAGCGTCCGCCATTCTCGTTTTGCTGGGTTTCCTTCCGATCAAGCCCCGCGAGCTTCTTCTCCAATTCATCGAGCTTCGCCGCCAGGGTGATTTCTTCTGCCCGCAGTTTGGCCTGTTCCAGGGTCAGGGCATTCCCCTTGTTAATGAGGCGGTTCATCTCCGACTGGCCGACACGGATTTTGCCCATTTCCCATGGGATCAACTGGCTGTCGTCACCATGGCGCCGCAGGGCGTCGGGGATGCCCAGCACGGTTCCCATTTCAAGAGCGGTTTGTCCGCGCGCTCCCTCCGCGGCCATGAGCAGGGCGTTGCTCATCGAATAGGGCGAGAAGAAGAGGTTCTGCCCCGGATTCTCCTTCGAAAGCTGCGCATAGAGATCAAAGGCAAAGGATGAGTTGGCTTCCACTAGAATCTTCTGCGGTGCCTCTCCCTCTTGCGCGACCACGGCTTCATTGGGACCGGCGATCAGGCGCCCCTCGTGGGTGGCGAGATTGACGGTGCCCGCGAGAACAAGCAGTCGGGTTAGGTTCGATGTCATTTTTGTTGGAGCGTCCGCGATGGTGTCTTGGTTGTCTGGGGATGAAGACGGGCTGTCGGCATGGTGGTGCCCGATCAGAAAGTCGGTGCCCTCGGCCGTCGACGTGGCGTTCGGAGTGTCCACCACCAGCGTGGCGGGCAGATTCGAGGTGAAACGCAGCTCGCCCCTGCGAAGCTCCACTCGGTTGGGGCCGACAACGCGGAAGTCCGCGCCGGAGGCAGCGAGCAGCTTCCAGCGTGGGTCAAGCCTCGCCGGGCTGGATGGCAGATTGCCGAGCTTCCAGAGTGATAAACCGGAAATAGCGACAAGAGCCGCCGCCGCAGGGATCCAGAACCTCAGACGCCTGCTCCGCGACTCCAGCGGGACGATCTTGCCGGGGCGCTCGTTCTCCGCCCCGCCGCGGAGAGCCTCTTGCATGAGGCTGTCGATCGCCAGTTGGCGGCCAAACTCGCGAAGTGCTTCCTCATCGCCGGAGTCAGGCCCGATGACGCGCTCGTTCACGGGGTTCGTGTTCTTATCCATGGCCGTTCAAAAGCTGGAGTTTCCGGCCCATGCATTCGCGGATCTGGGTGCGTGCGCGGGACAATCGCTGGCCGACAGCCGCGGGCGTGGATCTCAGGATCCCGGCGGATTGATCAAGCGAGTTCCCGCCGAAGTAGACGCTGTCGACTGCAGCTTTCAAATGGCCGCTGAGCAAGGCGACACAGTCACGCAGGGCCAGCTTCCGCGATTCCCACCAGTCGATTTCCGCAGGGTTGCGATCAAGGCCATCAAACACCTCATCGATCCCCTCCACCACGCGGCTGTCAACAAGCACGGGATGGCGCTTCTCAGAGCGCCAGTGCATCAGCGCCTTGTTGCGGGCAATTCCCCTCAGCCATCTGCCGAAATTCCCTCCCGGCTCAAATCCGCCGGGAGACTCGTGCGCGGCAATCATGGTCTCCTGAGTGAGATCCTCCGCAAGGTGGGCATCTTTCACCATGGCTCTCAGGTACGCCAGAACCATCGGGCGATACTCCGCAGCGAGAATATTGAAGGGGTCCGTCATGAATCTTCTGCCGTCCGTTGCCGGACACTGGCGATCATTGACATTTTTTTGCCCGAAATCCGATTTTTCCTTTCGTCTCCTCAGATCGCTCCCGCCACACCGCCGCATCCACCAAGCTCATCGGCATGGCTCAGCGGATCACCAGAGGCCTTACCATCTGACGTCTGACCTCTTGAACCTTCCTAATCGTCCAAACTTCTTCCACCTGTCGTGGCCCTCCATTGGGACCACCCTTCCTTCTGCCACTGCCGCGTGATCTCCCAAGTTTCTCATTCATCACACCCCCGATTTCTCAATTGTCTACATTGTAAACATTCATTACATAGTACACCTATGGACTCCAAGCCCCTCAGCCTCCGCCTCCCCTCCGAAACCCGCTCATGGCTCCAGCGATTCTCCCGTGGCCGCGCCACCCTCAGCGGCATGGCTGCCCGCCTTCTTGAAGAGGCACGCCGACGCACGCTCTTCCCGGGAATCAGCTTCGCGGACACTCCCAAAGGCCGACGCGCCACCATCGAAGGCTCCAACACCTTGGTCGCCACCGTCTGGCAGTACCAGCAAACCACCCATGCGGACGCCATTGCTCTCACCGACCACTTCGGTTGGGCCCTTCAGCAAAGTATCGCCGCCATCACCTACGCCAGCGCCTTCCCCGATGAAATCGCCGCCGATGCCGCCGACCTCCCTTCCCTCGCCCTCTCCACCCACCCTTCCAATCCTTCCTCCCCAACAGACTCCGATTCCGACCCCGCACCCTCCATCCGCATCTCCCACCCGTTCTCCAGCCTCATTGAGGCCGCCAAGGAGGCCCGTCTCAACGCCCACGCCCCTTACTCCCGATTCAAAGTCGGTGCAGCCCTCCTCGGCAAAGGCTGGAAGCTCTTCAAGGGCTGCAATGTCGAGAACCTCAGCTACGGCCTCACTGTCTGCGCCGAACGCAACGCCATCTTCCAGGCCCTCGCCTCAGGCGTCTCCCAGTTCGAAGCCATCGCCATCGTCGCCGACACCCGCCATCCCATCTCCCCCTGCGGTGCTTGCCGCCAAGTCATGGCCGAGTTCGGCAACTTCCGCATCCTCTCCGCCACCCTCTCCGGTGAGGTTTTTGAATCCACCGTCGATGCCCTCCTCCCACGCAGCCGCACTGGGATCCTTGACCTCGACTGATCCCAGTCCCCCCTGCGGCATCCTTTCGGTCAATCCCTGCGCAATTGTTCCACGTGGAACAGTGGGGCCTTCTGGCAAGCCCTCCAGATTTCCCGTTTCCCTATATCCCTCCCGCGCTACCTTCACCACTACTCCCCTTCCCCATCGCTCATGCCATCCGACTTCCTCCACCCCAAACCCTACGACGTCATCGTCGTTGGTGCTGGTCACGCCGGCGTTGAGGCCGCCGCCGCCGCCGCTCGCATGGGCTGCTCCGTCGCCCTCCTCACCCAGAATCTCGACACCGTCTCCCAGATGTCCTGCAACCCCGCCATCGGCGGACTCGCCAAGGGAAACATCGTCCGGGAAATCGACGCCCTCGGCGGCCTCATGGGCCTCAATACCGACGCCACCGGGATCCAGTTCCGCATGCTCAATGCCAACAAGGGCCCCAGCGTCCGCTCGCCTCGCGCCCAGGCCGACAAAAAGGCCTACCAGTTCCGCATGAAATGGCTGCTCGAGAACACCCCCAACCTCGACATCCACCAAGGCAATGTCGCCGAACTCCTCGTCTCCAACGACGCCGTCACCGGCATCCGCACCAACCTCGGCCTCCAATTCTCCGCACGCGCCATCATCATCAGCGCCGGCACCTTCATGCGCGGTCTCCTCCACGTGGGTCTCCGCAACACCGCTGGCGGTCGCATGGGCGACACCATGTCTACCGTCTCCGACAGTCTCAAACACCTCGGCTTCGAGGTGCGTCGCTTCAAAACCGGAACCCCTTGCCGCCTCAATGGTCGCAGCATCGACTTTTCCCAATGCGAACGCCAAAACGGCGATTCTCCCGCCCCCGCCTTCAGCTACCTCCGCGATACCCTCGGCGGTGACCCACTCGACCCCTTCACCCTCAACCGCTGGGCCGATCCCATGTTCCACGTGGAACAAATGCCGTGCTGGATCACCTACACCACGCCCAACACCCACGACATCATCCGGGCCAATCTCGACCAGTCCCCCATGTACGCCGGCATCATCGAAGGCGTCGGCCCTCGATACTGCCCCTCCATTGAAGACAAGGTCGTCCGCTTCGCCGAAAAAGACCGCCACCAGCTCTTCCTCGAACCCGAAGGCCGCCAAACCAACGAATACTACATCAACGGCGTCTCCACCTCGCTCCCCTACGAGGTCCAATACGCCTTCATCCGCTCCGTCCCTGGCCTCGAAAACGCCGAAATCATCCGCCCCGGCTACGCCGTCGAATACGACTACTGCCCCCCCACCCAACTCTACCCGACTCTCGAAACCAAACGCGTCGAGAACCTCTACTTCGCCGGCCAGATCAACGGCACCTCCGGCTACGAAGAAGCCGCAGGGCAGGGGCTCATCGCCGGCCTCAATGCCGCCCTCAAACTCTCCGGCAAACCCCCATGGGTCCCCCGCCGCTCCGAATCTTACCTCGGCGTCATGCTCGATGACCTCGTCACCAAAGACGTCTCCGAACCCTATCGCATGTTCACCAGTCGAGCCGAATACCGTCTCCTCCTCCGCCAGGACAACTGCGACCTGCGCCTCACCCCGCAAGCCGCCGCCATCGGACTCGTCGACCCTATCCGCGCCACACGCACCGCCGCCAAAGCCGCCGCCCTCGCCAGCGCCCACCAACTCGCCCGCTCCACCTCTATCGACGGTCTCCGCATCGAAAAATGGATGCGTCGCCCCGAAAACACATGGCAGAAAGTCCCGGACGACCTCCGCTCCCAATTCTCCGCCGAAATCTGGGACCTCCTCGAAACCGACCTCAAATACGCCGGCTACCTCGACCGCCAGCACGAAATGGTCCTCCGCGCCGAACGCATGGAAGACCGCAATCTCCCCGCGTGGCTCGACTACTCCTCCCTCAACGGCCTCAAACGCGAAGCCCAACTCAAACTCACCGCCATCCGACCCCAAACCCTCGGCCAAGCCTCCCGCATCCAAGGCGTCACCCCAGCCGATATCGCCATCCTCACCATCGTCCTCGAACGCGGCCGCCCGGAATCCGATTCCTGTGCAATCGATTGATTGTCAGCATGTTATCTGATTCCAATCCCTCAACTAACCGTTAGCCATTCTTCCCCATGCAGCGCAACCGCCTCGGCCAAAGCCCGCTCGTCGTCACCAACCTCTGCCTCGGCACCATGACCTTCGGCCTCCAGGCCGACGAAGCCACATCCTTCGCCATCATGGACCGCGCCGTAGAGCAAGGCATCGACTTCTTCGACACCGCCGAACTCTACCCGGTCCCGCCAGACGCCTCCCTCTTCGGCATCACCGAATCCATCATCGGCCGCTGGCTCCAATCCCGCCGCTGCCGCGACCAGATCATCCTCTCCTCCAAAGTCACCGGTCCAGGCCACGGCTGGTTCCGCCCACCCGTCCGTCACGGCTTCACCACCCTCGACCGCCACCAGATCACCAAAGCCTGCGAAGACAGCCTCCGCCGCCTCCAGACCGACTACCTCGACCTCTACCAAACACACTGGCCCGACCACGGCATGCGCGCCGAAGAAACCCTCGCCGCCCTCACCGACCTCGTCAAAGCAGGCAAGGTCCGCGTCATCGGCTGCTCCAACGAAACCTGCTGGGGCCTCATGAACAGTCTCCGCGCGAGCGAACGCCACCACCTCGCCCGCTACGACTCCGTCCAGAACAACTTCTCCCTCATCAACCGCCGCTGCGAAAGCGAACTCGCCCAGGTCTGCCGCATGGAAGGGGTCTCCCTCCTCCCCTATTCCCCGCTCGGCGGCGGCGTCCTCACCGGCAAATACAACACCCCGACCCTCCCCGAAGGCGCACGCTTCACCGACTACTTAACTTCCGGCGGCCCGCGCCAGCAACGCATGGCCCAGCGCTTCGTCAACGACCGCTCCCTCGCCACCACCGCCCGGCTCAAGCCCATCGCACGCGACCTCGGCGTCTCCCTCGCCGCTCTCGCCCTAGCATGGAGCCGCCAGCACGACTTCGTCGCCTCCACCATCGTCGGAGCCACCACCGTCGCCCAGCTCAACGAAAGCCTCGCCGCTCGCGACCTCATCCTCGACCGCGAAACCCTCGACCGCATCGACGCCATCGACGCCGACATCCCCAACCCCATGACCGAAGACGGTCTCCGCCGTCTCTGATCATTGCTCCTAACATTTTATCAGGAAACTGAGCGCCGCGCTCCCAAGCACCGGGCAGAACAGGGCAGGGGACCCGACCCCACCCTCACGAAAAATCCACCAGCGACCGGAAGTCCGCATCAAACAACCGCCGCCAGGTCCGCGTCGCTGCCCCATCCGTCATCCGCGACAGCACATCACACACCAGCCGCGCCCGCTCCCAATCCCCGGACGCCGCCGCCAGCGCCGCCTCTTCTCCCTCGCTCAGCAATCGAAACTGCGACTCCGCCGTCTCCGTCACATAACGATCCGACAACGCCCCGAACAGCATCGTCAGCATCCGGTCGCACTTCGCCTCCAGTTGCTGCAGCTGCCGGCTCCGGAACACCAGATGCAGCGCCATCCGCTTGTAGAACTTCGCTTCCCGTCTCGCCTCCTCCAGCACCGCCAGCCGGTACCGATAACGGTTCGTGTGCGGCGACATGAAATTCACATCCAGCTCCAGCGACGCCGCATCGATGAACCTCCCGATCCGGCTCCGCAGCCGCACCTCCGCACGCTGCTCCCGCATGCTCCGCAGCAGCCGCACCAGATGATCCGCTTCATCTCCTGACAATTCCTGCAACGCACCCCACCGCTCCAGCGTCTCCAGCGTCAGAAACCCCGCATTGATTCCATCCGCGATGTCGTTCAGCGAATACGCCGTGTCGTCCGCCCAGTCCATGATCTGACACTCTATCGACCGGAACCCGTCCCGCGCCGGCCCCGGCGGCAGCTCCAGCGGAAAATCCCGCCCTCCTAACACCCAGTCCAGCCACCGGTGCTGCGGATCATACAGAAAATGATGCTCCGGCCTGCTCAGCTCGCTGTACAGCGACTTGTACTTCAGCGTGCTGTCCAGAAACGCCCGGCACGG
>JAIXPK010000471.1 GCA_027486335.1 Verrucomicrobiaceae bacterium | reverse complement strand
CTGTTCGCCAAAATGCATGAAGCGTCCGCCGCTCCACGTGCCGTATGCAGTTGTAGTAAGATCCATAACGTTGTGTTCCATGTTACTCGGTTTGCAGTCCCCCATGCAAACGGGAACATGCCCGCTCCCATTTCATTCCCGCAAAATGCGCCACACTTTGCCCAGGATCCGCACACCCACCACACTTCTCCCATTCTCCCTTCTCCCTTCTCCCTTCTCCCTTCTCACTTCTCACTTCTCACTTCTCACTTCTCACTTCCCACTTCCCACTTCCCACTTCCCACTTCCCACTTCCCACTTCCCCACCCCTCTGCCCACACAAAAAAGGGAGGCCCCCGCTAAGGGACCTCCCGTGATTCTTTCAGCCACTCAGGCCGTCACTCACCAGCAGGCACTGCTGCCGCCGCCGGTGCCTCTTCACCACCCGACTGGCCTTGCTGGCCCTCCGGCTGTCCACCCTCTCCACCTCCGCCATTCCGCGGCTCACGGTACTCACGGTACTCGCGCGCCGGCGGCGGCGATGGCGGCCGACGCGCCCGCAACTCCTCCTGCAGAAAAATCTCCGCAAGCCGGAAGCTCCTCCGCGCCAGCTCCCGCGCATCATTGTCAGGAAACAACTCCACACCCTCTTCGCTCACCTCGGCAAGGTAAATGTCCCACGCCTTCTTGCAAAGCTCATCCACCGGCATCCGCGCACGGTCCTCAGCCTCACGACGCTGACGATCCTGCTCGCGACGACGCGTGTCTTCTTCGCGACGCAGGCGCTCCTGCTCGCGACGCTGCTGCTCCTGCTGCCGCCGCTGCGCTTCCTGCTCGCGACGCTGCTGGTCAAACTCGCGCCTCTGCTGCGAGTCCTGATCACCACGCGATTCACCGCGAGGTTCGCCGCGCTGATCACCACGTGGTTCGCCACGCTGATCCCCGCGGCGCCCACCAGGCCCCTGCGGGTCTCGGAAATGCCGCGGTGGCATGGATTCACTCGGGGAGGCTTCACTCGGGGAGGCTTCATTGGAGGGGGTGTCGTTCGCAGCAGCGCCACCTTCTGACGCAGAAGCGTCAGAGGCTTGCTCCGCCATGACCGCCTCCGCTATGTCCTGGACGACTTCCATCGGAAGTTCGCCGGATTCTTCGGTATTGGGGTCCATATCGGTTGATTCTGAAGAGTTGGGGGCAGACGAAGATCCCGGACGGCCTTTATAGCGGCGCGGGCGCTTCCTGTTCTGAAACATTGGGTTGTCTTTCATCCGGGGTATCCGCCAGTGAATGCCAGCGGATGTTCATGCTTGGCAGTCTTCCGTGACTTCGTCCAGGACGAAAAACACGAACTTCAGTCTCTCCGTAGTACCAAGGCCGCATTTACAGCCTCGCCCACCACGGAAATCCCGCGCCGCTCAAGCCGTTCTCTCAATGACGGCGCTTCGGCCGTCCGTCGTCCTCCTCCATGTGCGAGAGGATCTCATCCATCGACAGCGTATGCACATGCGGCGTCCGATCCTCCTCGTCATCATCGTCGTCCTCATCCCCAACGTCCTCAACATACGCCACCTTCGGCTTCTCAAACTTCCGGTGCCGCAAATGCTGCGCAATCGGCGACAGCGTCATGCTGATCGCTCGCCCAGCCTGCTTCGGAATCATGTCCACATGCGCCATCGTCTTCAAATCCTCAATCACCCGATTCATCAGCCGCATCCCAATCTCAGGATGCGCCATCTCACGCCCACGAAACTGACACACCACCCGCAACTTGTTGCTCTCATCCAGAAACTCCTCCGCATGCATCATCTTCGTCGTGTAATCGTGCGGCGAAATGTTGATCCGGAACTTCATCTCCTTCACCTTCCCACCCTTCTGCTTCCCTTTGTCCTTCTGGTGCTTCGATTGCTCGTACTTCCACTTCCCGTAACTGATGATCTTGCACACCGGCGGCTTCGCCTCAGGCGCAACCTCCACCACGTCAAGCCCCCTCGAACGCGCAATCTGAATCGCCTCCTGCGGCGTCATGATCCCAATCTGCTGATCGGTATTCCCGTCGACAACACGGATGCGGGGTGCCCGGATGCGGTCGTTCACCCGGGTGGTGTCCCGGGCCCGGGACGGCTGGTTTCTCGAAGGATATGCAGGAATAAGCGTGAGCAGGTTGGTGTTTCAACTGAAACGCCGCGCGACGGGCGCAGCAGGGGTTCGACCGGATAGCCCGGTAGGAGTACGAAACTGAATCACATCAATACCCGTCATCCGATCAATAGGTCGCATCCTGCCGCTCTGTCCGGCCTTCCGCCAAAGTCAAAACGACCGGGCAGCCTGCGGGCATCATCATGCAACGCAGCAGAGCAACGGTCAGGCAATGGGCGCGTGGTTCAGTCAACTCGCAGGAGTTAACCGTTTCACACCCCTCGCGCAACTCCAAAATCAGCCAATTTCCCCCTCACGCCAGCGGCGAATAATCCGTCGGCACCATCATCACACTCTTCACCCCGTCCGCCACCGTCAGACTCCCCCCTGCCGCCTTCTCCGACGCCTCCCGCACCCGCGTCCACTCCGGATCCGCACGAAACGCCTTGAACGATGCCGCCGCCGCCTCAGCCGACGCATGCGCCAGCAGATACGTCAGCGTCACATCCGCCCCCGGCTGCCCCGACGCCAGCGTCCAGTAAATCACGTTCGTCATCCCATGCTTCGCAAACAACCCGTACGTATTCCCACGGAACCGCTCCAGCAGATTCGGCAGCACTTTCTCCCGCGTCGTGTACGTCCGCCACTCAAACACCCGCTCCGGCGTCTTCCGCTCCATTTTGCACTCCGGCGAAAAATCCGTCGTCTCAAGAATCTGCGATTCCACCTTCGCCACCAGCGGCCCATCCTTCTCCGACGCCGCCGCCGCACGCTTCCACTCCGGATCCGCCATGAACGCCTTCCACGACGCATCCCGCGCCGCTCGGTCCGCATACGACAGGAAATACACCAGCTTCCTCTCCGCGTTCTCCACAGGCATGAAATAACCGCCATTCGTCATCCCGTGCTTCTTGAACAGCGCACACGTGTGATCCCGGAACCGCGCATTCAACGCATCCAGCTTCCCAGGGTGCGCCGCATACACCCGCAACTCATAACACTTCCCCGCCCCTTCCGCCGCTCGCACAGCAGCAGGCAACAACAGGGTGGCAGCAGAACGATGGACAAATTGGCGGCGGGTCATGGCTGGTTTGCTTTGATGGTTGCACCCACTATGCCACCGCCCCATCTGTCCCCATGAGACTGATCCGATACGGTTCCGCGGGAAATGAACGCCCAGCTGTCCTCCTTGGCTCCGAACGCATCGACGCCTCCGCCGTCACCGCCGACTTCAACGAGGCCTTCTTCGCCGACCACGGCATCGACCGTCTCCGCGCATGGCTCGTCTCCAGCGCCGCCTCCGCCCCACGCATCCCCGACCACATCCGCTGGGGCCCTCCCGTCGCCAGACCATCCAAAATCATCTGCGTCGGCCTCAACTACCGCGCCCACGCCCTCGAAACCGGTGCCGCCATCCCCTCCGAACCCGTCCTCTTCCAGAAGGCCTCCTCCGCGTGGTCCGGCCCCTTCGACCCCATCCTCATCCACCCCGGCGCAGCCAAAACCGACTGGGAAGTCGAACTCGCCATCGTCATCGGCACCAAAGCCTCTCACGTCTCCGAATCGAACGCCCTCAACCACGTCGCCGGCTTCGCCATCATGAACGATGTCAGCGAACGCGCATGGCAGAAAGAACTCGGCGGCCAATGGACCAAAGGCAAAAGCGCCGACTCCTTCGCACCCTTCGGCCCCATCCTCGTCACCCCGGACGAAGCCGGTAACCCCGACGCCCTCGACCTCTCCCTCTCAGTCAACGGCCACACCCGCCAGGACAGCTCCACCGCCGACCTCATCTTCCCAGTCCCCTTCCTCATCAGCTACATCAGCCGCTTCATGACGCTCCTCCCAGGCGACGTCATCTCCACCGGCACCCCCTCAGGCGTCGGCGCAGGCGCCAACCCGCCCGAATTCCTCAAACCCGGCGACTTCGTCGAAGCCTCCGTCGCTGGCCTCGGCACCCAGCGGAATCCAGTCACCCTGGCTCCGTAACGCACCCCGCCCCACGCTTCACACTTTCTTCACAGGTTCCCCAAGGGCGTTCACTGGCATCCCCTCGCCAGCGACCCACCTTGCGGCACTGCCATGAATCCTCCTCGGGAACCATCCTCCGAATCCTCCCACGACCACCACGGGCTCCACAAGCTGTCCGTCACCACCCTCGTCATCGCCGCCCTCGGCGTCGTCTTCGGCGACATCGGCACCAGCCCGATCTACACGCTGCGCGAATGCTTCAGCCCGGCCAGCCCGCACCACATCGACCCCTCCCGCGCTCACATCCTCGGGGTCGTCTCGCTCATCCTCTGGTCCCTCATCCTCCTCATCTGCATCAAATACCTGGTCTGCGTCCTCCGCGCCGACAATAAAGGCGAAGGCGGCATCCTCTCCCTCATGGCCCTCGCCGCTCACGGGCTCTCGGAACAATCCCGCCGCAGAGCCTGCATCGTCATCCTCGGCCTCGCCGGAGCCGCCCTCCTCTTCGGCGATGGCATCATCACCCCGGCCATCTCCGTCCTCAGCGCCGTCGAAGGCCTCAAAGACGGCGGTCTCCTCGGCACCCCGCCCACTCTCCCGGACGCCGCCGCCACATGGGAAATCCAGCGCCAGTGGCTCATCGTCGCCATCACCGCCGTCATCCTCATCGCCCTCTTCTCCGCCCAGTTCCTCGGCACCGACCGCGTCGGCAGATTCTTCGGGCCCCTCACCGCCCTCTGGTTCCTCACACTAGCCGCCATGGGCTGCTCCCATCTCACCGCCAACACCGACATCCTCGCCGCCTTCAACCCCATCCACGGCTGGCACTTCCTCACCACCAGCGGCCACGCCGGCTTCGTTATCCTCGGCAGTGTCTTCCTCGCCGTCACCGGCGGCGAAGCCCTCTACGCCGACATGGGCCACTTCGGCCCAAACCCCATCCGCCGCGCATGGTTCTACCTCGTCTTCCCAGCCCTCGCCCTCAACTACCTCGGCCAGGGCGCTCTCCTCCTCAACAACCCCGAAGCCGCCCGCTCCCCGTTCTTCCAGATGGCCCCCCAATGGGCCACACTCCCCCTCGTCCTCCTCGCCACCGCCGCCACCGTCATCGCCTCCCAGGCCCTCATCACCGGCACCTACTCCCTAACCCTCAGCGCCGTCCAACTCGGCTACCTCCCACGCATCAGCATCCGCCACACCTCCGAACACGCCCGCGGCCAGATCTACATCCCCCTCGTCAACTGGGCCCTCATGCTCGCCTGCCTCGCCCTCGTCGTCACCTTCCGATCCTCCTCCAACCTCGCCGCCGCCTACGGGGTCGCCGTCACCATGACGATGCTCATCACCACCATCCTCTTCGGCTTCGTCGCTCGTCTCCTCTGGCGCTGGTCCCTCCCCGCCACCCTCGCCGTCTGCTCGATCTTCGGCATCATCGAAGCAGGCTTCCTCGCCGCCAACCTCACCAAATTCTTCCACGGCGGCTGGTTCCCCATCGCCACAGGCGCTATCATCTTCGCCGTCATGACCACATGGGCCACCGGCCGCAAACTCGTCCGCGCACGCCTCGACCAGTCCGCTCTCTCCCACGAAGCACTCGTCGAATCCCTCAACCGCCGCCCTCCCATCACCGTCCCCGGCACCGCCATCTTCCTCACCAGCACCCGCGGCCGTACCCCCATCGCCATGCTCCACAGTCTCAAACACTTCGGAGCCATCCACCAGCGCGTCATCTTCCTCACCATCGAGGTCCTCGACGAACCATGGATTCTCCCCAGCCGCCGCCTCACCATCGAACCAGTCGGCACCGGCTTCTGGCGCGTCACCGGCCGCATCGGCTTCATGCAGAAACCAAATGTCCCCCGTCTCCTCCGCCAGTGCAACTCCCTAGGCCTCGACATCAACCCGGACCACGCCACTTTCTTCACCGGACGCGAAATCATCGTCCCCTCCGCTCGCCCTGGCATGGCCCGCTGGCGCGAACACCTCTTCGCCCTCGCCAGCAGTCTCGCCCAGCAACCCGCTTCCTACTTCCAGATTCCCGTAGGCAGAGTCATCGAACTGGGCCAGCAGGTCGAAATATGATCCCGGCTCCCCTCCATGGAACCTGACGCCGCCGCCAGAAAAGAATCCGATTCCCTCGCCCTCGTCGCCCAGTACAGCGGCTCTCTCGCCGTCGTCTTCTCCCTCGCCGCCACCTGCCGCGCCATCCTCCCGCAAACCGGATACCTCTTCTCCGCCCTCATGTTCCTCATGGCCATCGTGCTCGCAGGAACCCGCTGGCACCGCGGCCCGGTCATCCTCATGGCCATCCTCAGCGCCCTCACATGGAACTTCG
Source organism: Verrucomicrobiaceae bacterium (assembly GCA_027486335.1). Taxonomy (GTDB): domain Bacteria; phylum Verrucomicrobiota; class Verrucomicrobiia; order Verrucomicrobiales; family V1-33; genus V1-33. The sequence goes on along the minus strand of JAIXPK010000471.1, from coordinate 14,941 downwards.
TCTTCCTCCAACCCCAATTCACCTTCCTCATCCACCACCCAGGCGACCTCGCCATCTTCGCCCTCTTCTTCATCGTCGCCCTCAGCATGGGCCACCTCACCTCCAATCTCCGCCAGCGCGAAGACGACCTCGAACGCCACCACCGCGAACGCGAATCCCTCCTCGCCGAACGCCACCGCGCTAACCTCCTCGCAGAAAGCGAACGCCTCCACCGCACTCTCCTCGACAGCGTCTCCCACGAACTCAAAACCCCCATCACCATCATCCGCACAGCCCTCGACGGGCTCGCCTCCCCTAACCCCTACACCGCAGAAATCACCACCGCCACCCGCAGGCTCCAGCACATCGTCGATAACTTCCTCGGCATGACCCGCGTCGAAGCCGATGCCCTCCGCCCCAATCTCAACTGGGAAGAACTCCACGACGTCATCCGCGCCGCCACCACTCCTCTCGAAGAGGAATTCCGCTCCCGCCCGCTCCTCATCACAGGCCTTGATTCCCTCCCGCTCCTCAAACTCGATAGCCGTCTCCTCGCCCAGGCCCTCTCCAACATCCTCCACAACGCCGCCTCCTACTCACCTCAAGGCTCACCCGTCGAAATCTCCGCCGCCTTCCTCGCCGATTTCCTCGAAATCTCCGTCCGCGACCACGGCCAAGGCATCCCCGATGGCGCTGAAAACGCCGTCTTCGACAAATTCTACCGCGGCCCGGACGTCCACGCCGGCGGCACCGGCCTCGGCCTCGCCATCGCTCGCGGTCTCGTCCGCTCCATGAAAGGCGACATCTCCGCTCGCAATCACCCCGACGGCGGCGCCTGCTTCACCATCCGCCTCCCCGCCCAGGCCGCCCCTCTCTCCCCATGAACAAGGTCGTCATCATCGACGACGAGCCACAGGTCCGCCGTCTCCTCTCCATGGTCCTCAAATCCCGCAACTACGAGGTCCACGAAGCCGAAGACGGTCCCTCCGGCCTCCAGCACATCGCCCTCCTCCGCCCCGACGCCGTCCTCCTCGACCTCGGCCTCCCAGCCATGGACGGTCTCTCCGTCCTCAAACGTCTCCGCGAGTGGAGCGAGGTCCCCGTCCTCATCCTCTCCGTCCGCGACGAGGAAGCCCTCAAGGTCGAAGCCCTCGAAGCAGGCGCTGACGACTACGTCACCAAACCCTTCGGCACCGCTGAACTCCTCGCACGCCTCGCCGTCATCCAGCGCCGCTGCTTCACCCGCCAGAACCCGGAAATCACCGCAGGCAACCTGACACTAAACCTCCTCCACCACGAAGCCTCCCTCGCCGGCGACCGCCTCAAACTCACTCCCACCGAATTCTCCCTCCTCCACACCCTCGCAGAACACGCCGGCCGCATCGTCACCTTCGGCCAGATCATCCGCCGGGTCTGGCCAGCTCAACTCTCCGACCAAAGCGAGGCCCTCCGCGTCCACATCAGCCACCTCCGCCGCAAACTCGGCACCTCAGGCCCGCAAATCATCAACGAACCCGCCATCGGCTACCGACTCATCGATTCCTGACAACCCTCACACCCCCCTCACACCCGGAACAGCGCCCCTAGCTTCTTCCCCAGCAGCAAACCCGCCCCACTGATCGTAATCGTCAGAAACACCATCGCCCACACCCCCAGCGCACTCGCCAGCGCATCCCCATTCCCCAGATTCCCGAACAATTCGTAAATCGCCTTCGTGATCGGAAAATGCTCGCGCTTCTGCGCCAGAATCAGGCTGTCACTCACCTCCAGCATCCCGAACGCAAACGCCAGCAGCGCCCCCGCAATCAGATTCGCCGAAATCAGCGGCAGCGTCACCCGCCAGATCGCCTTCAGCGGCGCACACCCCAGATTCTGCGCCGCTTCCTCCAGCACCGGACTCGTCTGCTGCAACCCAGCACTCGCACTCCGCACCACATACGGCAATCGCCGGATGCTGTACGCCACCACCAGCAGCAGCAGCGGATCATCATTCGGCCCTATCAGAAACCGGAACACCTGCCCCTCCCGCGTCATCGCCAGATAACCAAACGCCAGCACCAGCCCAGGCACCGCAATCGGCAGCATCGACAGCGCATCCAGCAGATGCCTCCCCGGCAGCTTCGTCCGCACCGTGATCCACGCAATCGTAAACCCTAGCACACAATCAAACACCGTCGCCAGCCCCGCATACTTCAGGCTGTTCTGAATCGACGGCACCGTCAGGCTGTGCCCCAGCGCATCCCGGTAATGCTGCATCGTCCCGTGCGCCGGCACCACCGTCCCATACCAGTCCCCCGAAAACGAGGTCAGCACCACCCCGATGTGCGGCAGCACCGCCAGAAAGATCACCAGCGCAAAAAACCCCGCCGCCGCCATCCCCTTCCATCCCCGCAGCACCTTCAGCTGCGCCGCCATGCTCGCCCGCCCCGCACTCGCATAATCACTCCGCCCGAACGCCAGCTTGCTCGCAAGAAATAGCAGCACGCTGATCACCAGCATCACCGCCACCAGCGCATATGGCAGCGGGTTCCCCCCCATGTCCTTCGCCCCATCGAAAATCTGCACCGACGTCACCCGGCTGTAGTCAAAAATCAGCGGCACCCCTAGCTCCGTGAATCCCCAGATGAACACAATGCTCGCCCCCGCAAAAATCCCCGGCATCGCCAATGGCAAGGTCACCCGGAAAAACCGCCGCACCGGCGCACAACCCAGATTCTCCGCCGCCTCGTCCATCGCCGGATCCAGATTCGACAGCGCCGCCGTGATGTTCAGATAAAGAATCGGATACAAATGCAAACTGTTCATCACAATCACCCCCGGCAACCTCCCAGCCCCTAACCAGTCCACCGGATGCCCCGCATCCATCAGTCCCATCCCGACAAACAGCGCATTCAACGCCCCCATCTGACCCAGAATCTGCTTCACCCCGATCGCCCCCACAAACGGCGGCAGTATCAGCGGCACCAGCAGCAGCGATGTCAGCACCAGCTTCCCCCGAAACTCACACCGCGCCGCCAGCAGCGCCAGCGGCAGCGCCAGCACCATCGCCCCAATCGTGCTCCCCAGCGCCATCTTCAGCGAATTGATCAGTCCCTCCACATACACCGGATTGCTGAACACCAGCTTCACATACTCCAGCGTAAACACCCGCCCGCCCCCAGCCCGCGGCTTCAGAAACGCCTCCTGCACCGTCACCAGAATCGGCCACAGAAAAAACAACGCCATGAACGCCGCCGTGAACAACAGCACGATCACAGCAGGATGAAACGTTCGACGCAGGGTATTCACACCCCCGCCGTAACCCCGCCCCTCGCCACGCGCAACCCTCGGACCACCCTCTCCCCTCAACCTCCCTTCAACTCCACAAACGCCACCGCCGACGGATTCCCCACCGCCGCAAAATGCCCCGTGAACTCCAACCGCCCCGTCCGCTTATCCACCCGGAACACCGCCACATGGTCCGCACGCTGATTGCAGCAGTACAGAAACCGCCCGCTCGGATCGATGCTGAAACTCCTCGGATAATTCCCACGCGTCCACTCCTCCCCGACAAAACTCAGCGTCCCATCCCGACCCACCGCAAAAGTCCCGATGCTGTCATGCAGCCGGTTCCCCGCATACACAAACCGCCCATCCCCGGACACCAGTATCCCCGAACAGAAATTGCTCCCCGCATACCCAGGCGGCAAACTCGAAATCGTCTGCCGCTCCGCTAGCACGCCCTTCTCCCCGTCATAATCAAACACCGTGATCGTCGACGCTTCCTCCTGAATCACATACAACCGCCGCCCGTCCGGATGAAAATCAAAATGCCGCGGCCCATCCCCCGGCGGCAATGACACAAACGCCGGCTCACTCGGCGTCAATTCCCCGCTCTTCTCGTCAAACCGCCACACATACACCCGGTCCAACCCCAGATCCGTGTGCAGCACATGCTTCCCTCCCGCATCCGCCCGAATCATGTGCGCATGCGTCCGATCATGCCCGCTGAACGCAAAACTCCCCGCAGGCGCATGCGCCGACCTCGCCGGCCCAATCTCTCCCGCATCCTCCCGCACACACACCGCCGCACCCAACCGCCCATCCTCCAGCACCGGCAGCACCGCCACCGTCCCGCCAAAATAATTCGCCACAAACAAAAACCGCCCTCCCGGATGCAGGCTCACATAAGTCGGCCCCGCCCCGCCCGACTCCACCTCATTGATCAACTTCAACCCGCCATCCGCCCCGTTCACCGCATACGCACTCACCGTCCCCACCTTCCCAGCCCCGCGCCGCTCCGTCTCGTTCGCCGCATACAGAAACTTCCCGTCCGCACTCACCACCAGACAACTCGGACTCACCCCGGACTCCACCACCCCAGCCGCCGTCAGCGCCCCAGTCTCCCCATCCGCTCGGAATAAATGAATCCCCCGCCCGTTCCCCGGCGGCAAATCCACCTGCGTCGGCAACACGTCCTTCAATGGCGAACTGAACGTACCCACATACACCATCAGCGGCACCCGACCCCCAACTCCCTTCTCCTCCGCACCCTCAACCACCCCCACACCAGCCAGCCACCCGGCTGTTCTCAACACGTCACGACGGGATGGATGATTCATTCTCATGGCTGGATCGTTCTTCACTCTCGTAACCCTACGTCCCCGCCACCTCCCGTATTGCAACACCTTCCGCCACCCCTGTTGCGACCCGCCCCACCCCGCCCATCAATCCACTCCCCATGCCCAGACTCGCGCTCTCCGCGCTGCTGCTCCTCATCGCCTTCTCCCCAAGCTGCCGAAACGACCCCGCAGACAAGGCACGTCTGCGCCTCCACAACTCAGGCTACGCCTTCTCCGTCGACGACTTCCTCCGCGCCGCCTCCGATGGCCGCGAATCCATCCTCCGCGACTTCATCACCGCAGGCATGCGACCCGACGTCACCGACGCCTCCGGAACCTCCGCCGTCTCCCGCGCCTCCTCCGCAGGCCACGGCCACCTCGTCACTCTCCTCATTAATAATGGCGCAGCCCCCGCCGTCTCCGGCCCCAAAGGCGGTCCCATCCTCCTCGCCGCCGCCGCCTCCGGTGACCTCGACGCGGTCTCCGCCCTCATCCGCGCAGGCGCTGACCCCGCATGGCTCGACCCCGACGGCTGGTCCGCTCTCGCCACCGCCGCTCAACACGGCCACGCCCCCATCATCGCCGCCCTCGCCCCCATCGCCCCTAACCAACTCGACCGCGCCCTCAAAATCGCCGCCCTCGAAGGCCACACCGCCGCCATCGCCGCCCTCCTCGACGCCGGAGCAGACCCCATCGCCTCCACCTCCGACGGCCGCTCCGCCCTCATGTTCGCCGCCGAACACGGCCGCAACGACGCCGCCACTCTCCTCCTCCTCCGCGGCGCAATCCCCACCGCCCTCGACCTCCAATCCCTCTCCGCCGCCGACCACGCCGATCAGAACGGCCACGACGCCCTCGCCATCACGCTCCGTCAGGCCGCCGCTCCTCTCCCTGCCAATTCCCTGCCCACACCAGCCTCCGCCCCTCCTCCATGGCCCGGTCTCCCCGCCTCCTCCCTAGCCGCCGCCGCCGCCCAGTTCTCCTCCATCACCATCTCCCCGCGCTCATGGCCCTTCGCCCTCTCCAGCGTCGCTCCTGACAATTCCTCAGCCTCCTTCCTCCTCGCCGATTCCCCGGAGCCCCTCACTTTCTCCTCCGGCGACCCAGTCGGCACCTCAGGCTGGATCATCGACTCCATCACCCATCGTCTCGTCCCGCTCCGCCCCAACTCCACCCACCGCTCCGACCTCTCCGAAGTCAGGCTCCGCCGCGACGACAACCCGAACCATCTCCTCGCCGTCCGCGGCTGTCTCGTCCAATCCCCCGAATGGTCCGCCACCATCCGCATCGGCAACCACCCGGATCCTCTCTCCCTCCACTCAGGCGACCAATTCGACGCCGGTGGCATCCCCGTCCGCATCGCCGCCATCCTCCCCTCCGCACTCATCCTCGCCAACTCCGCCACCTCGGAACAACTCTCCGTCCCAGCCACCCGCTGACCCATGCGCGAAAAACCTGATTTCGTCGCCCGACTCCACGACGTCCCCCACCAGCCAGGCGTCTACCTCATGCGCGACCGCCTCAACCGCATCATCTACGTCGGCAAAGCCCGCGACCTCCGCCGCCGGCTCAGCAACTACTTCCAACCCTCCCGCACCCGCCTCGCCGACCTCAAAACCCGCGCCCTCATCAACAGCATCTGGGACTTCGAATTCCACACGGTCCGCAACGAACCCGAAGCCCTCCTCCTCGAAGGCCGCCTCATCAAGGAATACCGGCCCCGCTATAACATCTCCTTCCGCGACGATAAACGCTTCCTCCTCCTCAAGGTCCACCCCGAGGAACCATGGCCGCGCTTCCACCTCACCAGGACCCGCAAAGACGACGGCGCCCGCTACTTCGGCCCCTTCGCCCACAGCGGCAGTCTCCGCGCCACCCTCACATGGATGCAGAAACAATTCGGCCTCCGCTCCTGCAGACCGGTCACCCCTGGCGAAAACGACTACCGCCATTGCCACAACGACCTCATCCGCAATTGCTCCGCCCCCTGCATCGGCCGCATCACCCGCCCCGAATACCTCGCCCGCGTCAACGAAGCCTGCTCGTTCCTCGAAGGCAAAGCCCGCGACCACCTCAAGGAGATCGAAGCCGAAATGATGGCCGCCGCCGCAGAACTCGACTTCGAACGCGCCGCCGACCTCCGCGACATGCTCGCCGACTTCCGCAAAACCCTCCAGCCCGCACGCCGCTTCACCAGACAACGCGGCATCACCGGCCCCAACATCGACCCCATGGAAGATGTCAGGGAACTCGCCGGTATCCTCGGCCTCGACCGCATCCCCCTCGCCATGGAATGCTTCGACATCTCCAACATCTCCGCCAACCACATCGTCGCCAGCATGGTCCGCTTCACCAACGGATCCGCAGACACCGCCGCCTACCGCCGCTACCGCATCCGCTCGGTCAGCACCCAGAACGACTTCGCCTCCATGGCCGAAGTCGTCCGCCGCCGCTACCAGCGCATCCTCCTCGAAGGCCGCCACGCCCTCGGCACAGACCAGGCCGACGCCTCCCAGGAATCCCCCCTCGATGCCCTCCGCCGTCTCGAATCCTCCCCTCCTTCCCAACCACTCCACCCCTTCGTCCGCCTCCCCGACCTCGTCATCGTCGACGGCGGCAAAGGCCAGCTCTCCAGCGCCTGCGAGGAACTCCAGCGCCTCGGCCTCCACTCCCTCCCCATCATCGGCCTAGCCAAAGAACGCGAGGAAATCTTCCGCCCAGACACCCCGGATCCCCTCGTCCTCCCTCACACCTCCGGAGCCCTCCGACTCCTCCAGCGCATCCGCGACGAAGCCCACCGCTGGGCCAATGGCTACCACCAGCTCCTCATGAAACGCCGCGTCGGCGAAAGCCTCCTCGACGACATCCCCGGCATCTCCGAAGCCCGTAAACGCGCCCTCCTCGCCCGCTTCGGCTCCGTCACCAGAATCCGCCGCCTCACCCCAGACACCCTAGCCTCCGTCCCAGGCATCAGCCGCCGCCTCGCCGATACCATCAAATCATGGCTCGAAACCCACTGACCCATGCACCAAAGGAGAGGGGACATTCCTGTCCCCCACCCCGTTATCAAGTCCTCCTCCTCCCAACCAGCCCGCCCCACGTAGCAAGGCCGTCCCGGCCTTGTCTCCGTTCCAGCCATCTCCGAACAAGCAGCCGAAGGCTCTGGACTGCTGTGAGCATTACAGCTCTCTCTGCGTGCGGAGCACGCCTACCCGCCCTCTCCGTACAAGCCCGAGCACGCGAGGCTCTGTACAAGCACCTCTCCCCACAAGCCCTCTGAACCAGCCAGCCGAAGGCTCTGGACTGCTGTCAGAATTACAGCTCTTTCTCGCGCACCGAGTGCGCCTGCCTGCCCCTCTCCCCAACAAGCCCGGGCACGCCAGGCTTCGAACTCGCGCATCTCCCCACAAGCCCTTCCAAATCTCAAATCTCCCTCTCCCTCTCCCCCTTCGCGCAGGACACAACTCTCCGTCCCCCCTCTCCCAACCCGCCAACGGAGGGCGGTGTCCGCCACCCACACCACCCATAACAACTCCATCCCTCCCAGCCGCCGCCACCCCATCCCACTCCCAAATACCCCCGCACGAACACACCCGCAATCGCTCCACCTTCCCGTGCCCCGTCGCCACTGATCCAATCCATCACACCCGCACAAACTCCATCTGCCGCCGGACCACCCGAATCCAACACCGCTCCGCTATTTGCGTCGAAGCTTGAGCAGGATTCCGCATGCAACCACAAGGAGAAAAATTGCACCCGCAAGCCACAGCCCCAGAGTTTCCTTGAAAGCATCCTTCCTATCGTAAGTCTGCCCACTCGGCGGATTAAGCGAGATTTGCCCAGTCGCCGGCGTCGGCAACTCGCGCCACGCACGCTCCTCGTTCCAGTCGCGTTGCTCCCGCCATCCCCACTCCACCTCAAATCGAATCACCCAGGGATAAAGCCTATTCATGCTGCTATCTAAAGAGATCCCAACTGTCGGAAAATAAGCCAAACCTGGTGATGCGCTGAATCCATCCGCACCAAACTGCTTGCCTCGATTTCGCTCATCCCACTCAAGCAACCCTGACGTTGGCAGATCGAAACCCCCAACAAATCCCATGGCTACCTGAAACGCCTGATTCTGCGGCATAACGCCGCCAGTCATTGAAAGTCGGGTGAGCAACCCGTCCTTAGTATCCACGATCCCCAGTTCAACTCGCTGGCAGATGCTCCGCCCAACCGGTAAAAGAATCGTCACCTCCTGATTCTCGAAAACGAAATCTCGCTCACCCGTTCCGCCGGCTATTTCTTTCCAGGCCAATCCAGACCGTTTTAAATCGCCTACAGAATGGCTTCTGCTAAGATCCAGCACGGCTGGGGATGCCCAGGACAATTGACTTGGGACCAGGATCACGCACAACCTGAAAATAGCAATTCTCATCTACCAGACAGAAGCCACAAGTTTGTAGACATCGGCACGATCTCGGAGATTGCAAGAGGTCAGCCCTCCGGCGTTGGCCTTTGATTCAAAAGACTCGAAGAGCCAGGTCTCCGTGCCCCTCAACCGTACTCCACAATCGCCCCCTCTCCCCACCAGCCCTCTCAAATCTCAAATCTCAAATCCCCCTCTCGCCCTCGCGACAAAACACCAATCTCCGCCCACCCCCTCCCAATTCGCCACCATCTTCCAGTCCCAAAGGGGCAAAATGTGATAGCCTGGGGCAACGCCCCAGGAAACCCCACCCCATAACACCAAAGCCCTGAAAGGGCGCGACATCACGCTCTCCGGGCCCTCGCTACAAAACACCAATCTCCAATCCCCGCCCACCCCCTCCCATACCGCAGACCCTCCTGAAACTTCATGGCGCGCCTCACTCCCACGGTGTCATCATTTCCGATTCACCCGACCCCTGCAGATCTCCGGATGCCCCATGCCCTTCGATCTCATTCATCCTGAGTCCATGCACCGAAAACAATGGCCATCCTGGGCGAAACAATCCTAACTCCTCGTGTCAACAGGCTGCTCGAAGCGATCCAGGCCTTGGAGTGCAACCATTCGTCACTGGTCACTGCTCCGAACGGCGATCAGTACTTTCGTATCGCTCCCTTTGAAAAGCAGAGAGCAAAACTGAAGGCCGAACTGCGCAGCCACGTCATGCAGATCTTCGCGTCATTTCCCGACGATCAAGGCCAGCGCGCACACGAATCAGCAGGCTGACCACCAGTTCCCCTCGAATTGGAGCGGCGCCCTTCGCTTGGAACGGTCGCACCAATGACCATCCGGAAGGCACAGTGACCCGCGGCCACACTCCTGCTCGCCTTTAGATCCCGGCCAAAACGTCGCGCCACTTCGCAAAAGACATTGACCGCTAGTTGCATTCCGGTATTCTCAATATCGAGGTTCATTCTCACTGACAGGCGCTTGGATTTCCCCACGAGACAGAACAGACATCACGATTTCGGTCCCAACGGTTGGTCAGAATCGCAATAAAAAGTCAATTTCATTCATGAAAACACACTTCACACGGTTCAGCATCCTTCCTTCGATGGAGCGCAGCCTTGGATTGAAAGTTGCTCTGTTCAGTGGATTGCTTCTAATCGTTAGTTGCGACAAATCGGTAGAGTCAACGGTCAGAAGTCGCGCGCCGCAGAACTCGAATGCGACAGAGTCGACTGGTGGAGGCCACGCGCTCGGTGCGGATCACCTTAAGTCGACGAAGGATGATCCCTCAACGAGTGGTGAGGCAAGTCGAATACTTGAAAAGTCTGTCGCCGATGCTTTTGAGGTCATTGACAATCAGCCTTTGGGAGCTCGTCGAACTTCAAAACTCAGAGCGTTCGTAAAGCAGCTCTCCGATGACGATTTAATTGCAGTGACGATACGATTCGCTCGGCGTGATTCGATCGAAGATGCTGATGTGTTCCGGGATGAGTTTTTTACGCGAGGTCACCGGCTGACGTTCCAGAACTTGGTGTCCATTGATAGAAGCAATCTTCCCAGAGACATTGCCGATGCCGTAGTTGCGATCGCCGCAAAAAGACTCGCTGACGATCTTGGTTTCGATTCCGCGCTCAAGACCGTGACGTCTCTTAATGACATGGAGCTGATGAACGGCTTCATCGCTGCGGCATCTCTTGGTTCTGACTGGAAGAAAGTGCTTGAATTGCCTGCTGATTCGAGGCTTTGGAACACGCAAACGGTGAGTGAAGTTGCGTTGAATCTTGGCAGGGCGCACCCCCTCGAAGCAGCTTCATGGCTGGATACATGGGGTGACAATCGGGATTTATCGACGCTGGCTGTTTCGAGTTTTACGTCAGCATGGCTCAATGAGGAGCCTAGCGAGGCAACAACCTGGGTGCGGTCGCTGCCTGTTGGCGAAAAGAAGGATTCAGCTGCTGCTGTCGCCGTTGGATATTGTATTCAAACTGGTGATGAGGACGCCGCTTTAGCGTGGAGTACGGTGATACAAAACGATGATGTCCGGAAGAAATTGCATTCCAGAATCCAAAAAATGCGATGATTTGAGAACTGCAAGATGCCTGTCCTCTTGCGTTGCCCCTCGACTCGGAAGACCCCGAAGAGCCCTGTCTCCCTACCCCGCCGGCGTTCTCCCTAATCGCCACTCTCCGTACAAGCTCCATCCACGCGAGGCTCCGTTCTCACCTACTCTCCCCACAAGCCCCCCTCCGAATCAGCCAGCCGCAGGCTCTGGACTGCTGTCAGAATCACAGCTCTCTCTGCGTGCGGAGCACGCCTACCCGCCCTCCCCACAAGCCCTCTCCGCGGCATCCTCATCCCCCAAGCCGAAGGCTTGACGGAAATCGACCGGCGGCGCCAGCCATCGTCCTAGCACACCCAACCACCCCGCCCCGGCAGAGGCGTCAGACCCTCAATCCGCGTTGACTCGTCACAACCCGAAACCGGAGTAGCGTGGAGAATCCCAATCGCACGCGCCACAATGCGGACAACGACGGCGAAGGTATCGCATGGATGCAAACCAAAGCGGCAACTTCCAAAGTGCCAACGAAAGAACTAGCCAGAGCAGTGGCCCGAGAATCCATACCCAGGCACCAAGGCCTCGCCCGAGTGCGGCACACATAACACCGCTGATAACCGCCGCAGGAAGCATCGTGAAGATTCCAGTGGCCGCTCGCGGCTCGCCCGAATGCTTGTGACAGCCTTTACACTCAAGACGCATTTTCAATGGATTCCAGACTGGGACGACGACACTCCAGAGCACTCATGCGCTGCCAGAAAGCACAGTCATCGAAACTCACTACCACCAGATTCCGCCGGACTCAAGCGTTCCGATTCCCCGGTCGCACAGCCGTAACGAGCCCCGGGTTCTTGAGCGCTCAAAGAACTGCAAGATGCCTGTCCTCTTGCGTCGCCCCTCGACTCGAAAGACCCCGAAGACCCCGGTCTCCTCGCCCCTCAACCACCCCGCACCCACCCCAATCATGAAAACGGCCGCAGCCGTTGGAATGCAATCATCTGGGTACTCAGAACATACCTATCTTCTGCCCGAATCCCGTACGCCGCCCAGACCGACTGACTTCATCCTCTCCCCACAACCCCAGAAGATGCCACCTGTGAGGCGGGCCCCATCCCCCCAACTCACCTCACCCTCGGCTGCATGAACCCAGGCATCGCCGACCGCGCCGCCGCATCCCCTGCCACCGGCGCCACCTGCCCGCTCGCATCCACCGGAAACGCATCCGACCCCCAACCCTCACACAACCGGCTCACCAGATCCTCCGCCGCCCGCAGTGACGCATCATCAATCCCCTGACGCTCCGTCAGCTGGAAATTCGGATCAAGGAACAGCGACGTCGATCCATTCGCCGTCCCCCGCACCAGGACCGCCCCAGCCCGCGTCTCCACCGTGTAGTCAATCCACACCCGCAACTCCAGCTCCCGCGTCCGCAAACTGTTATTCCGCGCCGAACGCAGCTGCCTCCGGTCAAATCGCGTGATCGTTCCCTTCAGCACCGCATCCGCCAGACTCGAATCCACCAGCTTGTACGTCCCGTCATTCTGCAGCAGCCTAACCACGTTGTTCGACACAATCGACGACGCCCTCGGCTCGAGCGTGTTGTTCCGGAACAACGGCACCGCAAGTGTCTTCACTCCCTCCATCGCCGCCGGCCGACTCGCCCCCATCTGATACCCGGCACAATTCGAAAATACCACCGCCACGACAGCAAACACCGCAGCACGCACAAAACCAGTATAAGATATCATGGAGTCAATTCGGAAAATCTAACCTCGCTCACTCGGCCTTCTTCTCGCCCTCGCCCTTCTTCTCATCCGCAGGCTTCTCCCCGCCACCACTCGCCGGAATCTCCGGCGGCGCTCCCCCATCAGGCCCCAGACTCGGAGGCTCCAATCCAGGCGTCACCGGCGGCGGCACCGCCGCCCCAGGATCAGGCAACGGCACACTCCCGGGATTCAGCAGCGAATCATCAGGCTTCCCAGCCTTGTCACTCCCCGTCGGCAACTCCGGTTCCTCAATCGGCGTGATCGGCACCGAATCCCCCTGCCTCATCCCCGGCCGCTTCACCTCACCACCCTTCTTCACTCGCCCACTCGCCAGCATCGGCGGCCCGAAATACTCCGCACGCCCCTTCACGTCACTCGCCGCAGGCACCGCCAACTCCGTCGTGTTCACTTTCAAATCCCGCACCGAATCCATCAGCTTCGGATCCCGGCTGCTCATCTCGTTCACCCGGTCCCGCACCTCTTCATAATGCGTGCTCCCAGGAGCCTTCAGCACTTCCGTGTAGTACATCATCGCCGCACGCAGATTCCCGCGCTTCTCATAGTACCGCCCCGTCTTGAACGCACTCTCCGACGCCGCCTCGTCAATCTCCGTCCGCGTCCCGCTCAAATCCGCTCCCGGATCCGGAAACAATCCCATCGACTCCTCCGTCGCCACGCGCGCCTCCTTGATGTTCGATTCATCCCGACTCCCATCCTTCACCTTCCCAATGTAATTCTTACTCACCCGCATCTGAGCCTCCTTCGCCAAGGGACTCTGCGGATAATCCTCCGTCACCTTCTTGTATGCCGCAATCGCCATGTCCGGCTCCTTGTCGTCATCATAAATCTGCCCGATCTCAAACTGCGCCTCCGCCGCGTGGCTCCCCTGTGGCGCATTCGCAATGATCTTCCCGAACATCCCAATCAGATCCGTCGCATCCACCTTCCGCGGTATCCCGAAAAACGACCCAGTCCGCTCCGTCCGACTCTGCATCGCAATCCCATACTGCCGATCCAGCGCCTCCGCAAACTGCGGGGTCTTCCGATACGTCTCGATCAATTCCTGATACGCATCAAACGCCTTCGGCAACTTCCCATGCTGCTCGAGTGACGCCGCCAGCCGGAACTGCGCCGCCGGTGCCGCATTCGTAAACGGATAATCCCGCACAATCCGCCGGTAACTCTTCTCCGCCGCCCCTGTCTTCCCAGCAGCCTCATCCGCCGCCGCAGCCGCAAACATCCGCGACGCCTCAGCCTCCGCAGCCTTCAACTCAGGCGCAGCAGGCACAGACTCTGCCACCTTCTTCTTAAAAGGATTCGGCAACGCCACCGCGTCCACCACAGCAACATTCTGGACAAGCGCCACGGCGGCAACCAGCAGGCGGCAGGAGGGGGATTTCATCGGCGAACTATAAAAGACCTTTCACAGCCGTCAAGCCACTCCACCCACACCCTCTCCCCCACCCCATTTCGCAAAAAACCGGGAAAAACATTGATCTTTCGCAAATCTTAACTAAAACCAGTTTCGCACAAAAACCATAATTACCGCGGTTTCTTCTATTCCGATTGACCGAAATTTCCGAAGACTTAACTTCTAAGTTCTCTTTCTCAACCCGCTCCTCTGCCAGCTTTTCATGCCCTCGGCCCCTGATCCCGCAGCGCCTCCCTCCCCCCAAACGGAGCGGCCCAATCGCGGGCTCACCATCCCTCCCACTCCCGAGGGCCCCTCTGATTACCACCTCCCAGTCATGCCAGACGAGGTCGTCGCCGCCCTCGCCCCTCGCCCCGGCATGACCATCCTCGACGGCACCTTCGGCGGCGGCGGCCATTCCTCCCGTCTCCTCGCCGCAGGTGCCTCCGTCATCGCCATCGACCGCGACCAGGACGCCATCGCCCAGGCCGCTCCCCTCCAAGCCGCCTACCCCGACCGCTTCCGCATCTTCCACGCCCGCTTCGACCAGTTCCCAGAAATCCTTCAGCGCGAAGCCATCGGCCCCCTCCACGGCATCCTCCTCGACATCGGCGTCAGCAGCCACCAGTTCGACGACGCCTCCCGCGGCTTCTCCATCCGCTTCAACGGCCCGCTCGACATGCGCATGGACCAGTCAGACGCCAT
>JAIXPK010000044.1 GCA_027486335.1 Verrucomicrobiaceae bacterium | reverse complement strand
CCAAACGGGGCGGATGGGCGCGATGTCCGCAAAATCAGGTCAGAAGCGCCAGATGACGTCGAAGGTGAAGCGATCGGCGAAGAGGCCCTTGGGGTTTACGACGGCGGTTTCGTAGCCGAAGCCGAGATCGAGGTTGGGGCGGAGTCTGGTGCGGAAGCCGCCGCCGAGGGTGATGGAAGTGTCGGCGGAGGTGCTGCCGAAGTTGATGAGGTCGTAGCCTTCGCTGTCGAGTGGGAGGGCGGTGCCGTCGCTGATGACGGTGGAGCCGTTCATGGAGACGAAGGGGATGAACCACTGGCAGACGTAGTAGTCGGCCATGAGACTGTAGTGGAAGCTGGAGGTTTCGGCATCGCCGTCGATGGGGAGGCGGAAGCCGACATTGGTGGTGAGGTGGAAGTCACCGAAGCCCTTGGCGGCGGAGACGAAGAGATTGAATTCGCCGTCGCCGTTGCCCTGGAAGGCCTTTTTCTCGCCGAAGGGGGCTTCGAAGGTGAAGCCTGGGGTGAGGATGAACTGGTTGGCGCGGTCGTCGATGAGGGCGTATTTGAGGCCGAGGGCGACATCGGCCCAGCCGGAGGCGCCGGGGCCGACGCCTGGGTTGATGTCGACGTAGCCGTCTTTGGTGGCGATGAGGGCGAGGCGGTTGGTGATGGCCCAGCGGAACTGGAGGGCGTAGAGGTTGACGTCGCCGCCTTTGGTGATGAAGCCGTCGTCGATGTTGTGGCGCATGTAGATCGGCCGGAGTTCCGTGCGGATCGTGGGGTCTTCGAAGAAGATGGGGTTATTGACTGGGGAGATGGTGTGGGAGAGCCAGTCGCCGGTGGCAGGGGGAGGGGTTGGAGGGAGGGCTGGGGTGGAGGAGCCGGCGAGGGCGGTGGAGGTGGCGAGGGCGGCCGTGGCGGCTGCGGCGAGGATGGATGAGAGCGTTGCAGTCATGATGAAGATATACCGGGCTGGCTGGGTGGGTTGCGCCGCATGGGTTGGTGAAGACTGCGCAGATCCTGGCGTGGCGGGAGGGTGGTGATGAGGCCACTTGCGGAGGGAGGGAGGCGGTGCGAACCGGAGGGGATATGGCGCGGATTTTGTCAGCGATGTCTGGTGGGGTGGACAGCAGTGTGGCGACGGCCATGCTGCTGGAGGCTGGGCATGAGGTGGAGGGGGCGTACATGAAGAACTGGATTAATGAGGAGAACATTCTGGGGGATTGTCCGTGGCAGGAGGACATTGAGGATGCGCGGTCGGTTGCTGAGAAGTTAGGGGTGCCGTTCCGGGTGGTGAATCTGATGCAGGACTACCGGGAGCGGGTGGTGAGCTATCTGCTGGAGGGGTACCGGAGCGGCGTGACGCCGAATCCTGACGTAATGTGTAATCGTGAGATCAAGTTCGGGGTGTTTCTGGATTATGCTTTGGCGGAGGGATTTGAGTCGGTGGCGACCGGGCATTATGCGCGGGTGGTGCATGGGGGTGATGGGGTGAGCCGGATGTACCGGGGGATGGATCCGGGGAAGGACCAGAGTTATTTTCTGGCATTGATGCGGCAGGAGCAGTTGCGGCGGGCGGAGTTTCCGATCGGGGGAATGCTGAAGGCGGAGGTTAGGGAGCGTGCGGCGGCGCTGGGGCTGGCGACGGCGGCGAAGAAGGACAGCCAGGGGATCTGCTTTATTGGGAATGTCAGGATGAGTGATTTTCTGCGGGCGTTTGTGCCGGATGAGCCGGGGAATATTGTGGGGTTGGACGGGAGGGTGCTGGGGAGGCATGCGGGGGTGCATTTGTACACACTGGGGCAGCGGAAGGGGTTGGGGGTGGCGTCGAATGCTTACAAGGAGGCCTATGTGGTGGTGGAGAAGCGGGTGGGGACGCGGGAGCTGGTGGTGGCGTTTGATCATCCGGAGACGCCGAGGTTGTATGCGCTACGGTGCACGGTGGGGACGCTGTCTTGGACGGTGGGGCCGCTGGGGTTGCCTGGGCGGTGTCAGGTGCAGCCGCGGTATCGGTGTCCGGGGCAGGATGCGGAAGTGGAGGCGCTGGAGGGCGGGCGGGTGGCGGTGACGTTTGATGAATCGCAGCGGGCGTTGGCACCGGGGCAGATCTGTGCGTTTTATGATGGGGACGAGCTGGTGGGCGGGGGGATATTCGAGACGGTGACGCCGGAGCGTGAGGCTTGAGGGACGGGTGCGTAGGGGAAACCCCGAAACACGTGGAAACGGTGTCCGATGGGTTGAATGGCGGCAGCTTTAATCTTGCGGTCATCTTTCTGGTGCGACCGTTGAGTTTCGCGGTCATGGCGGCGGGGGATCCTTTTGTGGAGGGTTCTGGAGCTGGTGTGATTGACGAGAAGACCCTGATTTGTGCAGAATTCCCGACCGGTGTTTACCCTGACGCCGATTACCCCCTGATTTCCCATGCGTTCCTCCCTGTTGCTTGCGTTGCTGCTGCCTGCTGTGGCGATTCCGTTGTATGCCGTGCCGACGGCGGTGAATGACACGTTTACGACCCCTGAGGACACGGCGTTGTCTGGCGGGGCGGTGACGAATCCGCTGCTGGTGACGGATTTCGAGGCTGGGGGTGCTGGGTTTACGCTGCCGGGGAGTTGGGATTATCTGGATACACTGCTGACGACTGCGGCTGGGGGAGCGAACGCGTATCCGAGGGATGGGGCGAGTCGGGCGTGGAATGTGGTGGGGTTTGACAAGACGAGTTCGACGGTGGCGGGGTGGAAGTCGGCGGCGCTGCCGATTCAGGGTGGTGGGGTGGATGCGTTTGCGAATGCGCCGAACCTGCTGGGAGGGATTACGGGGAACAGCGGGGTGAACACGGTGAACACGTATCTGTTCCGGACGAGTTTCACGATGACGGGAGCGGAGGCGGCGCAGACGTGGAATGCGCGGGTACTGGCGGATGACGGGTGCATCATTTATGTGAACGGGGTGGAGGCTGGGCGGTACAACTATCCCGGGAATGTGCCGGTGAATCCGGATGCGCTAGTGGGCGGGAGTGGCGGGAGTGAGACGGCGTATACGACGGTGCCGCTGACTGTGCCGTTTGCGGTCGGGGCGAATGTGATTGCGGTGGAGTTGCACCAGAACACGAACAACAGTTCGGATGCGGGGATTGACCTGACGATTGCGTCGGCGAGTGCGGATCCGCTGCGTGGGATGGTGTATGCAGATGACATTGACGGGACGAACCGTCCTAACGTGGTGTCCGGGGCGTTGGATTCCGGGACGGGGAATCCGGGGGCGTCGGTGAACGTGTCGTTTTCGCGTGGGTTTGGTGGTGGCGGGAGCGGGGGGAGTATTTCGGGTGGCTGGCGGCGGACGATTGAGGTGCCGACGGCGGCGACCCTAGCGATCAAGTGTGATGCGCGGGCGCGAGCGGTGAACGGGTTAGAGGACAACGAGTTTGCGGAGGCGATTGTGATGCTGGACGGCGTGCGGTTGAGTTCCGGCGGGAGGAATTATCTGGTGAGACAGGTGGGGGCGAATCCAGCGGGAGCGGCGGGAGCGAACGGGAATGCAGACAGTGGATGGGGGACGTATACGATTGAGGTGCCGGTGACGGCTGGGTCGCATGTGGTGGCGTTTGGCGGGTTCGGGCCGCGGCCGAACGGTGAGAATCTCGATTTGGATGAGGGAGGGATTGTGAATTTCGACAACATTGATGTGTCGGTGAAAGGGACGGGCGGATCGTTGCTGGACAATGATACGGGAGGTGTGGCACCGGTGACGGCGGTGAAGGTGACGGATCCTGCGAACGGGACCCTTGTGCTGGGGACGACGGGGACGTTCACGTACACGCCGAATGCGAACTGGTTTGGAACGGACAGTTTCAGTTATCGGGCGGTGGATTCGACTGGGCAGTCGAATCCTGCGACGGTGACGGTGACGGTGACGCCGGTTAATGATGCGCCAGTGGGGGTGGCGGACAGTTATGGGATAACGCAGGGGGCGGTGCTGACGGTGCTGGTGGCGCAGGGCGTGCTGGCGAATGACAGTGATGTGGATCATGCGGCGGCGGCGCTGAGTGCGGTGTCTGCGAGCACGCCGAGCAATGGGGCGGTGGTGATGAATGCGAACGGGTCGTTCAGTTACACGCCGACGGCGCAGTTTTCGGGGGTGGCGACGTTCACGTACCGTGTGAGTGACGGGGCGCTGCAATCGGCTCCGGTGACGGTGACGATTAATGTGACGGACACGCCGGATGCGCCGGTGGCGGCGGGGGACAGTTACACGGCGGTGAGGAACACGCCGTTGGTGGTGAGTGCGCTGGCGGGTGGGACGACGACGGAGGAATTGATGCCTTACAAGGCACCGGACTGGCGGTATTTTGACTCACTGGTGCTGGCGAGCCGGAATCTGGGGACAGCGTGGCGAGCGGAGGATTTTGTGGAGAACGGGGATTGGAAGACTGGTCCGGGGGAATTGGGTTATGGGGATGGCGATGAGGGGTCTGTGATCAACGACAATCCCGATCCTGCGTTCAATGCTGGTGCGGGTGACAAGTTTGCGGCTTACTATTTCCGGAGACCGCTGACGGTGGCGAATGCGTTCAACGTTACGGGGGTGGAAGTGTCGGTGATTTACGATGATGCGGCGGCGTTTTACATCAATGGGGGGACGGGGATCCGGACGAGCAATCTGCCGGATCTGGCGACGATGCCTGAGTTGGCGTGGGATTATTTCCCGTCGACGAATGTGAATGACAATTCGACGCAGACGTTCACGCTGCCTGCGGGGACCTTCCGTGAGGGGGTGAATCTTATTGCGGCGGAGGCGCACCAGAACGGGGCGAGTTCGAGTGATTTGTCTTTTGACATGAGGGTTCGGGTGACGCGGGCGATTTCGGCTGGGGTGCTGGCGAACGATACGGATTCGGATCCTGGGGAGACGGCGACGCTGGTGGCGGAATTGGTGACTGGGCCGGCGCGTGGGAATGTGACTTTGAACAGCAACGGGACCTTCACGTACACGCCGTCGGCTGGGTTTACGGGAGCGGATTCGTTCACGTACCGGGCGCGGGACACGAGCGGGCGCGTGTCCGCGGTGGCGACGGCTAGCATTACGGTGGTGACGGGGCCGAATGCGGCGCCGCTGGTGACGGCGGACAGTTATACGACGGCGGAGGACACGGTGCTGACGGTGACGGCACCGGGGGTTCTGGCTAATGATGTGGATGGTGAAGGGGATGCGTTTACGGCGTCGGTGGTGACTCAGCCGACGCGCGGGACGGTGGTGATGAATGCGGATGGCGGGTTTGTGTACACTCCTGCGGCGGACTTCAATGGGACGGATACGTTCACGTACCGGGCGACGGACACTCGGCCGTCTGCACCGGCGACGGTGACGGTGACGGTTATGCCGGTGAATGATGCGCCGGTGGCGCGAGCGGACAGTTATGCGGGTGATCCGGGGGTGCCGCTGGTGATTGGGGCGTCGCAGGGGGTGTTGGCGAATGATACGGATGCGGATGCGGGCACGGTGCTGACGGCGAAGCTGGGGACACCGCCGGTGGGTGGGACGGTGACATTGGGTGCTGATGGATCGTTTACATTCAGTGCGCCGGTGGGCGGCGTGTATACGTTCACGTATCGTGCGAGGGATGAGGCGTTGAGTTCGAGTCCGGTGACGGTGACGGTGTCGCTGAATGCGGCTCCGAGCGGGGTGGCGGATGCGTACAGCGTGGATGAGGATGGGACGCTGACGGTGCCTGCGGCGCAGGGTGTGTTAGCGAATGATGCGGATCCGGAGGGGCAGGCGATGACGGCGGTGCTAGTGGCGGGCGCGACGAGGGGAAGTCTGACGCTGAATGCGGATGGTTCCTTTGCGTACACGCCGGCGGCTAACTTTGCGGGGAGCGACAGCTTCAGTTATCGGGCGTCTGACGGCGTGCGTGAGTCGGGAGTGGTGACGGTGGCGCTGACGGTGAATGCGGTGAATGATGCCCCGGTGGCGGTGGCTGATGCGTATGGGGTGCGAGTGGACACACCGCTGACGATTGCGGCGGGGAACGGGGTGTTGCGGAATGACACGGATGTGGAGGGTGGTGTGCTGACGGCGGTACTGGTGGCGGCACCGGTGGAGGGGGCGCTGACGCTGCGGAGTGACGGGTCGTTTGATTATGTGCCGCCGACTGGGTATTCGGGGACGACGACGTTCAGTTACCGTGCGAGTGACGGGGCGCTGACGTCTGGGGTGACGGTGGTGACGCTGAATGTGACGGCGGATTTGAATACGGTGATGATCAGTGAGATCATGTACAATCCGCCGGGAGCGAGCGGTGTGTTTGAGGAGTTCATCGAGGTTTACAATTTCGGTGATGCGGCGGTGGATCTGACTGGTTGGGAGTTCAGCAAGGGGGTGAACTATGTGTTTCCGGCGGGGCAGTTGCTGCCTGCGAAGGCGTCGCTGGCGGTGCCTGCGGACCGGGTGGTGTTTACGGCGAAGTATGGTGGCGGGGTGGCGGTGACGGCGACTGGGTGGGGGCCGTTGTCGCGGTTGAGCAACAGTGGGGAATTGATCCGGCTGAAGAATGCGCTGGGGGCGACGGTGGATGAGGTGGAGTATGGGGATTCCGGCGACTGGGCGGTGCGGAAGATTGTGGGTGTCTGGGATGCAACGAACACGCCAGGGCAGACGCCGGCGAATGGATTGGACACGGATCCGGGTCTGGAGTGGGTGACGGCGGCGGATCCTGATCCGGAGATTGGGAATGCGGGCGGGTCATCGATTCAGTTGATCAATCCGGGGCTTTCGAACAAGGCTGGGGCGAACTGGGCGGCGGCGGTGCCGACGCCAGGGGCGGCGAATGCGTTGGTGGCGCGGGTGAATAGTGCGCCGCTGATTCGGGATGTGCTGCACAGTCCGGCGGTACCGAACCGGACCCAGCAGGTGACGGTGACGGCGCGGATTACGGATGAACTGACGACGGGGATCAGTGCGTCGGTGTATTACAGGACGTGGCTGCCGTCTGGAACGACGCCTGCGGTGGACTGGGACGAAGTGCTGCTGAAGGATGATGGCTTGAATGGTGACGGGTTGGCGAATGACGGCGTGTACGGGGCGGTGCTTCCGGCGCAGGCATTGAATACGGTGGTGGAGTTTTATGTGAGGGCGGCGGACAGTGTGGCGAATGTGCGTTCGTGGCCGCCTCCGACGCTGGATTTGAACGGGGCGAATCCGGTGCAGAATGCGAATTGTCTTTACCAGGTGAGTGAGGAAGCGTGGGCGGATGCGCGGTCATTGTACCAAGTGGTGCTGACGGGGGCGGACAATGCGTCGTGGAATGCGGGGCTGGCGAACCGGACGAGCAATGCGGCGCCGAACTGCACGGTGATATTCCGTCAGGGCGGGGCGTTTGATGTGAGGTATCGCGGGAGCATCCGGACGCGGGGGAACAGTTCGCGGAGCGACACCCCGGTGAACTTGAGGCTGGATGTGCCGGGTGATGCGTCCTGGAACGGGCGGACGGCGTTCACGCTGAATTACAAGTATTCGTACAGCCAGTTCCTTGGGAGCCGGTTGATGGAGGCGGCGGGGGTGCCGTGTGAGAAGTCTAACATGGTGGGGATGCGGATCAACGGAGTGAACCGGATCCTTGATCAGAATGGGAACCGGACGTTTGGGTATTACTGTGATCTGATGCCGCGTGGGGGTGAGACGATTGACGAGTGGTTTCCGGGGAACAACGATGGGAATGGTTATGGGAAGATCCGGGGGAGTGTGCGTTGGGGGGTGTCGACGCTGCCGGTGATCGGGGCGAATGGATGGGCTGAGGGCGGTTATGTGAATGAGGGGTGGAACAAGCAGACGAATGCGGTGCAGAATGACTGGGGTGATCTGCATGCGTGGATCACGTCGTTGAATGCGGGAACGGTTGAGACGTTCCATGAGACGATCAAGAACACGGTGGACATTGATGAGTGGTGCCGGTTTCTGGCGATTTCGACGATCATCAACCATGCGGAGACGAACATGGCGAATGGGGACGATGATGATTACTCGGTGTATTTCGGGTTGGATGACGACCTCTGCCGGCTGATTCCGCATGACATGGACACGTGTTTCAATCTGAACGCGATTGGGCTGGGGGATATGGTAGCGCCGCCGACGGGGACGATTTATCAGTGCACGCAGGCGAACTATCCTGGCGACAACGCGACATTGCCGCAGATGGACAAGTTTTATCGGAATCCGGTGACTGGCCGGAAGTTCAAGGCGGCGTTGCGGCGGTATCTGGAAACGCTTTTTGCGAAGCCGGCGTTTGATGCCTATATCGACACGATGCTGGATGCGCAGTGGATGGGGACGCAGTTCACGCCGAACGGGGATGCGATCCGGGCGCACATCAAGTCGTTCATGGACACGCGGAGGACGACGATTGAGGCATTTCTGCCGACGGCGTTCACGGCTGGGACGACGCTGGCGTTGCAGAATGGGGTGCCGCGGACGACGACGGCTACGAATCTGGGGGATTTGGGAGGGAAGATTGATCCGGTGCGGACGGCGGAGGTGAGGGTGAACGGGATCAAGGTGACGACGAATCCGTATGGGTCGACGGCTGCGGCTGACAATTCGTGGAGTGCGGGGACGGCTGTGGTGCTGCAGCCGGGGTTGAACAACCTTGTGTGCACGGCGCATGATGAGGCGGGGAGTGTTTTTGCGAGTCAGCCGGTGACGATCTGGTATGATGTTCCCGGGGTGAACCGGAGCGGGACGCTGGCGGGGAGTGAGACGTGGAGTCCGGCGGCTGGGCCGTACAATGTGACGGCGAACCTAACGGTACCGAATGGTGTGGTGCTGACGATTCAGCCTGGGACGACGGTGTTTGTGGCGTCGGGGGCGTCGATCAATGTGAGTGCGGGCGGGCGGATTGTGGCGGAAGGGACGGAGGCGGCTGGGATTGTGATGGCGCGGATTCCGTCGGGAACGGGGAACTGGGGAGGGATCCGGGTGACTGGGGCGTCGGCGTCGCCGTCGTTGTTCAGCTATCTGACGATCAGCCAGAATGGATCGACGGCGATCTGGGCGCAGAGCGGGGCGAATGTGGAGATTCACCATGTGACGTTCCTGAATCCTGCGGTGCAGTTCCTGTCGTTTGATGGGAGTTCCTTCCGGGTGAGTGACTGTGTGTTTCCTGACAGTACGGCCGGGTTTGAGCCGGTGCACGGGACCGGCGGGATTGCGGCGGGTGGTCGCGGGATCATTGAGCGCTGCCGGTTCGGAAAGACGCAGGGGTACAATGATTCGGTTGATTTCACGGGCGGGAACCGGCCGGGGCCGATTCTGCACGTGCTGAACTGTGTGTTTACGGGATCGGACGATGACATTCTGGATCTCGACAGCACGGATGCGTGGATTGAGGGGAATGTGTTCATGCATGCGCACCGGAACGGGGCGTCGCCTGACAGTTCGAGCGCGGTTTCGGGCGGGTCGGACAATGCGGATTACAGTCAGGTGACGGTGATCAACAATCTGATCTATGATTGTGACAATGCGATTACGATGAAGCAGGGCGGGCAGCCGCAGGGCGGGTCTGGCGTGCTGCTTTACAACACGATTGTGAGGACAACGAAGGTGGGTGGGATTGATGGAGGATCGGGGATCGTGAACTTTGATGACGAAGGCGTTACTGGGGAAGGGAAGGGATTCTATCTGGAAGGGAATGTGATCTTTGATGCGGAGAATCTGGCGCGGAACTATGTGCCAGCGAAC
Organism: Verrucomicrobiaceae bacterium; assembly: GCA_027486335.1. Taxonomy (GTDB): domain Bacteria; phylum Verrucomicrobiota; class Verrucomicrobiia; order Verrucomicrobiales; family V1-33; genus V1-33. The sequence continues at coordinate 1,625 of JAIXPK010000044.1, read as the reverse complement.
AGCCGACTGGTGATGAACGGGAATTTCCTGCCGGTGGCACCGCCAGCTGGGGTGGAGGCGACCGGGAATGTGATTGGAGCGGATCTGAAGCTGAATCTTGGATTGATCACGAATCCTGCGACGGCGACGGCAGAGCAGGTGGTGGCGGCATTGCGGCCGCAGTGGTGTTCGCCGGTGCTGGGGGCAGGGCCGATGGGTGGGAATGCGGGGGCGGATGTCGCGAGGACGGGGATTCGGGTACAGACTCCGCCGGGGAGTGTGTGGCCGGCGACGTTCACGATTGGGGCAGGGATCGGGGGAAGTTTCACGCCGACGGGGCAGCCGGCGTGGGCGTATGGGTTCAGCCATTACAAGTACCGGGTGGATGGAGGCGCGGAGAGTCCGGAGATTGCGGTTTCGGTGCCGGTGACGCTGAGCGGGTTGAGTGCGGGAGCGCACGTGCTGACGGTGCTAGGGAAGCGGGATTCAGGGTTGTGGCAGGAAGATCCGACGACGGTGGCGTTTACGGTGGTGGCGGGGATACCGACAGTGGTGCTGAGTGAAGTGCTGGCGGCTCCGGTGAGCGGGGTGGACTTCATTGAGTTGCGGAACTGGGGGAGTGAGACGGCGGTGCTGGACGGGTGTTCGTTGTCGGATGACGACGCGGTGCCGGGACGGTTCACGTTCCCAGCGGGGACGGTGATAGCGCCGGGCGGGTACCTGGTGGTGGACGCGACGCAGGCTGGTTTCGGGTTGGATGGAGGTGGCGGTGAGACCGTGCGGTTCAGGTCGGCTGGTGGGGCTGTGATGGACGAAGTGGTGTTCGGGCCGCAGCTGAGCGGGAAGTCCGTGGCGCGGGTGGCTGGCGGGTGGCGGTTGTCGGAGCCGACGCCTGCGGCGGCGAACACGGCGGTGTGCGAGACGGGGACTGGGAGCGGGATCCGGATCAACGAGTGGCTGGGGTCTAACAGCATCATTGTGGCCGGGGATTTTGTGGAGTTGTACAATCCTGAGTCGCTGCCGGTGGACATTGGCGGGTGGCGGATGAGTCAGGATTACCGGAACGAGCCGGGGCAGAGTGTGTTTCCTCCGTTGAGTTTTGTGGGGGCCGGAGGGTTTCTGGCGCTGGTAGCGGATGGGAATGCGGCGGCTGGGGGCAACCATCTGGCGTTCAAGATTTCGAGGATTCGGGATACGATTGCGCTGCTGGATGCTGGTGCGGTGCCTATGGACATTGTGACGGTGCTGGGGGGGAATCCTGATGTGTCGCAGGGCCGGACGACGGATGGGGGAGTGGCGATTGGTTATTTGCCGCTGCCGACGGCCGGGTTTTCGAATGGGAGCGATGTGAGTGCGGATGTGACGGTGATGAACGGGCTGAGGATTACGGAGCTGATGTTTGATCCTCCGTCGAGCAGTCAGGCTGAGTACATTGAGTTCCGGAATATCACGGCGGTGCCGATGACGCTGACGGGCGTGCGGTTTGCGTCGGGGATTACGTTTACGTTCCCAGTGCTGACGGTGCCTGCGAACGGGTATGCGGTGATCACGCAGGATCTGGTGAAGTTTGCGGCGCAGTTTCCTGGGGTGAGTGCGGTGCAGTGGGCGGGTGGGCGATTGGACAACGGTGGGGAGACGCTGCGGGT